>JBIKNC010000289.1:0-4905 GCA_044358925.1 Planctomycetota bacterium | reverse complement strand
GCGCTGGCCGGTCTGCGACAGGAAGCTCTCGCTGCGTACCGACGCGGTGTCGCGGGCAACGCGGATCGCATCGAGAACTACCTACTGCTCGCCAACGTCATGCGCGAGCTCGGCCAGCGCGAACGTGCGATCGGCATGTTCCAGTACCTGGCCGAACGCGCGGAGGAGGACGACCTCTTCACGATCGCGATCGACGGCCTGCTCAACATGGAAGCCGGACCGCGCGCGCTGCGCTGGGCGCGTCGCTGTGCGCTGGAGCGCATCGCCGGCCGGCACGACAAGGTCTACCTGTACCAGCTCGTCGCGGACCTGTCGGAGCAGCTCGACGACGAAGAGTTCGTCAAACGCGCTCTCGAAGGTGCACTGCCGATCTCCGCCGAACGGCGCGTGTCGTTGTTGCGCGAGCTGATGGAGCGCGCGCAGGGCGGACCGGACACGCTGCGCTACGGCCGGCGCCTCGTGAACAGCGGCCAACTCGTACCGCCCGACGTCTACCTCGAACTCGGCGCGGCCTTCCTCGCCGCCGACGACGTCGCGGCCGCGACGCGCACGTTCGGGGTGGCCGACTCGCTGCAGGAGTCGAGCGCGTTCACGGTCGACGTCGCGCGCGTGCTCGAGAGTTCGATGTACCTCGGTCGCGCTCGCGACGCGTACCAACGGGCCTTGATCGGGCGCGACGTCGACGTCGGGCTGATCGTCAAGCTCGGCGAGGTGCACGAGCAGATCGGCGACGACGCGTCCGCTGCGACGTACTACGAGCGCGCCGCGGACCTGTTGATCGCGCGCCAGCCGCTGACGGCGACGAAGGGCGTCGAGATCGGCGATTCCGCGAACCCGTACGACTACTGGGCGACGATCAACGTCGACGAGTACGACCAGTTCCTCGCGCGCTGTCTCACGGGCCTCGTGACGACGGTCGAAGAGGACGTGCTCGCCGCGCGCATCGAACGCGAAGTCGCGACGCTGCGCGCGGAGCTGGCGGAGTCGCTGGCCGAACAACCGGCCGCGGACCGACAACTCGCGCAGTATCCGCGTGTCGCGCGGCGTGCGGACCTGGTGCGGCGACTCGCACTCGATGGGGGAGCGCCGCTCGCGTTCGAGGCCGCGGACCTCGAACTCGTCGCCACCTTCACGGGCGACGAAGGACTGCTGGAACAACTCGTCGACGAACGCCTGCGCCGCGGTCAACACGGTGCCGCGCGACGGCTGTGGGAGCGCGCGGCCGTTCCCGAGGAGCGGCGCGCCGAACTCGCGCACGTGTTCGACGGTGGAAGCGGTGCGGCGGGTGCACGGCCCTCGCTCCGGCAGTTGCCGCGCCTCGTCGCGGACGGTCGCACCGCGGACCTGCGCGAGCTGGTGCTGGCGGTGCTCGACGACCCGACCGTCGTCGCCGCCGTCGATCCGGGCGCGCTCTTCGCGGCGGCGCAGCGTTGCCAGGATTCCGAACTCAACTTCCGCGTGCTGCGCTTGTGGCTCGATCGCGCCATCACCGGGTCCGACGAGTACGGCGCGCGCCGTGTGATGGAGATCGCCGCGCACTCGCTGCAGAGCGAAGCGCACGCTCTGTTGCTCGACCACGCCGCGAAGTCGATCAAGTCGGACGACGTGCGCGCGTCGGCGTTGCTCGGGATCCTGCTCGAACTCGAGGAGTCGTCGGGCCGCGAACTGGTCGACGCCGAGGAGATGGGCGAACTCGTGGAGCGCGCGTTCGACACGCGCGGCTACTGGGCCGTCTACCCGTTCTTCGCCGTTCTCCCGCCCGAGGAGATGGCGGGCATCCTGCGACGCACGCTCGCGAAGCTGCCCGAGAGCGCGCGTGCGTCGTTCCTCGTCCAGCTGCTGGGCAACCTCGACGCGCCGCTGCACGCGGACGCGCGCGACCTGCTCGTCGGTGCGTTCAAGGACTCGATCGCGAAGGTCGAGGAGCCGGAGTTCATGAGTTGGACGCTGCAACAAGCGGCGCAGAGCGAACACGATCCCGCGACGGCGCGCACGTTGATCGAGATCCACGTGCAACGCTGGGGCGACGGCATCGTGTTCGAGGCGGCGCGTGTGCAGTGCCTCGTCAACGAAGGGCGCGGCGACGAAGCGTTGGCGTTGCTCGTCGAGATGCAGTCGCGCGGCGCGCCGAGCGACGAGGACTGGGAGGCGCAGTCGGCGCTGCAGTCGGCCGAAGCCGCCGTCGTGCGCACGCACCGGGCACAGCTCGTCGAGCACCTCCTCGTGCAAGGCGAAGCGCGCGGTGAGTTGGCGGCGGCGCGCGAGCGCTGTGAGCAGCTCGTGCAGAGCAGCGGCGAGCCGGACGCGTTGCTCGCGTTCCGCCGCGCCTGTGCGGAGCGTTGGCCGAACGACGACGCGGTGCTGGAGGCGCTGGGCGACGAACTGCGCCGGCACCCGGAGCTCTTGTGGGAGCAACACGCGGCGTTGGAGCGGCGCGCGGCGCTCGGGCAGGGCGACGAGAAGCCGTTCGACGCGCTGGTGCGCTTCTGGCGCAAGCTCGACCAACCGCTCGAAGTGGCGAGTTGGAAGGCGCGCTCGAAGGCGGCGAAGGCGCAGCGGCGCGCGCGCGAGCGGGCCGAGAAGGAGGCGCGTGAGGCGGCCGAAGAGGCCGGTGAGGAGGCCGGTGCGGAGGGCGTTGGCGAGGCGAGCGGTGCATCGAGCGCGCCGGCGGGCGCCGCTGCGAGCAGCGCGAGCACGAGCGCCGCGACGACGACGCCCGCGGTGCCGCTCATGAAGGCGCTCTCGATCTCGAGTTCGTCGAGCGGAACGGTGGTCGTGAGCGGCGGCGCGACTCTGCGGCTGCGCGTTGGCGGAGCTGCCGGCGCGAGCGACGACGGCGACACGCCCAACGAGAAGGCGCCGCCCGCGAACCTCGCCGTGTTCACCGAACGCGTCGACGGCGGCGACCAGACGGTCGCGCGCGCCGTGTTCCGGCGCATGTGGCGCAGCTTCCCGAGCGACGACCAGAGCAGTTACTTCTTCTGGTCCGGCGGGGCGGGTTTCGGTGGCTGGAACGGTCTGCCCGAACAATGGCCGGGCGAGCTGCCGGACTTGGCCGCGGCCGTGCTCGAACCGCCGCCGCCGGAACTTCCGGCCGACGAAGCAGGTGACGTTCCGGCTGAGGACGCTGCCGCGAGCGCAGCCGAAACGGAGGCCGCAGCGACGGACGTCGCCGAAGAAGCGGTCGCGACGGACGCGAGCGAGTCGGCGGTGGAAACCGCTGATGGTGAAGCCGCGGCGGAGGACGCGGGCGCCGAGGAACTCGAAGGCGACGAGGCGGTCGGTGACGAAGAGGTCGACGAAGAAGACGGCGCAGGCGACGAAGAAGTCGCCGAGGGCGAGGAGACCAATCCCGACGGCACGAAGCGCCGCGGCGGTCTCGACGACTTCCGCGTGCCTGCCGAGGAGAAGCAGGAGGAGCCGACGGCGACCTACGACGTTCTCGCCTGCATCGACATCGGGCGCGACGAGATGTGGCGCCAGCTCCGCACACGCACGCCCGATCAACTCGACCACTGCGGGCCGTTGTTCGAGGCGCTCGCGCGTCATGCGCGGCGCACGCTCGGGGACGAGGCCGCGCTCGACGGTTTGCTCGCGAAGTTCGCGGACGATTCGGCCGGGCGCGTCGAACTCGAGCTCTTGCTCGCCCACCTCGCCGCAGGTGTCGGTGCACAGCGCGCGGACGTGCGAGCGGTACTCGATCGTCTGTTGTCGACGGTCGGTCCGGGCGACTCGCAGAAGCTCGCTGCCGTCGCGCGCTTGCTCGCACTGTCCGGGCGCGCCGATCAGTGCGCTCTGTTGTTGCCGTACTGCGCGTCGATCGCCGCACGAGGATCGAGCTTCGATCCATACGGCGGTCGGGTCATCGTCTTCGGGGCGTCGATGCCGTCGAGTCCGGCGTCGATCGAGACCTTGCTGGAGGTCGCGCACAGCGCACTCGAAGGCGAGGTGCGCCACGCCGTCGTCGCAGAAGTGCTCGCGGCGTTCGAACCGCTCGACCTCTCGTCCGACTTCGAGGACGTGTGGTACTTCGATCCGTTCGGCGGAGCGCAGGACGAGTGGTACGCGATGGCCGTGATCGAGGCCTGGAAGAAGGAGTTCGACGCGCGCGGAGCCTTCGAGCGCTGCCGGCAGATCGTGGAGCGACTCGCCGCCTGGGACGGCGAGAGTGCGCCGCCGCGTCAGGCCGCACTCGCGGCGGCGAACCTCGCCGCACGCGCCGGTGAGACACAGATCGCGGCGCGACTGCTCGAGGTCGCACTCGCGCGGTACGAACTCGACTTCGAATCGGGCGGCCGCTTCATGTTCTGGGGCGGGCCGATGGACACCGTCACGCGCGGCGCGCTCTCGTCGCGCGACATCGACGCGTTGTTCCCGGCCGATGCCGCCGAGTTCGCGGACTTCGACGCGTGGGTGGGTGCGGCGACGCCCGCGTTGCGTCGACTCGTCGAGACGGATGCGCTCGACGTCGAGCAGGGTCTGCAGGCGATCGGCGTCGCCGCCTCACGACTGGCGGAGCGCAGCGGCGCGGAAGCCCTCGACGCGGCGCTCGCCGGGATCGAGGCGTTCGTCGCGCGCGAACCGGAAGCGCTGTTGTGGGTCCTCGACGGCGTCGTGCGTGCGGGTCGCACGGAACTCGCACTCGCGATCGAGTCGGCCTACGCCGAGGCGCGCTTGTTGCGCGTCGACCGCGTGGTGGATGCCGTGCGTCGGGTGCGCGACGTGCGCGGGCCGGAGGCGGCGTTGGCGGTGGCGGAGCGTTTCGCGAGCTACACGCTGCGCGAGGACGTGCTCGACGTGCTCGACGAGTTGTGTGTCGCCACCGCGAACACGGAGCGCGCCGCGCACTGGAGCGAGGTGCGTGCGCAGGTCGCGCGTTGACGCGTACGGCGTCGAACGCGGAGC
>JBIKNC010000080.1:0-17334 GCA_044358925.1 Planctomycetota bacterium | reverse complement strand
CGCCGCGCGCGCCGCAGCGACGAGCGGCGGCGGCAGCGCGGTCGTGTTCGCGGACGGCGACGTGCTGCGGACCCGTTCGATCGTGTTCGCCGATCCGCACACGACGCCGCCGGCCGCACCGAGGCCCTTGCTCAGTGCTGCGACGAGCACTTCACCGTCGGTCGTGAGTTCGAGCCGCTCCGCTGCGCCCGCGCCGCGCGTCCCCAGCACAGCGAAACCGTGCGCGTCGTCGATCACGATGCGCTCGAAACGCGCCGCGCGCAGCGCCGCGACGTCGGTCACACGAGCGGCGCTCGGAAACGTGCCGTCGGTGAACGCGACCGACGCGCCGTCGAGCCGCGCCGCGCTCGGATCGTCGCCTTCGAGCGGCTGTGCGCCCGCAGCGGCCAGTGCGTCCAGGATGCACGGATGGGCATCCTGCCCGGTGAACACACGCACGCCGCGCGGCACGAGCGCGAGCCCGACCGCGAGATCACCGAGGCCCGCGTCGGGCAGGAGCACGGCCGCGCTCGCACCCGTGAATTCCGCCAGCTCCTCCTCGAACTCGCGATGCAGCACCGTCGAACCCGACGTGCCGCGCGCGGCCGCCGTGCTGACGCCGAAGTCGCGCAGCGCACGCGTCGCCGCTTCGATCACACGTTCGTCGTGCGACAACGCGAGGTACGAACAGCCGCCGAAGAAGAGCAGCTCGCGCCCGCCCACGTCGATCGTTCGCGCACTGAGAGCGCGGCTCTCGATCGCAGTTTCAGCGTGCGCGATGTTCACCGCTTGCGAGCGGGCACACCGCTGTCGAAACCGACCAAGCGGATCGAGTCCATCGTGTGCAGTCCCGGCGCCGCGTCCATGAGCGGGCGCAGCGAGTTGAGCACCACAGCACTCGTGCCGACGTCGCCGTGCACTCCGCCTTCGAGCACCAGGTCGATCGGCGGATCGCCGTCGACCTTCACGCGGTCGTGCGGGCGCGGCTCGCCGATCGACGCGCGGAACTCGAGGCGCAGCACGACGTCGCCGCGCGCGTTCCAGCCCGTGCCGATCTGCTGCACGCCGGACGCGTCGCCGGCGCGGATCGGCCCGAGTGTGCACGTGGTCGCGCTCTTCGCGACCACCGGTTCGAGCGTCTCCTGTGTGCGCACGACACCCAGCCCGAGGCGCGCGTTCACGAGGTGCAGCGACTCGAGCAAACCCACGTGGCGCAGCGTGCCCTCCGCCGCCTTCGCGCGGAACGCGGCGAGGTCGAGGCCCGCGCCGATCTTCTGTTGGAACGGCACGCGGCGCGTCGTCGCGTCCTGGATGCGCCAGATGTCGACGCGGCGCACGGCGTTGCACGCGGCGGTCGCGACGACCGGCAGCGTGTCCATCAGGTAGCCCGGATTGATGCCGGTCCCGAGCAGACGCCCGCCGTGTTCGCGCGCCAGTGCGTGCAGTTCGTGGGCGAGACGCTCGTGGCGCAACCACGGCCACAGGAGCTCTTCGCAGGTCGAGACGACACACGCGCCGCGCGCCATCAGCGTGCGGAAGGTGTCGGCGCAGCGCGCGAGGTCGGACGACGTCGTGACGACGACGGCGTCGTGAGGCGTTGCGACCGCAGCGGCGAGGTCGCGGCCGATGCGCACGCCGTGGAAGTCGCTGCCCTGGAGGGCCGGGTCGAGGTCGACGGCGGCGGCGACGGTTCCGAGCTTGCGCTGCACGAGGTCGGTCGCGACGCGGCGACCGAGCGGCCCGAGGCCGACATGGATCAAACGGAGCATGAGAGAGCGTGGGGGCCTCGAGACCGAAGGCGGGATGGTAGCGGGGCACGCGCTGCGTCCGACGCGCCGATCGGAGCGAGGATGCTGGGAATGCGCCTCGTCTCGATCGCTCTGGCACTCACCGCGCCGTTCGTGCTGCTCGCGAACCCGGGCATGCGTCCCGCGCTGGCTCCGGGCGACGGGAGTCCGCTCGGCGCGCCGCCCGTCGCGTGCGGCATCGACGTCCTCGCCGCGAGCGACTGCGCGGCGCTGGCCGGCGCGCGCATCGGTCTGATCACGAACCACACCGGCCTCGACCGCGCGGGCCGGCGCACGATCGACGTGCTCGACGCGGCGGAGAATTGCGAACTCGTGGCGCTGTTCAGCCCGGAACACGGGCCGGCCGGAGCGCTCGACCAGGAAGGCATCGCCAGTTCGAAGGACGCCGCGACCGGCCTCGTGGTGCACAGCCTGTACGGCGAGACGCGCGCGCCGACGCCCGCCATGCTCGCGGGGCTCGACACGCTCGTGTTCGACGTGCAGGACGCCGGCGCGCGCTTCTACACGTACGTCTCGACGATGTGCCTCGCGCTCGAGGCGGCGAGCCGCGCGGACCTGCGTTTCGTCGTGCTCGATCGGCCGAACCCACTGGGCGGAAGAGCCGAGGGGCCCGTGCTCGACGCGGGCCGCGAGTCGTTCATCGGTTGTCACACCTTGCCAGTGCGGCACGGACTGACGGCGGGGGAGATCGCGCGTCTGTACGCCGCGGAACGGGACATCGAGGTGCGCCTCGACGTCATCGCGTGTGAAGGCTGGACGCGCGACATGCGCTTCGACGCCACGGGCCTGTCGTTCACGGCGCCGAGCCCGAACCTGCGACGGCTGTCGCAGGTGCTGCTCTACCCGGGCGTCGGTCTGCTCGAGTTCACGAACCTGTCGGTCGGCCGCGGCACGGACACACCGTTCGAACGCATCGGCGCGCCGTGGCTCGACGGGCGCGCACTCGCACGCCGCATGGCGGAATTCGGAGTGCCCGGCCTCGTGTGTGTGCCGGTCGATTTCACGCCGAGTGCGAGTCGCTTCGCGGGCGAGCGCTGTTTCGGCGTCGACCTGTTCGTCACCGACTGGGAGAACTTCCGCCCCGTGCACACGGGTCTCGCCCTGGCCTGTGCGCTGCGCGACGTGGGCGGTTCGGCGTTCGAACTCGCAGCGCTCGACCGTTCGTTGAGCGATGCGGTCGTGCTCGAAGCACTCGAGGCCGGCGCCGCACTTGCCGACCTCGAACCGCTGTGGCGCGCCGACCTCGCCGCGTTCCAGGAGCGGTGCGCGCCGCACCTGCTCTACCCGTGAGCAGCGCGCCCTGCGGATAGGATCTCGCAACTCCCCGGCCTTCGACAACGTGCACCGACCCAGCGCCACATGCCCCTGCAACGCCCCGGCCGGTTCGGCCGCGCTCTCGTGAGCGGAATCATCGTCCTCGGTCTGTCCGCCTGCCGTTCGTTCGATGGCGCGCCGCGCGGCGAACTCGTGATCGTCGGCGGGGGACTCGACGCGGACAACGCCGAGGTGATCGAGGCCTTCGTCGACGGCGCCGGTGAGCGCATCGTCGTGCTCCCGACCGCCAGCGGCGTGCCGCACGAGAGCGGCCCGAACGCGGTGGAGGACCTCGAGCGCCACAGCGACGGCGGTCAGAGTTTCGACGTGCTCGAAGTGACGATCGCGACCGCCGATCGCGCGAGTTCGCGCGTCTACGTCGAGGTCATCGAGGAGGCGCACGCCGTGTGGTTCACGGGCGGCGACCAGTCGCGCATCACGACGGTCTTCCGCCCGCGCGGCATCGACACGCCGGCGCAGGATGCACTCGAGCGCCTGCTCGAACGCGGCGGTCGCGTCGCGGGTTCGAGCGCCGGCGCGGCGATCATGAGCGACCCGATGATCAGCGGCGGCACGAGTCGCGACGCGCTGCTGCACGGGCGCGGCGAACGCGGCTTCGACCTCGAACGCGGGCTCGGCTTCTTCCCGTACGGCATCGTCGATCAGCACTTCCTGAAGCGCGGGCGCATCGGGCGCTTGATCGTCGCGCTCGAGGAATCGGAGCGCGCGCTCGGCTTCGGCATCGCGGACGATCGTGCACTCGCGGTCGACCTCGGCACGAACACGGGCCGCCCGCTGGGTGAGCGCGCAGTCGTCGTCGTCGACGTCGCCGGCATGGAGCGCGACGGACGGAGCCGCACGGATGTGCGCATCGCCCTCGTTTCGAGCGGCGACACGATCGACCTCGAGACGGGCGCCGTCGCCTTCGCGGACGACAAGGCGGAGCTGCTGCCGCTCGACCTGCCGTACGACGCACAGTTCGACCGCCTCGACCCGTTCGGTGAGGACACACTCACGCTGCTCTTGGAGCGCCTGTCGAGCGATCCGTCGCTGCCGCAGCGCGCGAGCCGCGGCGGCATCGAACTCGTGCTGAGCGCGGACGAACACACGCGTTTCGCGGCGCGCAACGGCGCGCTCGAAGGTTTCAGTGCGCGCGGCGTGCGCCTCGACGTGCTGGTCGACGCGAGTGCCGGTCAGCCGACCTCGCGACGCGGGCGGCGCTGATGTCGGGCGCGGGCCCGGACTCCGGCGTGGACACCGCCGCGGGCGGGGGCGACTCTGCCGCGGCGCCGCAGCGACGGCGCATGCCGGGCACGCTCGAGATCCTCGCGGGGATCCTCGTCGCGTGCGCGCTGCTGTCGCTCGTGCTGCCGCGCGGCGCGTACACACGCGAGAACCGCGAACTCGGTGCGCTCGTGCCGTACGTCGTGCGCGCGGGCGACGACCTCGCGAGCATCGCGCGGGCGGTCGGAGCGCCCACGGATCTCGGAGCGGAGCTCGAAGTGGAGCGTGTGCTCGACGCGTCCACACGCGCGCCCGTCGGTGCCTTGGTCGCGGGCGCCGAAGTGCTCGTGCGCCTGCCGGGCCGTTCGCGCGCCGTCGTCGTGCCCGGCAGTTACGCGCGCCTCGACGCGAGTGAACCGCGCGGTTTCGTCGAGCGCGCCGCCGTCGCCGCTCGCGCCGTCGCACTCGCACCGCTGCGTGGTTTCTCCGCGCGCGCCGACGTCATCGGTTTCGTGCTGCTCGTCGGCGCGGGCTTCGGTGTGCTGCTCGCGACGGGCGCGATCGACCGCGTTCTCGCACGTTCCGTCGATCGGCTGGGCGGCGGCGCGGGACGCCACCTCGTCGTGCCCGCGATCTTCGTGCTCTTCAGTCTGGGCGGCGCGATCCTCGGCATGGGCGAGGACACGATCGCGTTCGTGCTGGTGACGATTCCGCTCGCGATCCGGCTCGGCTACGACGTGCTGACCGGCGTCGCGATGTGCTACCTCGCGTCGCAGGTCGGCTTCGGCGGCGCGTTCTTCAATCCGTTCACGATCGGCATCGCGCAGAGCATCGCGGAGTTGCCGTACATGTCCGGCCTCGGCTTCCGCGTCGCGCTGTGGTTCGTGTTCACCGGCGTCGGGCTCGCGTGGCTCGTGTGGTGGGCCGAGCGTGTGCGGCGCGAGCCCGCGCGTTCGCCGACGTTCGAACTCGACGAGACTTGGCGCAGGCGATTGAGCGGTCACGCGCCGAGCGGCGGCCCGTCGAACGTCAATGCTCCCGGAAGCGCCGCGCCGCCGCTCGCGCTGCGCGACGTGCTCGTGCTGCTGGCGACGCTCTCGACGCTCGTGCTCTCCGCCGTCGGCGTCGCGTACCTCGACTGGTACGTCGAGGAGATGGCCGCGGTCTTCGTCGGCGCCGGTGTGATCGGCGGTCTGTGCGCGGGCTTCTCCACGGCGCGCATCGCGAAGGAGTTCACGAGCGGCGCCGCGTCGATGGTCGAGCCCGCGCTCGTCATCGCACTCGCGGCCGGTGTGCTCGGTGTGCTCGAGGACGGGCAAGTGCTCGACACGCTGCTGGCCGGACTGGCGGCGCCGCTCGAAGGACTTCCGGGTCCGGTCGCGGCCGTGCTCGTGATGATCGGTCAGGCCGTGCTCAACTTCTTCGTGCCGTCGGGCAGCGGCCAAGCGGCCCTGTCGATGCCGGTCACCGCGCCCTTGTGCGACATCCTCGGACTCGATCGGCAGGTCGGAGCGCTCGCCTTCCAGTACGGCGACGGTTTCGGGAACATGCTGATCCCGACGTCCGCGGTCCTGATGGGCGTCCTGGGCGCGGCGCGCGTTCCGTGGATGGTGTGGGTGCGTTGGTCGTGGAAGCTGATCGCGCTCCTGTATTTCGTGGCCGCGCTCGCGCTCGTGGCCGCCGTGCTGGGACCGAGCGCGTGGATGCGTTGAGATGACGGCGATGAACGATCAAGCGAGTCTCGAACTGCTGACCGACGCCGACGTCTTCGCGCCGCAGGCGCTGGGGCGACGCAGCGTCCTGATCGGCGGCGGGCGCGTGCTGTGGATCGGCGAAGGTCGGCCGGCGCTCGATCCGCGCCTCGACGTGCGTGTGACCGAGCTCGGCGGCCGCGCGCTCGTGCCCGGTTTCGTCGACGGCCACGCGCACGTCACGGGCGGCGGCGGCGAGACGGGTTTCGGTTCGAGCGTGCCGCCGCAAACGGCGAACGTGTTCCTGCTGGCCGGCGTGACGACGGTGGTCGGTGTGCTCGGCACGGACGACTGCGTGCGCACGACGGGCCAACTCGTGCACGGTGTGTACGGCCTGCGTGCGCAGGGCCTCGGCGCGTTCTGCCACACGGGCGGCTACCACCTGCCGCCGACGACACTCACGGGTTCGATCCGGCGCGACATCTGCCACGTCGATCCGATCATCGGTTTCGGTGAACTCGCCATCAGCGACCACCGTTCGAGCCAACCGACGTACGACGAGTTCTTGCGCGTCGCCGCGGAGTGTCACGTCGGCGGGCTCATGACCGGCAAGGCCGGCGTCCTGCACCTGCACCTCGGCGACGGTGTGCGCGGACTCGAATTCGTGCGGCGCGCGCTCGACGAGAGCGAACTGCCGCCGCGCACGTTCCAACCGACGCACGTCAATCGGCGGCGCGCGCTGTTCGAGGAAGCGCTCGCACTCGTGCCGCGCGGCTTGGCCGTCGACGTCACTGCCGGACCGGAGGATGGCGCGGCGCCCGCGAGCGGCCCCGACGCGGACCTCGCAGCGAGTCATGCGCTGGAGCAGGTGCTCACACGCGGCATCGATCGCTCGCGCGTGACTGCGAGCTCCGACGGCGGCGGTTGTCTGCCGGTGTTCGACCGCCAGGGCGAACTCGTCCACGTCGACGTCGGTCGTCCCGACACGTTGCCGACGCTCGTCGCGACGCTCGTCGCTCGCGGCTTCGCGCTCGGCGACGTTTTGCCGTTCGTCACGTGCAATCCCGCGCGTCATCTGCGACTCGCGGGTCGCGGAGTGATCGAGCGCGGCGCCCACGCGGATCTCGTCGTGCTCGAAGCGGGGTCACTCGCCGTGCGCGACGTGTGGTGTGCCGGCGTGCGCCGGGTCGCGAACGGCGCCGCGACGCGGCGCGCTCCCTTCGAGTGACGGAAGCGGCGCCGCGGCTACTGCGCCGCGAGCCAGGCCGCGTCGAACAGGCTCGCGTCCGCGGAGTCGACGGAACCGTCGCCGTTCACATCCGTGTCGAGCGAGCCGTTCACGAACGCGGCGCCGAAGGCCTGAGCGTCGTCCGCGTCCACGTCGCCGTCCGCGTCGAAGTCCGCGACGGCGAGGATCACGAACTCGAAGCCGAGGTCGGCCGTGTGCTGCTCCGAGAAGCCGCCGCCGCCCGACCCGCCGTAGGCGAAGACGTCGGCGCGCACGTCGATCGTGTGCGCGCCGGGCTGCAGCCAACCGCTGCGGGTGCGTGTGTCGCTCTGGCCCTGGAACGCGCCCATCGAGAACAGCGTGTTCGCGCCGGATTTCACGAGCGCGTAGGCCTCGCCGTATCCGCCGCTCGTGCTGCCGCTGGCCGTCGCGACGAAGCGCACGCGCGTCGGCACGTCGAACGCCACCGCGAGTTCACCGCGGGCGTACGCGTCCTCCTGGAAGAGGTTGCCGAACGTCTCTGCCGCGAGCGCGAACGTGGCCGCGACGCGCCGCGAGCCGACGAACGTCGCGACGTCGGCAGCCGAAGTGCCGATCGGTGTGCCGTACCAGTCGCTGTGGTCGACGGCCGCGCCGTCGCTCCAGACGTTCGCGACACCGAAGGGCTGGACCGCGTGCGACTCGCCGTTGTCGTAGTCGTAGTCGAACGCGCGCGACTCGGCGTACGCGCTGCGTTGCTGTGCGACGAGCGTCACACACGGCGCGAGTGTGCTGCAGGCGCTCTCGACGTCGAGGCGCAGCGCGCGTGTCGCACCGACGACGACGTCGGTCGTGCCCGAGACGTCGAGCAGGAAGCCCTGCACGTGTGCGACGACGCCGACCAGGGCCGCGTTGGCGGGGATCGTGTAGGTCGCGGTCGCGGGCGCACCCGGGCCGCCGAAGGGCGTCGTGAAGCGCAGACTCACGAGGCTCGCCGGACCGAGGTCGACGAGCAGCTCACCCGCGAAGCTCGGTCCCGCCATCGACAGGCCGTACGCCGGAGTGCCGCACGGGAACGCCGCGTCGGCGAACTTCGTCAGCGCGAGGACACCGAGTGCGCCGGCCGATTGTGTGCCCAGCGGGTTGTCGAGACCGATCGTGAACGAACCGCCGACGCGCGCTTCACCGGCGAGCACGGCCAGGCTGCCGGGCGGATTGGCGTCGCAACCGAAGACTTCGGTTTGTGCACGAGCGTGCGAACCGAAAGCGAGCAGGGCGACGACGACGGACGGAGCGAAGAGGTTCTGCATGGTGGAGTGCTGTGCGACGCAGGAGTTTCGCGCTCCGCTCGCTCCCACGCCAGCACCGCTCGCGAACCGTTCGCGCTGCCGGCAACGGGGACGCAGCAGCTCGCGCCGCCGCGATCGCAACGCTCGCAACGCCGTGGTTCGCTCTCGACTAGAGCGCGCGTCGCACGCATTTCATGCGACCTTCGCCGACTCTTCATCCCTCCCGCCATGCGCATCATCCTGGGTGTGTTCGTGCTCCTCGCCGCCGCGTCCGGAGCCTTCGCTCAAGGTCCGCCGCCGCCGCCGCCTCTGCAGCCGCTCCAACCGCCGATCGCACCGCCGCAGAACCAGCCGACGTTCGCGAAGACGCAACTGGGTCGCGCGCTGTTCTGGGACGAACAGATGTCGGCGAGCCGCACCATGGCGTGCGGCACCTGCCACTTCTCGACGCACGGCGGCAGCGATCCGCGTGCGCTCCAGACGAACGGCGCGAGTACACACCCCGGACTCGACGGTCTGTTCGGAACGCCCGACGACGTGACCGGTTCGATGGGGGTGCAGCGCGGGCTCGCGAACGGCGACCTGACGCCGTCGGCCTTCGGTCTCGCGCCGCAGGTCACGTCGCGCAAGGCACCGAGCACACTCACCGCGGCGTACGTGCCGCGGCTGTTCTGGGACGGGCGTGCGACGGGCGCGCTCGTCGATCCGCTCACGGGGCAGACCGTGATCCAAGCGGGCGCCGCGCTCGAAGTGCAAGTGCTCGAACCGCCCGTGAGCGACGTCGAGATGGGTCACATCGGTGACGATTGGAGCAACGTCGTGGCGCGCATCGCGACGAGTGAGCCGCTCGCGCTCTCGCCGCAGGTTCCGACCGTGCTCGCGAACTGGATCGCGGGTCGCAGCTATCCGCAGCTCTTCGCGGAAGCGTTCGGCACGCCCGCCGTCACGCCGGTGCGCGTCGCCATGGCGATCGCGACGTACGAACGATCGCTCGCGCCGACACAGACGCCGCTCGACACGTTCCTCGCGACCGGTCAGGGACTCACGCCGCTCGAGCTGCAGGGCTTCCAACTGTTCGGGCAACTGAACTGCGCGGGCTGTCACGCCGGGAATCGCTTCACCGACGAGGCCTTCCACTACACGGGCGTGCGTCCCGTGAACGAAGACCTCGGGCGTTTCGGGGTGACCGGCGTGCAGGGCGATCGCGGTCGTTTCCGCACGCCGAGCCTGCGCAACGTGCAGGGTCGCGGACCGTACATGCACGACGGCGGACTCGCGACGCTCGCGGACGTGGTCGAGTTCTACGACCGCGGCGGTGACTTCGACGCCCCGAACAAGGCGCCCGCGATGCAGCCGCTCGGCCTCACGCCGCAGCAGAAGAACGCGCTCGTCGCGTTCCTCGGTCGGCCGCTGACCGATCAGCGCGCCGTGGACGAGAGCGGTCCGTTCGAGCGGCCGTTGCTGGCCACGGAAGGGCCGGCCGCGAACGCGAACTTCGGCACGGCGTCTGCGGGCGGCAGTGCGACCCTGCCGCGCATGTGGGCCCTCGAACCCGCCCTCGTCGGCAGCACGGACACGACGATCGCGATCGACCGGGCGCTCGGCGGTGCGCCGGCCTGGCTGGTGATCGACCTCGGTGCGGCGCCGTCGGGCTTCGACGTCTTGGGAGCCACGTCGTTCGTCGCACTCTCGCCCGTGGCGCAGCTCGTGCCGACGGTGCTGTCGGGAACGGGCGCCGGCAACGGACACGCGTCGCTGCACTTCGCGTTGGCGGCCCCGAGCCTGGGCGGGCTCGTGTTCCACGCCCAGTGGTTCGTGTTCGATCCGGACACGGGCGGCGACTGGCTCGCGGCGACGCCGGCCGCGCGTGTCCAGATCTTGCAATGACACGTCTGCCGTGAGATGCGGTGGATGACACGCGGCGGGCTCCTCCCGCCGCGTGTCGAATGCGCCCGTGAGTGAAGCGCGGAGTTGCTTGACACTGCCGCTCGCAGCTCTTGAAACTCCGCGGTTCATCGCGTCGATTCGAGTGCGCAGCGGTCGCTGCGGCGCTCGGATGGCGCGACTGCCCACCAGTCACGAGCGAACTCCCCATGGCGACTTCCACCCGTCCGTCCAGCCACCGCTGGCGCTTCTTCCGCGCCGGCGGCGTCGATCAGGTCCGTCTCGAGACGGCCGACGACATCCTCAATCTCGGCGAACTCGACCAGAAACTCTGGGTCGCTCTCTCGTGTCCGGTGAAGGGCCTCGAGTTCGACGAACGGACGCTCGCGCTGCTCGATTCGGACAGAGACGGCCGCGTGCGCGTGCCCGAGGTCCTCAGCGCGGTCACCTGGATCTCGAAGGTGCTGAAGCGCAAGGCAGCGCTCGTCGAGAAGCGCAAGGACGGCATCACGCTCGACGACATCGAGGGCGGTACACCGGAAGGAGCACGACTGCTCGCGTCCGCGAAGCACGTTCTCGCGAGCCTCAAGAAGAGCGACGGCGTGATCACGGTCGCGGACGCGACCGCGACCGGCAAGATCATCGAGCAGGCGCAGTTCAACGGCGACGGCATCGTCGCGCCCGCTTCGATCGCCGACGCAGCGCTTCGCAAGGTCGCCGAAGAAGTCGTGAGCACGACCGGCGGAGCGCGCGATCGTTCGGGCGCGCAGGGCTACGACGCGAAGACACTCGCGCACTTCTACGCCGAACTCGCCGCGCACGAAGCGTGGCAGCTGTCGGCCGAGAAGGACGCTGCCGCGATTCTGCCGTTCGGCGCGCAGACCGCCGCTGCCGCCGCTGCGGTCGCCGCCGTGCGCACGAAGGTCGACGACTACTTCGCGCGCTGCCAACTCGTCGCGTTCGACAAGCGCGCGCAGGCGGCGCTCAACCGCGAGGAGGGCGAGTTCCTCGCACTCGCGGCGAAGGACCTCTCGATCTCGGCCTGTGAGATCAGCGGCTTCCCGCTCGCCGCGGTCGAGGCGGAGAAGCCGCTGCCGCTCGGCTCCGGCGTCAACCCGGCCTGGGCCTGTGCGATCGCGGCGCTGCGCAAGGACGCTGTGGCCGTGCTCCTCGGCAAGGACGCGACAGCTCTGACCCACGCCGACTGGACGGCGCTGAAGAACAAACTCGCCGCGCACGTCGCTTGGGCCGCGAACACGTCCGGCGCGTCGGTCGCGAGCCTCGGCAAGGAGCGCGTGCGTGCGCTCCTCGCGGGCAAGGAACGTCCGGCGCTCGAAGCTGTGATCGCTACGGACCTCGCTGCAGCCGCCGACGTGGGCGCGATCGAGGACGTCGAACGCCTCGTGCGCTACGTGCGCGACCTGCACCTGCTGCTGCGCAACTTCGTCAACTTCGCCGACTTCTACTCGCGCGACAAGGCCATCTTCCAAGCGGGCACGCTGTACTTCGACGGCCGCAGCATGGACTTGTGCGTCGCGGTGAACGACGCAGGCAAACACGCGACGCTCGCGCCGATGTCGAAGGCCTATCTCACCTACGTCGAGTGCCGACGCCCGAGCGGAGCGACGCTGCAGATCGCAGCCGCGTTCACCGCCGGTGACAGCGACAACCTGTTCGTCGGACGCAACGGTCTGTTCTACGACCGCGCCGGTCGCGACTGGGATGCGACGATCACGAAGATCGTCGACAATCCGATCAGCCTCGGGCAGGCGTTCTGGTCGCCGTACAAGAAGCTCCTGCGCTGGATCGAGGAGACGGTCGCGAAGCGCGCCGCGGCTTCGGACGACGCGGCGAACGCCAAGCTGCAGGCGGGCGCGGCGAACGCAGGTGCCGCTGCGGCTTCCGGTGGAGCTCCGGCAGCGGGCGCGGCGCCGAAGAAGATGGACATCGGCGTGTTGGCCGCGATCAGCGTGGCCATCAGCGGCGTGGCCGTCGTCGTCGGCCAGATCATGAGTTCGTTCTTCGGCCTCGGCATGTTGATGCCGCTCGGCCTGCTCGGCTTGATGCTCCTGATCTCGGGGCCGTCGGTCGTGATCGCGTGGCTCAAGCTGCGCCAGCGCAACCTCGGCCCGATCCTCGACGCGAACGGCTGGGCCGTGAACGCGCTGACGAAGGTCAACATCCCGCTCGGTCGTTCGCTGACCGACACGCGCGCCTTCCCGCCGGGATCGGAGCGCTCGCTCGTCGATCCGTACGCGCCGAAGAAGAGCCCCTGGCCGACGGTGATCGTCGTCCTGCTCGTGCTGAGCGGTCTCGTGTACGGCTTGTGGCACTTCGGTCACCTGCACACCTGGTGGCCGGACTGCCCGCTGCCGAAGCCGGCGTCGCTCGAAGAGAGCGCGGCTCCGGACGCGGGTACCACCGACGGCGCGGCGAGCGAAGCCGCTCCGGCCGAGAGCGGCGGCTGACCGACGCCCCGGTCAGCGTTCGCGCACGGAGTCGTGCGCGAGTTCGAGAGTGAAGCGAGCGCGCAGCGCGCGGGTCCCGATGGACTCGCGCGCTGCGCGCGCGCACAGGTGCAGGACCGCGAAGCCCGGCTCGTCCTCGACGAGACACGGACCGAGCACGAAGGGCAGCACGCCGCCGTCGCTGTCCTCGACGCTCACGGCGGCGCTCGCGATCTCCAGCGACGCAGCGCCGCACACGACTTCGACGCGCGCCGTGATGCGGCCGTCGCGCTCGCGGTCGCTGCCGTACATGTCCCAGGCGCGCGGCTCGAAGCCCGCCTCCCAAGCGACGTCGACGACGAGTCGATCGCCCTCGCGAGTGACGGCCACGCGTTCACACGCATCGCTCACGGCGCGGAACGGCGCGAGCGCCGGATCGCCGATCAACACGCGGTTCGCGCCGCCCGCGGCCATGACGTCCTCGTCCTCGCCTTCGACCGCGTCGAACGGATCGGCGAGCCGCGGTGAGCCGTTCGCCGCGAGGACGACGTCGTCCCAGGTCGACGCGATCACGGCGCCCAGCGTTGCGCCGTGGCGCAGCGCGAAGTCCTGCTCGACGTCGACGGCGAAGCCGTGGTTCGCGCCGACCGGTGCGAGCAGCGCCACTGCGCCCGCGCCCTGGAACGCGAGACACAGGCTCTCGTCGGGCGGCAGTTCGTGGATCACGCGGCCGGACGTGCGGCCGAAGGTCGAGACGATGTCGCCTTCCACCACGGCCCGCCGCGTGACGGCGCTGTGGCAGGTCCCGCTCCACACGACGGCGCCGGAGAGATCGCGGCGACGCACGTCCGCGGCGAGGAGGCGCGGCATGACACCGTCGGGATCGGAACCGACGCGATCAGGTGCGTAGTCCCAGTGCGCGTCGCGGTCGAGGTTGCGCCGTCCGTCGAAGAGCCACACGCCCTGCGGGTCGCCGTTGCCGGTGAACGAGACCACGGCCGAACCGTCGAGGCGCACCAGTTCGCGCGCCGCGAAGGCGAGGACGTTCGGGTCGCTCTCCACGACGCCGAGGCACACGCCGTCGCCGCTGAAGCCGGCCAGCTCCGCGAGCCGCGGGACGTGGTTGCCGTACACGAGCGATTCGATGCCGGTCGCGACCATGACTTCGTTCCAGCGCGCGGAGCGCGGACCCGACGCATGGAACGCTTCGGTGCGCCGCCACAGTGCGAGGAGTGCGGGACCGTCGCTCGCGGTCATGTACCCGAACTCGAAGTCGACGAACGGATCGTCGTCGACGGCGCGTGCGAGCGCGAACAGGCGCCGGTGCAGCGCCGCATCGAACTGTGCAGCCGGAACGAAGACGAGCACGCGACGCGGTGCGAGTTCGCGCAGTGCCGGTAGCAACTCGCGACTCGGCGCGGCACCCGTTTCGAGCAGCGCAGCTCCGTGGAAGCGCACCGCCGCGTCGACCGCGCGCGCGAAGTCCAGGTCTTCGGCCGGTCGGGCGACGACCAGGACGAGCACGGGCGCCGGAGTGCGCTCCTGCGCCGCTGCCAGGTCGCCTCCGGTGAGGAGCGCCAACACCGAACAGCCACTCGCGAACATCCGTCCAGGGTAGCGGGGCGCGTCGAGTGTGGTTCGGTGCGCGCACGCGGCCGCCACCAACGCAACAGGGCAGCGACTCTCGTCGCTGCCCTGTCGCATCGGGGTCGGCGACTCGTCGTCGCGACCCCGTGGCTCCGATCACGTGCAGCGGACGGTGCGTCCGCCGCCCGACGTCACGGGCAACCGACCTTCAAGCACACGCCGTTGCTGAAGAAGTCGGGGAAGCCGGGGATCGGCTTGCTGCCGACGAAAGTCGGATCGCAGACGCGCGCCTGGATCATGAACTCGAACCCGATGAGTTGCGGGTCCGACGGGAGCACGATGCACTTCGTGGCGTCACCGTTGCCGTCGACGATGCCGCCGGCGAGTTGGTAGAGCGCGAACGGATCGACCCAGATGTCGCACAGACCCAGGAGGTCGAACGGCACGGCCTGTTTGCCGAACGACGCGAACACCCAGTACAGCGCGCCCGGGAAGTTCGAGTCGAGGTACCAGCACCACTGGGCGCCGGCGACCGGCAGGTCGGCGGTCAGCAGCGAGTCGGTCGGGTGGTTGCAGGCCGGGAAGTTCGTGTCGACCGAGGCCAGGACGAACGCGCCCGTGCAGAGCGGACGGGCGCGGCCGATGATCTCGACGTCACCGCCGATGCCCTTCGGGTCGCCGACAGCGTTCGGGTCGTACGGAATGGCCGAGAACGGACCGGCGATCGCAGCCGGGTTGTTCGGCAGGTCGACGAAGTCGATGCCCATGATCCCGTGCGAGCCGCTCGACGTGTTGATCATGTCGGCGCCCGAGGCCCAGATCGTGTCGTTGACACCCAGGCGATCGGCCCAGTCGACGCCGCCGTACGACTCGGGGGTCACTCCGCCGACGACCGAGATGCCCCAGTCGCGCGTCTCCGTCCAATTGCCGCTCGTACCTTCGAACACCGCCACCGACGTGCGGTGGTTGTAGCAGTCGACGTCCGAGAACTTGTCGCCGAGCAACGTGAAGGCCAGCATCGTGCGCTGGCCGAGGAGCATCCGACCGTCCTGGCTGAAGGAGATGTCGGAGATCGGGTGCCCCGGGTTCAGGAAGGCGCCGGTCAGCTCGAGTTGGTCCGTGCCACCGACGAAGTTGCCGTTCGACAACGCGACCGAGCGCACGGTCGGCTGAGCGTTGGTCGCCGGCCAGATCGCGTAGTAGAGGCGCCCTTCGAGCAGGTTCAGGCCCCACACGCGCTCACCGCGCGGCGCGAAGCCGACGGCGCCGTTGTCCGGGGTGAGCGGGTCGTACGTCGAGAGCACCGCGCCCGAGTTCGACAGGCGGTAGATGCGACCGTCTTCGAAGTTCGACACGAAGAGCTGGTCGTTGTTCGTGTCGTACGCGATGTTGCCGAGGCCCGGACCCGTGATGCGGGTCGCGTAGCTCTCCGCCTTGAGCATCATCGACTGCTGCGGGAGTTGTGCGAACACGCTCACCACGCCGGTCTTGCCGTCGATCTTGTAGACCGTGCCGGCTGCAGCCGTCGAGTTCGCTCCGCCGCCGAGGTCGCCGTAGCGCCACACGGCGTCGTGGACGACACCCGGGATCGCGAAGCCTTCGACGTTCGACGTCGCGGTGACGTAGATGTCGAGGTCGTTGTCCCACGTCACACCGAACACGTTGCCGATGTTCGTCGCCGTCCACGAGCTGTCGTGGTACGCGGGCGCCGCGTAGTGGTTGGGCCCGAAGACCGGGTTGCGCACGTCGATGAGTCCGAACGTGTACTGCTGGTCAGCGGTGTAGATGGAGCGAGTGCCGCAGGTCACTGCGGCCCAGCCTTTCGTGTCGGACGGGAAGCTTGCGCCACCGCCACCGGGGGTCGGCGCAGCCGCGAGAGCAAGGGCGAGGGGCGCCCACGTGAGGTGCGAGAGCATGTCTGGGAACGAGGATGCGACCGCTGAGGCGGCGGTCAGGACGGAACGAGGGCGGCTCGCAGGCGAGAGGGCCGCCACGAGTCGCCGAAGTCGGGGAAGAAGCGGGGAGTTTAGCCCCATTTTGTCACCCCAGGGGCCCTGGCTTGCCCGTGGCTGGCGGCCACCACGGAAGTGGAGCCTGGGGACAGGGTTCGAGCGTCGTGCGCGGACCCTGGCGACTTCATGGACATCCGTACCGTGGCGCGGATGTCCCGCGTCCAGGTGTTCATCGGAGCTTCGGCGCTCCTGTCGATCCTCGTTGCGACGGCGTGTTCGACAGCAGCGGTCGAGTCGCCGTCGCGGCCGCGGACCACCGCCGAGTGGTTCGAAGCACTGCCGTCGCAGCGCCACACGCTCGTCGTCGACACGGGCGACGAACTCCCGACCTTCGACACGAGCACAGCGACCACACGCCGCGCGCTGTCGGATGTCGTGAGCGCTCCGCCGTTCGAGCGCCTCGTCGCTTCGTGCAATGCTCGCGTCGCTGGGGGCGGCGGCCTCGTGCTGGCGCTGCGCGTGCGTGAACGCCACGACGCACCGTGGTCGCCGTGGTGCGCGCTGCTCGAGTGGGGCGCGGCGCCGACCGTCGATGCGCTGCAGGGAAGCTTCGAAGGCGGACGCGTGGCGATCGACGAGCTGCTGCTCGAACGTCCCCACATGCAGTTTCAGTACCGCGTCGACACGCGCGGCCCCGTCGAGCTCGAGCACGTGTGTGTCTGCACGAGTGCCGCGGTGAACGCCGCGTCGACGTTCGATGCGACGTGGCGACCGCACGGAAACGTCGCACTCGACGTGCCCGCGCGCAGTCAGAAGTCGCTGAGCGCAGAACTCGCACCGCGAGTGTGCAGCCCGACGTCCGTGGCGATGGTCCTGCACTGGCACGGCTGCGACGTCGCGACCACCGCCGTCGCAGAGCGCGTCTTCGATCCCGTTCACGACGTCTACGGCA
>JBIKNC010000288.1:0-4955 GCA_044358925.1 Planctomycetota bacterium | reverse complement strand
AACGCGGCCTGTTCCTGAGCGGCGTGGCCGTCGCCGTCGCGATCGTCGTCGTCGTCTCCCTGTTGCGCTGAGAGAGAGTGCGTGAGAAGAAGTCGACGCTTCGCGCCGGACACCACTCTCTCAGATGCCTGTGGCCCAACCGCTGGCGCGGTTGGAGCCCGTTCGTGAGCAAGTTCTGCTCACGCACTGAGAGAGTGAGAAGAAGTCGACGCTTCGCGCCGGACACCACTCTCTCAGAGGCCTGTGGCCCAACCGCTGGCGCGGTTGGAGCCCGTTCGTGAGCAAGTTTTGCTCACGCACTGACGCGCGCGCGGTTCACGCCGCTCTGCGCGTGTCGGCGATCCAACGCGACAGAACGCTGCGCAGCGCGTCCGGCGCGATCGGCTTCGAGACGAAGTCGTCCATGCCTGCTGCGCGGCAACGCTCGGGTGTCTCGCTGTGGACGTCCGCGGTCAGGGCGAGGATCGGCACGCGCCGCGTCCCGCTCTCGTTCGCGCGGATGAGCGTCGACGCCTCGATGCCGTCCATCACGGGCATCTGGCAGTCCATCAGGATCACGTCGAAGTCCTCGTCCGCGGCGATGTCGACCGCCTCCGCGCCGTGGCGTGCACTGACGACTTCGAGCCCCATGCTGCGCAGGAACGCCTCGGCCACGCGCCGATTGACGGGGTGGTCCTCGACGAGCAGGACCCGGCCCGACAGGCGCGCCGGGTGCAGGCTCTCGACGTGCTCGACGGTTCGCTGCCCGCCCATCGCCGCACTGATGCGTCGAGAGAGGTCGTCGAGCCGCGACGGACGTGCGATCCAACCGTCGAGGCGTGCGCGTTCGAGCTCGGCCGCCTCGGGGCGCGAGCGCGCCGGGCCCACCAGGAAGCGCAGCGGAGCCAGATCCGCGAGCCGCGCCGCGCGCTCGGTGGCGCCGTCGTCGCCGAGGCCTTCGACCACCAGGAGCACGTCGAAGCGCTCGCCGCTGCTCGCGAGGCGGCGCGCCGCGCCTTCGTCCACGACGGACGTGCCGCGTGCGCCGAGACAGGTGAGGTCGCTCGCCAACGCGTCGCACGCGGCGCGCGACGGACCCACGCACAACACGTGGCTTCCGCGCAGGACGGAGTCGCGTTCGAAGCGCGCGCGTTCTGCGCAGCTGAGTGCGAAGCGGAAGCAACTCCCGACGTCCGGTTGCGACGCGACCATGATCTTCCCACCCATGCCTTGCACGAGTTTCTGGGCGATGGAGAGGCCGAGGCCGGTGCCGTGATGGCGGCGCGTGTCGGACGCGTCCTCCTGCGAGAAGCACTCGAACAGGCGCGTCTGGAACTCGGGTGCGATGCCGCGCCCGGTGTCCTCGACGCGGAACTCGATGGTCGGACCTTCGCCGCCTTCGTCGAGCAGGCGCACGACGATGCTCACCTGCCCGCGTTCGGTGAACTTGATCGCGTTGCCGACCAAGTTGATCAGCACTTGGCGCAGTCGGCCCGAGTCGCCCGAGACACGCAGCGGAAGCGCGGGGTCGATGTCCGCGATGAACTCGACGTTGCGACTGAACGCCTGTTCGGCGAGCAGTTCGACGACGCCTTCGACGACGGCACGCGGATCGAAGGGCGCCTGATCGAAGACGAACGCGCCGGCCGCCAGCTTCGAGAAGTCGAGGATGTCGCCGATCACGCTCAGGAGAGCGTCGCACGAGCGGTGCACCGTCCCGAGCATGTCGCGTTGTTCGTCGTCGATGCGCGTCCCTTCGAGCAAGTACACGAAGCCGAGGATGCCGTTGAGCGGCGTGCGCAGCTCGTGGCTCATGTTGGCGACGAACTGATCCTTCGCACGGGCCGCGGAATCCGCGCGCACCAGCGCGGCGCCGCGTTCCGCGTTCGTGTTCTCGAGCTGCGCCAGCGTGCGCGCGTGTTCGGCCGTGCGCGCGGCGACGCGCTGTTCGAGCAGGATCGCGGTCTGAAGGATGGAGAACGCGTCGCCCTGTGCGTCCATCGAACGCTCGACGCGATCCGCGAGCACGTTGTTCGTGCGTTCGAGGCGCGCGATGCGGGCTTGCAGTTCGGCGATGCGCTGTGCGCTCGGGAGGTCGTCGAAATCGCCGGGATTCACGCTGCCGCTCGCCCGATGGCGACCCCCGTCAGCGTTTGATTGACGTGCATCGACTCGCACTGTTCGCCATAGGTCGAGAAGCCGACGGCGCAGCGTTTCGCGAGCAACACACCGGCTTCGTCGAGGCGCCCGATCTGCTCGAGTTCGAGGCGGCGCAGGATGCAGTCCATCGCGATCACGAGCTGCGGCGGACCGATCTCGCCCTCGATGCGCTGCAACAGACCGTCGAGGTTCGCGACGAGGTCGTTGCCGCGACCGATGCGCAGCACGAGGCCCTCGTCGATCGCGCAGTAGAACGTGAGACTGCCGTCGTCGCCGACCTTCTGGATCGAACGCACGTATTCCTGACCGCCGACGCGCACGACGACGGGGTTCTGCGAGAAGACCTGCGGGCCCAACTGCTGCGGCGTCACACCCACGGCGCGCGCGTAGGCCTCTGCCGCCGGTTCACCGCCGAACTCGCGGACGACGCGGCGTTCGACGTCGGCGCGGGTCACGATCAGGCGCCGCTGATCGATCGCGAAGTGCTGTGTCTTGAAGACGCGGAACGGGAGCGTCGTGTGCACGAGGGCGAGCACCGCGCGGTCGGACGCGAAGGTTCCGTTCGCGAGCACCGCCGTCCGACCGAAGGTGAGGCCGTCCGCCGCCGAACCGCCGAACAACGAGATGTCGCCGAGGGCCGCCTTGAGGCTGCTGGCGAGCAGTTCCTCGCGCATCGACAGTCCGTCCACCAACAGGAATCCGAACGCGGAACTCGCCGACACGTCGCGTTGCAGGTCGCGCAGCCGCAGCAGGGCCTCGCGCGCCTTCGACATGGTGCGACCCATGTCGAGGCCGACCAACGGCGACACGACCTCGAGCGTGCACGTGAAGTGCTGCGTCGGGAGCGCGAAGGCCGTCACGAGCGTCGTGCCGTATCCGGACGGCCCGATGCTGCCGGCCGTCGTGCAGCCGATCACCGGGCCGCCGAAGTCGCGCGCCGCCAGTGCCGTCGCGAACGCGGCGTGATCGAGTTCGGGCGGGACGAACACCACCGTCAGCGCGTTGTCGCGCCCCAGCACCCGCTCCAACTCCGAAGCGAGTTCGTCGGGCGCTCGCAGTTCGAGAGACGCGCGACGCGGGAGGCCGAGTTCCGGTGTTTCCATGGCGAGCAGGGGGCGCCCGTCGCGCCGCCCGCAGCCCTCATCGGGCGCGAGGAGCTCCGCGCCTCAGGGTTTTCCGCGGCGCACGTCCGCTCACCCGTTCGGGGTCCGATCCGTCGGGAATTGCACCGGTTCGAATCGTGAAAGTGTGCGCTGCCAGAACCCGATCGCATGCCAACGGCCGTGTTTCCAGCCCGCGCGCTCGATGCGGCCGGCGGCGCTGAAACCGAGGCGTTCGTGGAAGGCCACGCTGCGCTC
Source organism: Planctomycetota bacterium (assembly GCA_044358925.1). Lineage (GTDB taxonomy): Bacteria > Planctomycetota > UBA1135 > UBA1135 > Rohdeia. The sequence goes on along the minus strand of JBIKNC010000288.1, from coordinate 1,458 downwards.
GTTGGGCAGCGTGATCACGCCGATCGCTTCCGCGTAGCCGAGCACCGTGAGTTCGGCGAGCAGCTGCTCGTACAGCGCGCGCGCGATCCCGCGGCGGTGGGCGTCTTCGGCCACGTAGACCGTGGTCTCGCAGCACCAGCGGTACGCGGCGCGCGCGCGGAACTCCGTCGCGTACGCGTAGCCGACGACGCGGCCGTCGAGTTCACCGACGAACCACGGATGGCGCGCCGTGACCCGTTCGATGCGCGCGCGGAACTCGTCCGCGCTCGGCACCTCGTACTCGAACGAGACCGCCGAGTCCGCGACGTGCGGGCGGTAGATCGCGAGGCACGCGGCGACGTCGCTCGTGCGCACCGCACGCACCAGCAGGTCGGCGGAGGAGCGCTCGGCGTCCGAGCGCTCAGCCGACATGGATTGCAGCGAGCGGCTGTTCGCAGGCGAGCGCGATCTCGCGCGCGAGTTCGAGGAACACCTCACTCAACGTCGGGTGGTACCACGGTGCCGCGAGGAGGTCGCGCGCCGACGCGCCCATGTGCAGTGCGAGCGCGACGACGTGCACGAGATCGTCCGCACGCGGTCCGACGATCGTGCATCCGAGCAGGCGCGACGACGGGCGTTCGGCGACCAGTTCCACGTAGCCGCCGCCGGGCGGCACGTCCATGACGATGCCGCGGCCGAGGTTCGAAAGGTCGCGGCTCGCCGTCACGACGTCGAGACCGGCTGCACGTGCGGCCTGCGCGCTGACTCCGCACGCGGCGTAGGGCGGGTGCGTGAACACGACCTGCAGCGGGACGCGCTCCTGCCAACGCGCGAGGCGCGTCTCACGTGCGTGTCGTGCGAGGTTGCGAGCGACGTGGCGGCCCTGTTCGTTCGCGAGGTGCAACACGAGGTGTTCGCCCGACGCGTCGCCGGCGAAGAACACACGACCGTTCGTGCCGCACAGGTGTTCGTCGAGGATCGGTCGACCGTCCACGACTTCGACTTCGACGCCGGCGACGTCGAGTCTCAGGCCCTCGAGCGCGGGCGCACGCCCCGTGGCGATCAGGAGTCGTTCGGTGCGCACGTTCTCGCGGCCGTCGCCGCGGAACCACTCGACCTCGAAGCGCTCGCCGTCGTGAGCGACGTTCGTGACCTCGGCGCCCGTCTCGACGCACACTCCGCTGTCCGTGAGGTTCTTCGCGAGCACACTGGCGAGGCGCTCGTCGCCGCCCAGCAGGGGACTGCGCGACAGCAGCGTGACGCGCGTGCCGAGGGCCGCGAAGAACGTGGCGAACTCGAGCGCCACCGCTCCGCCGCCGACGATCGCGAGCGTCGCGGGCACGTGCTCCACGGTGAGCGCTTCGTCCGACGTCCAGTACGGCGTGCCCGCGAGACCGGGCAGAGCGGGTCGCACCGCGCGCGAACCGGTCGCGACGAGGAACGCGCGCGCACTCACGCGGCGCTCGCTGCCGTCGACGC
>JBIKNC010000079.1:0-17607 GCA_044358925.1 Planctomycetota bacterium | reverse complement strand
CGCGCGCGCATCGTCACGGCGCTCGCATTCCGCACTTCGAACCGGCCGTGACGGATCCGGTGTCTGACACCGTACGCGTCAACCGCTCGTGCCCCGGTGCGGCGAGTTGCTCGTCAGAACGCGACCTGCAACCGCAGCGCGATCGCTCGCGCCAGCTCGTCCACGCCGTTGCGATTGGGCTCCGCATCGGCGTGCACGTAGTTCGCCATGACGCGCACGTTGCGGTCGACGTACCACGTCACACCCAGCGTGATGTTGCGGCCCTCGCCGCCCGTGACGTCGACGTCCTGGAGATCGAGTGAACTCAGCCTGGCCGCGACTTCCCACGCGCTGCGTTCCTGCAGATCGGCCGGGTCGGTGAACTCGCCGCGATCGTCGCGGTAGCGCCGCGTCTGGCCGGTGAGGAAGTACGACGCCTGCACGTACCAACCCGCGAACGACGCATCGTTCACGTCGCGCGAGAGCTCCGTCGCGATCCACTCGCCCTGGAACGCGAGCGGCCCGAGCTGCACCACGGACTCGAGTCCGTACGTGAGCGTTCTGTCGACGTCGAACAGGTTGCCCGTGTCGAGCAGGCGGTTCTCGACCGTGCCGAGTTCCGGTCGCGTGCGCAGCCGGTACCGCGATCCGCCGTCGACGTCGCGCAGCTCCAGCGAGCCACCCACGTGCCACAGCTTCTCGTCCTCGCGCCACAGCGCGCGCGTGTGGCGCACGACCGCGCCGAAGCCGTCGCTGCGCCGCGCGGGCGCCGCGTCGAGTTCGTTGCCGAACAGACCGAACGTCGTGCCGTGGCCGTCGCCGCGGTACTGCGCCTGCACACCGACGCCGTAACCGGGCTCGAGCGCGGCGAGCTGCGAACGCTCGAGGAACGTGGTGTCGTTCGACGAGATCGCGTTCTCGAGGCCGAACGGCATCTGGATGTTGCCGACCGTGAAGTACCACGGCTTCTCGCCTTCGTAGCGCAGCCACAGGCCGTACCAGCCCTCGACGAGACCGCCGAAGTCGTGGTCGAGCCGCAGCGTCCACTTGTCGTCGTACTTGCCCTCGCCGGTCAGGCGGAAGCGCCGCACGTCGAAGCCGTCCTCGAGCGGCGTGACGTCCTCGTTGGCCGAGACGTAGTCCAGGTGCAGGCGACCGCCGAGCGAGAACTCGATGCGCCCGTCCGGCGACTCTGCCGACAGTCCGCCGCGGTCGGCCTCGAACGTCCAACCGTCCGCGAGCGGCGGCGGTTCCTCGTTGGGCGTGTCTTGCGGGCAGGCGAGAAGGAGCAGCGTGGTCAGGAGCATGGAATGGCCGCCGAATGGGCGCTGGGCTCGGAGCGCACGACGCGCCCGAGTTCGAGACGCCAGACTTCGTTCGCGATGCGCACGAAGTCGGGAGCGTTGGTCGAGAAGAGGACGGTGCCCGGGTAGCTCTCGATCAAGCGCCGCACGCTCGCGCGCGCGGGGCCGTCGAGGCCCGTGTCGATCTCGTCGAGCACGAGCACACCCGGGTCGCCGAGGACGGCGCGCGCGAGCATGACGCGCCGCCGTTCGCCGAGGGAGAGGTTCGCCCCGCCCTCGCTGATACGGGTTTCCTCGCCGAGCGGCAGCTTCGCGAGCCAGTCGGCGAGATCGACGGAATCGATCGCGCGCGCGGCGACCGCGTCGTCGCACGAACGCCAGCGGTAGCGCAGGTTGCGGCGCAGCGAGCCGCGCAGGAGCGGCAGGTCGGGACCCGCGACGCCCACGCGCCGGCGGAAGTCGCGGCGCGCCAGTTCGACGACGTCGACGCCGCCCACCAGCACGCGGCCCGCGTCGGAGCGCACGGTGCGCGCGACGAGTCCGAGCAACGTGGACTTGCCCGAACCCGCCGGGCCCGTGAGCGCGATGCGCCGACCCGTCGGCACCACCGCATCGAAGGGCTCGAACACATCGGCGACCGCCACGCCGTCGAACACGATCGGCAAGGCGCCGCGCGACAGCGCCTCGGGCAGGTGCGTCGTCCCCGTCCGCAGCGTCGGCAGTTCGAACAGCTCCAGCAACTTGCGGCGCGTCAGTCGCGACTCGACCCAGGTCTCGTGCACGCGACCGAGGTCGCGGAACGTGGGCGCGAGCAGGCCGACCAGCGCGAGCGTCGCGGCCACCGTGCCCGTCGACACGCCCGCCGATTCGACGCGCGCGGCGCCGACCGCGAGTGCGGCGACCGTCGCGAGGCCGGCAGCGCCCTGTGCGATGGCGCGCAGTCCGCCGAGAGAGCGGGCGCGCAGAACGGCCTCGCCGAAGAGGCGCTCCTGCAAACGCTCGAACGCGCGCCGTTCGCTCTTGTCCGTGCCGCACGCGCGCATCAGCGGCAGTGCGGTGAGCCGCTCGGCGACGTGGTTCGCCAACCGCCCGCGAGTCTCGCGCAGGTCCGCCGACGTGCGCCGCAGTCCGCGGCCCAGCAGGAGAGCTGCGACTGCACCGCTCGCGAACACGAGCGCCACCGCACCGGCGAGCACCGCGTCCATCCAACACAGCACCGCGAGCGCCGACGTCGCGACCACGACGCCGACCGTGATGCGCACGACGCCCAGACCGATCCACTGCCGCAGCGGCACGAGGTCGCCGAGGAAGCGCAGCATGACTGCACCGCGGCCGCGTGCACCGAGGCGCCGCGGTTCGACGCGCGACAGGTGTGCGAACAGGCGCGTGCGCACCTGCGTGACGTAGTCCTGGCCGAGACGTTCGGCGCCGGGGCGCTCGAGCGCCTGCACCCCGGCGTCGAACGCTGCGAGCAGCGCGAGCGCCGCCAGCGTCGTCGTCGTGGAGAGTTGGGTCGCGGACGCTGCGGCGTCCGCTCCGCTCGCCTGTCCGAGTCCGTCGAACAACACACGCACGAGCCACACCGACGCGCCCATGGCGGCCGCACGTCCGAGTGCGACCGACAGGAGCACGATCAGCGTGCGCTGCCGCCGCCGTGCGAACAGCGGCGGCAGCTCGTGCGCGTTCGTCTTCACAGGAGTTCGGCCTCGATCTCGCGTGCGAAGCTCGGGTCCTCGAGCTGCTCGACGCCGCGCACCGGCACCCGACAGACCTCGTCCGCTTCGCGTCGTGCGAGCGGGGACGCGGTCATGATGCCCGTCGCGGCGACGACGTTGTGGCGCTGCCCGCGCAGCCAACGCACTCCCTCCGCGGCACCGAGGGCGTCGGCAGCCGCGAACATGACTCCGTGGAAGATCTGGCGCGAGAAGTCGGCTTCCATGAGCAGGCGCGTCTCTCGTTGAAGGATGCCGTCGGCGACTTCGATCACGATCGCGTCGACGTGGCTGTCGGCGAGATGGCCGATCAACGTCGACGTGATGCGCTCGATCGTCGTGTGCGGTTCGAGATACGTCGTCGCGTACCCGGCGTCGAGGAAATCGAGCACGATCGCCGCACCCGAGTCGCGGAACAGCCACGGATCGGCCGCGGCGCCGGTGCCGGTCACCTTCGCGGCGCCCACGCGGCGGCCGAGGCGCGTGAGTCCGCGAATCAGCGCGGCCGCACTCGTCGTCTTGCCCGAGTCCATCGACGTGCCGAGCACGGCGATCACGGGCGGACACGCGGCCGGCACGCTGCGCGGTTCGAGAGCGCTCGTCGCGAGGCGCAGCGGCACGCCGCCGGCATCCGCCAGCAGTCCGATCGGGGTGAGCGCGGTCGGCTCCTCCATGCGCGCGTTGGCGGCCACGACGCGCGATGCGATGCCGCCGCCGGCGGCCAGGTGGCACGGCCCCAGGTCGCTCGGCACGAGCGCCTCGAACTGGCTCGGCGCGTAGCGGTTGCCGTACGCGACGACGATCTCGTCGCCCACGAACAGGTTCACGCGCCGGCCGCTCGGGTCCTGCAGGTTCTTGTGCTGGCCGAGGGCGTCGACACGCGCGAGGACGAGGTCGCCCGCACGCGGCTGCACGCCGGCGCGCACGAGGTGGCGGCAGGCCGTGAAGTCGGCGCGCCGCGTGGTGTGGGCGCGTTTGGCGCGTGCGAGGCGCTCGGCGACGTTCGGCACCGGTGTGACGATCGAGTGGTGCGTGGCGAGCGCGACGCCGCGCACGTGCAGTTGATCGGTGGCCGTGGGTTTCATGACGAGATGCATGGTCGGTTTGGCGAATTGCATGGCAGTGTTCAGAGAGCCGGCACGAGGACCGGGTCGGTGGATGCGTGGAAGTCGAGAGCGACGCTGGGGTCGAACAGCACCGCCGTCGCGAAGAAGGGGAGTGCGACCTTGCCGAGCGCGAAGCTGCGACCTTCGCCGCCGCTGATGCCGCCCGACAGGAACGGCGCGAACTGCAAGCCGATGTCGGTCAGGAAGTCGCGACTGAGCAGGATCACGAGACCGGTCGAGCTCTGAGGAACCGGCAGCGGCGACGTGCCGGTGAACGAGAGCACGACGAGGAACGCCTTGCCTTCGTCGAAGGCGTTCGTGCGATCGACCAAGAAGTTGAAGGTCGTCGCCGTGGTCTCGAGCGACAGCTCGGGGAAGCGCTGTCCGTTCGCGAAGATCGTGTTCAGCGCGAGAGGTGCGACACCGAGGCTGTTGTCCGACCAGACACACACGACGTCGCGTTGATCGGAGATGGCGATCTCGTTCTCCTCGGCGTCGTCGTCCGCGCCCATGCCGGGGGCGAGTGCGAGTTCGGCGCCGAACGTCGCACCTGCGTCCGAACTGACGCGCAGCAGCACCGTGTCGTTGATGTTCGCCGGATCGAAACGCGTGGCCTGGTAGTAGGCGTAGACGTACCCGTCGAGGGCACGCACGCGCGGCAGCGAGATGTTCTCCGCACCCGGGCTCGCGCCGACGTTGAGGCGCTGTTCCGTGCCGAGCACGAGCGCGCCGCTCGCGACGCTGCCGCTGCGCAGCCACGCGTCGTAGCGACCGCTCGCCGGCGCGTTGCGGTCGTCGGGCCATGCGACGTGGAACGCAGCACCCTCCGCCGCGATCGAGCCGCGCTTCGTGTCGAACAGGACTTCAGGCGCCGACGTGTCGAGCAGCGCTTCACCGAGCCACGTCGCACCCGACGTGGTCGACGCGCTGACGAAACAGCGGTAGACGAGCCCCGCCGGATCGTTGCGCGCGTCGCGCCACGTCACGAAGACGTTCGTGCCGCTGATCGCGACGTCGGGGTCTTCGGTGTCGAGCGCGCTCGTGCCGCCCGTGTCGATCTGTTGGTCCGGGCCCGGCCACGAGAGACCGCCGTTCGTGCTGCGGTGCACGAACACGTCGTCGGTCAGCCCGCTGCGCCGATCGACCCACGTCGCGACGACCAGGCTTCCATCCACCGCGATCGCGGGGTCGTCCACGTCCGCCGAACCGGCACCGCCGATCGGGCGATTGACGCGGATCGGCACACCGAACGTGAGGCCGCCGTTCTGCGACGACGCGACGTACAGGTCTTCGTTCACGCCCGGCAGGGGCAGGGCCGCAGCGACCGCGTCGTCCTCGAACAGGACGGCGATCGTCGAACCGCTGATCGCGACTTCGAGGTTGTCCGCGTCGCCGAGGTCGCCGAAGAGGGCGCCGCTCACGACGATCTCGGGACCGAACGTCGCTCCGCCGTTCTGCGAGACGCGACCGACGATGTCGTCGATGCCGACCGCGGCGCGGTCGTCGAGCCAGAAGACCGCGACCACGTCGCCGTCGGCCACGACGATCGGATCGTCCTGGTCGGACAGGCCGCTGGCGAGGTCCAGTTTGACGGGGGCTGTGAACGAGCGCCCGCCGTCGAGCGAGCGCGCGTACTGGATGTCCCGACCCGTGACCGGATTCTGGACGAACCAGGCGGCATGGAAGCGGTTGCCCGAGCTGGCCACGTCCGGCTCGTCGACGTCGAGGGTCAGCGGGAGGGCGGCCGAGGACAAGGCGGTCGTACCGCGCAGGCCGTCCGCGGCGGCGGTCGAGGAGAGAATCAGGGCCGCGAGGGCGGCGCAGTGGAGGCGGTGCATGGCGCGAGGGTCGCTGGGGGTCGCTCGAGGCGCGCCGGGGCGGCGCACCGGCCGCGCGACTGCACGGCTCGCTCGACTGAGCGCCGCCACTCCCGGCCTGATACCGATTCACGTGCGATCCGCTCCCGACAGCCCGAAGTGCGCCGCCGTTCGCGGACTTGGCCGAGGGGTCGTGGAAGTCCCTGACAAAGCTGCAACCGCAAGTTCCGAGCTTTCGAAGTACTTTTCGGGGGCCCACACGTCTCTCTCATCCCGCGATGAAACCCGTCCATCTGTTCGCCCTGTTCGCCGCCGTCGCCGCGGCTTCCCCCCTGATCGCGAACAAGACGCGTTCGCTCGCTTCTCCCGGTTCCTCCGGCGCACGCGGCTCGATCGCGGCGCTCTCGCTGAACGTGGAGATCGTGGTCGGCATCGCGCCGACGGTCGATCCGAGCGCCCTGGCAGCCGCGGTGGGAGCCCAACTCGAGCCGATCACCGGCCGCGCGCCGATGGTGCGCCTCTCGGTCGCTCCGAACGCACTCGCGCGCACGACCGCGCGGCTCGCACGCACGCCGGGCGTGACGTTCGTCGAGAAGAAGCACGTCGTACGCACGCCCGAGACGACCACCTGTGCACCGACGCAAGGCGCCGGTACACAACAGTGCACGGCCGCCTTCTACGACGCGACGCCGCTGCTCGCGAAGTACTGGTCGCAGCCGGCGCTGCCGGCCATCAAGCTCGAGGCGATGCCGCTGCCGCAGGACCCGACCTCGTTCACGATCGTCGCCGTCATCGACAGCGGCATCGACGGCACGCACCCCGTGCTCGCCGGGCGTGTGATCGGCGGCCACGACTTCGTCGACGGTGACGCGTTCGCCCACGACGTCGCCGACGGACTCGACAACGACCTCGACGGGTACGTCGACGAGGCCTTCGGCCACGGCACGCACGTCGCCGGCACGATCGCCCTCATCGATCCGGCAGCGGTCTTCCTGTCGTATCGCGTGCTCGACGCGGACGGCAACGGCTATGCACACAGCGTCGCCGACGCCGTGTACGCCGCTGTCGAAGCGGGCGCCGAGATCATCAACCTCAGCCTCGGTCTCGCGGAACACTCCCACGCGGTCGAGGTCGCGCTCGAGTTCGCCGATGCGAACAACGTGCAGATCTACGCCTCGGCCGGAAACACGGGCAACGAAGCCGTCCTCTACCCCGCGGCGTATCCGTGGTGTGTCGCCGTCGCTGCCATCGACGTCAACGACGTGAAGGCGGGCTTCTCGGCCTACGGCGACCGTGTGGACGTTTCGGCGCCGGGCGTCGACGTCTACGGCCCGATGCCGGACGGCAAGTTCGCCTGGTGGAGCGGCACGTCGATGTCGACCGCGATCGCCAGCGGCGCGGCCTCTCGCCTGATGTCGTGGACATCGGCCGACGTCCTCGAGTTCGAAGCGGAGGAGATCGCGGGCTCGATCGTCGAGGCGGCGCTGCCGATCGACGGTGCGAACCCCGTTCAGTACGTGGACAAGCTCGGAGCGGGCAAAGTCGACCTCGCGCAAGCCGTGAGCAATCTCGCCATCGGCGACGACGATGACGGCGACGGCGACGACGACTGAGAGAGTGAGGAAAAGTCGACGCTTCGCGCCGGATACCACTCTCTCAGATGCCTCTGGCCCAACCGCTGGCGCGGTTGGAGCCCGTTCGTGAGCATGGCTGCTCGCTCACTGAGAGAGTGAGAAGAAATCGACGCTCCGCGCCGGATACCACTCTCTCAGATGCCTCTGGCCCAACCGCTGGCGCGGTTGGAGCCCGTTCGCGAGCATGGCTGCTGGCTCACTGAGAGAGTGAGAAGAAATCGACGCTCCGCGCCGGACATGCTCTCTCAGATGCCTCTGGCCCAACCGCTGGCGCGGTTGGAGCCCGTTCGCGAGCATGGCTGCTCGCTCACTGAGCGCGGACCGCGACACCCGTCCACCTCCACACACCGTGCTCGACGAGGCAGAGTCCCTGTTCGAGCGTGCGAAGAGCGGTGACCAAGCCGCTTGGAGTGCGCTGGTCGATCGCTACGGCGCGCTCGTGTTCACGGTCGCACGTCGCAGCGGCCTGTTCGGCGACGATGCGGACGAGGTCTTCCAGACGACCTGGATCCAGCTCCACAAACACCTCGCGCACATCCGCGAGCCGAAGTCGCTGCCCGGTTGGATCGCACGCACGGCGAGTCGTGAGGCGTGGCGCGTCGGCCGCCGTCGCAACGAGGTCTGCGATCCCGACGACGCGCCGGAGCGGGTGCACGGCGAGGTGCCGGACGACGTGGCCGAGCGGCTCGAACGTGCGCAGCTCGTCCGCGACGCGCTCGGGCGACTCGATGCGCGTTGCAAGAGCCTGCTGGGCGCGCTGTTCCTCGAGGCGCACGAACCGAGCTACGGCGAACTCGCTGCGCGCCTCGGCGTGCCGATCGGCAGCCTCGGGCCCACGCGGCAGCGCTGTCTCGCGCGCCTGGCGGAGTACCTGCGGCCGCTCGATCCCGGGGGCGCGCCGTGACGGGGACGAGCGCGAGTGTGTTCCGCGATTCGACGAAGATCCGTTGTACGCAGCGCACTGCAGCGCGCCTCCATCCGGCGAAGGGCACGTGAACCCACGAGACCGAGCGCACGAGAACGAGCGAACGAGAGAACGATGGAACAGTCGAACACACACGACGACCGGCCGAACGTCACCGAGCTGCTGGAGTGGCTGCTCGGCGGTGACGCGTCACCGCGCATCAGCGCCTTGTCGAACACGGATCCGCGCGGGCTGGAAGTGCTGGCCGCGCCGATCCGCGCACTGATCGAAGCTGCTCGACACGAGCGCTTCGAAGAGCCGCCCGCGCGGCTCGTCGCACGCGCCAAGTCCCTGCCGCACACACGCGGCAGCGCGGGCGTCTCCCTCGCCGAGCGCCTGCTGCGCCTCCTGCCGCGAGCCGGTGCGATCGGCCTGGCCGTGCGGGCCTCGGGCACCGAACACCAGGTCATGACGCTGGAAGCGGGCGGCTACTCACTCGACCTCGGCCAGTCGGCGAGCGGCGTGGTGCGGGGCCAGTTGCTCGTGCCCGAAGGCACGCCGCCCGTCGCGGGTTGTCGTTGCACGATCCACGGTTTGGCGGGCGCCGTCGAGGTCGAGCTCGAAGCCGACGGCTCGTTCCGTTTCGAGCACGTGCCGTCCGCGCCGCAGTCGCTCTCGATCGAGCTCGCGGATCGCATGCTCGTCGTCTCGGACCTCTCGCTCGCCGCGCGATGACGTTCGCGGACGAGAGCGCGCTCGTCGAAGCGCTCGCCGCGTGCGACCCGGCCGCGGAGGCGGCGCTCGCCGCGCTCGCGCCGGCGCGCGCGGAAGTCGCGGTCGACCTGCTGAAGGCGCGCCTCGACGCACTCGTGCGCAAGAGCCCGACCGAAGCGCGCGCTCTGGCGGACGTTCTCGTGCGCTGCAGCGCACACGCACCTTCGCGACGTGCGCTCGCACTGCGCGGTCGTGCGATGGTGGCGCACGCCAACCAGCGCTCGGAGGAAGCATTGGTCGACTACCGCGCCGCGCTCGCCTTGCACGCAGCGGCCGGCGAGGAACTGGACGCGGCGCGCGTCGAACGCAGCCTGGTCGACGTCTTGCAGATGAGCGGGCGTTCGGACGAAGCGCTCGCCGTCGGTGAACGTGCGCGCGCGACACTCGAGCGCCTGGGCGAGCGGCGCCTGCTCGCGCAGCTCCTGTGCAACGTCGGCAACGTGCACTTCCGCCTCGACGCGTACCCGGCAGCGACGCGCTGCTACGAGGAGGCGCGTGCGTGGTTCGTGGCGCTCGGCGATCGGCTCGGGCTCGCCTTCGCGCTCTTCAACCTGGGCAACACGGCCACGAACGCGAATCGCTTCGACGAGGCGCGTGCGCACTATGCGGAGTGCGAGAGCGTGTTCCGCGAGCAGGGCCACACGGTCCTTGCGGCTGACGCGCGCTACAGCGCGGCGTACCTCGAGATGCGTTGCGGCGACTACGCCGCGGCACACGAGGGACTGACCGCGGCGCGCGCCGAATACGAAGGCGGCGGCAAACCGTCCGGTGCGCCGCTCTGTGATCTGGACCTCGCCGAGATGCACCTGCGACTGGGCGCGGCTCACGATGCGCTCGAATGTGCGCGGAGCGCGAGCCTGCGCTTCGGCGAACTGCGCATGGACTACGAGTTCGCGAAGGCGCGCGGATTCGCCGGCCTCGCGCTCGTTCGACTCGAACGCGCCGACGAGGCATGCGAGGAACTCGACGCGGCGGCGCGCGTCTTCGCGCGCGTCGGCAACGAGCCGATGCGTGCGCTGCTCGCGATCCAGCGGCCGCGCTCCGCGAAGTTCGACGTCGCGGCGATCGAAGCCGCGGCGCGCACGCTGTCGGGCACCGGCGCCGGATTCCTCGCGCAGTTCGGCGCGGCGGCACTCGCGCGCGCGCGGCGCGACGCCGGCGACTTGGCGGGCGCACAGGACGTGTTGCGCGAGCTGTTCGAGAACGTGGGGGAGGGGACGCTCGAGCGGCTCGTGCTCGAGGACGCGCTCGACCTCGCGGCCGAGTTGGCGCTCGAGAAGGGCGATCGTGGACACGCGCGCGAGTTGCTCGAGCGTTCGCTCGAACTGGCGCGCGCGGGGCTGTCGACCATCGTCGGCGGCGACGTGCGCATCGCGTTCGCGCGCGGCCGGCAGGAGCGGGCCGCGCGTCTCGCGCATCTCGTGCTCGAGAGCGGTGAGTCGGGCGCGCCGGCCGTCGCACTCGAGATCCTCGACGCCACGCGACAGCGCTGTCAGGACGAGTTGCGCGAGCGTTCTTCGCACGGCTCGGACGCCGAGACGGCGTTGCGCGAACGTGCGGACGCGCTGCTCGCGCGCCGCCTCGACAGCGACATCGGTCCGGCGAGTGCGCGACTCTCGGGTGCGGTCGCGAGTGATCTGTCGGCCGAACTCGACGTCGTGCACCGCGAACTCGCGGCGCTCGGCCGGCGCAGTGGACCGCGGCGCGCGGATCTCGCACAGGAGACGTTCGAGCGGCGCAGCGCTCTCGCCCAAGGGGAACGTGTGCTCGCGCACCTCGTCGAGCCGGGCGGCCGCGGATCGAGCGGTGCGTTGTGGGCGCTCGTCGGCGATCGCGACGGTGTCACGGCGCAGCGCTGCGACGCGACGGTCTCACGTGTCGTCGACCTCGTCGAGGAACTGCGCTTCGAGATCGAACGCCGCGTCATCGACCTCGGCGCCGACGAACGCCGCGCACGCGCCGGACGCGCGCGCATCGACCGCTGTCTCGCGGCGCTCGGCGACGCGCTCGTGCCGCGCGATTTGCGAGCGCTCGTGGAGGGCCCGCTCGTCGTCGTCCCGTACGGCGTGTTGCACGACGTGCCGTACCACGCACTGCTCGTCGACGGCGCGCCGCTCGTGCAGCGCTGCGAGATCTCGTACAGCTCGTCGTTGCGCGCACTCGCGCGCGCACGCAACCGCCGCTGCCGCACGAACGGCCACTGGTGGTTGTGCGGCGCCGGCGACGAACGCACGCCGCGCATCGCGCGCGAGTTGGCGGCGATCGAGGAACTCGGCGGCGGGCGCGTGCGCCGCGTCGCGCCGGAGGAACTCGTCGGACGGCTCCGCACGGCGGACGCGGGTCCGAGCGTGCTGCACGTCGCCTCACACGGTGCGTTCCGACCGGATCACCCGCTGCTCTCCGGTCTGAGGCTCGGCGAGCGATTCCTCACGACCTACGACGTGCATCGCACCGTTCTCGATGTCGACCTCGTCGCGCTGTCGGGCTGTGAAACCGGTCGCCGCGCGCGCCGCCGCGGCGAGGAACTCGTTGGTCCCGAGCAGGCTTTCCTCGCCGCGGGCGCTCGCGCCGTGATCGGCAGCGGGTGGACGGTGGGCGACGAGAACGCGAGTCGCTGCATGGAAGCGCTCTACGCGGAACTCGCACGCGGTACCGCATTGCGGCGCGCATTGGCTCTCGTGCAGCGCGCGGAATTCGAGCGCGACGGTCATCCCTTCGCGTGGGGTTCGTTCCACGTGAGCGGGGATCCCGGAGTCGTGCTGACGCTCACGTCGTCGGGCACGTGACGCATCCGTTGTCAGACACCGATCCGCCACGGCATCGACGACGTGAGCGCGCACTGGCCAAGAAATGCGCGCGGCGCGCGCCCCGGTTGCCCGGAGCGCGCGCCGCGTCCTTGGTGCTGAGTGTTCAGCGCGCGCGCCACGCGATCGCAAGATCACGCAGCACGCTCGAGATCACCAGCGCTCGCCGCCACCGCTGTCGCGATCGCCGCCGTAGCCGCCGCGATCGCCACCGCGACCACGTCCGCCACCGCCGCCACCACCGCCGCCGCTGTAGCCGCCGCGACCACCGCCGCCGCCGCCACCACCGCCGCCGCTGTAGCCGCCGCGGCCACCGCCGCCGCCGCCACCACCGCTGTAGCCGCCGCGACCACCGCCGCCGCCGCCACCGCTGTAGCCGCCGCCACCACCGCCGCCGCCGGCGCGCGGAGCGCGTTCGGTGGCTTCGTTGACGCGGATCGGTCGGCCGTCGAGCATCGAGCCGTCGAGCGCCGTGATTGCCGCGGTCGCTTCATCATCCGAGGCCATCTCGACGAATCCGAAACCGCGCGAGCGGCCCGTTTCACGATCCGAGAGGACGGTTGCGCTGATGACCGTGCGGCCACCTTCGCTGAATGCTTGAGTCAGGTCTTCGCTCGTGGTGTCCCACGAGAGATTGCCCACGAAGAGCTTCTTCGCCATTTCTGTTGTTCAGGAGTCAGGAGTCGGATGCGCAGGCTCGTGCTACCTATCGAGGGCGACAGTCACTCTCGAGGGCCCAGACTTGCAGACATCGCGCGGTGAGTATGGCGTGAGGACGCGCTTCGCGCACCAGGGGCTGGAGCAAAATCCGGGCAGACCTGCGACTTCTCTCCGCCGCGCTGTCGACGGAGGTGCTTCTGTGCCCGGTTAGGCTCACTCCGATCGCGTCGTTCTCCGCCATGACTCCCGCCACTCCCAGCGCTGCCACGACCTTCGACCTCCCGCTCGTCGTCCTCGCGAACCAGGTCGTCTTCCCCGGCGACTCCGCCGCGATCGACGTGCTCTCGCAGGTGCAGCAGAACCGCCTTTCGAGCCTGGCGCCCGGCTCCGAGCTGATCCTCGCCACCGCCCGTGACGCTGCCCGCGCCGCGGGACGACTGGAGCACCTCGTTCCGGTGGGGGTGCGGGCACGACTCGAAAATTGCACACCGACCAAGGCCGGCCTGCGTGTGACCGTCACCGCCCTCGAGCGCGTCCACCTCGACCGCATCGACCTCTCCGGCTCCGACCGCCGCGCCCGGGCGACCGCGTCCGCCTTCGCCGACGTCGCCGACCACTCGGCCCGCGCTCGCCGCCTGCTCGACCTCGTGGGCGACCTCGCACCTCATCTCCCGGCCGCCGGTCAGGAACTGCTCGTGCGTCTCGCGACCGACCCGCGCGCGGCAGAGGTCGAGCTGTCGCGCGCCTGCGACGTCGTCGGCAACTCGTTCGCCGTCTCGGTCGAGGAGCGCGCCGAACTGCTCGCAGCCGCGGGCTTCGAGAAGCGCATCGCCTTGCTCGCGCCGATCGTCGCGCGCAAACGCGTCTGGAGCGCCGAGGTGAGCCGCTTCGTCGTTCCCGGTCGTGCCGATCTGCACCAACTCTGGCCGCTCGGACCGAACGGCGCGGAGGAGATCGAACGCCGTCGCGCGGCCGGCCGCATCACCGCCGACGAAGCGCGCGATCTGCACAGCTACGTCGACAAGGGCTACGTCGTGTGGGAGCGGCTCGTCCCGCCCGCCGAGGTCGACGCGCTCGTCGCCGACGTGCGCAGCATCGCGCGCCATCCCGGACGATTCATCTCGACCGACCACAAACGCGGCTTCGGCTTCCGCTTCACGGACGAGAGCTTCGACGCCTACGAGAGCATCTTCGACACCTACGTCAACTTCGAGAGCGCGCGCCGCATCGCCTTCCATCCGCGCGTGCTGCGTTTCCTCGAGATCCTGTTCGACGCGCCGCCGATCGCGATGCAGCAGCTCCTGTTCCAGCGCAGCAACCAACACCCGCTGCACCAGGACACCGCCTACGTGCGCGTGCAGCAGCCGCTGCACCTGTCGGCCACGTGGGTCGCGCTCGAAGACGTCGTCGAAGGCCGCGGCGAACTCGTCTACTACGAAGGCAGCCACCGCATCCCGCACCAGATCTTCAAGGACGGCGTGAAGTGGTTCAACCTGGAGCGCGACGACGCCGACGCCGCGATCCGCTACGTCGAAGAGGAGAGCGCCAAACTCGGCTGCCCGCGCAAGACGTTCCTCGCGAAGAAGGGCGACGTGTTCCTCTGGGCCGCCGACCTCGTGCACGGCAGCGCGGCGCGCACGCGCCCCGACCATGAAACGCGCATGTCGTGTGTCACGCACTTCGTGCCCAAGACCGCGCAACCCTTGTGGTTCATGTTCTCGCCCGACCGCCGCGGCCTCGAGCCGTGGGGCGAGCGCGCCTGGCTCGCGAGTTCGCACTACGAACTCCCGCGCCGCGCGGGCGGGATGCAGTCGCCGACGCTGAAGATGCCGTTGCCGTGTTGAGCGGCGCGGCCGCGGTCGTCACCCGACGATCGTCAGCTTCTCGACGTTCGAGATGCGGCGCACGATGCACACGGGGTCGGCGGGGTCGAGCACGATGAACGCGGTCTCGAGTTGCAGGCCGACCAGACTCGGGTCCTCCGGCAGGTTGAAGCGCGGCTCGCTCGACGCGCCGTTCGCGTCCAACTGGCCGAACGAACTTGCGATGACCGTGTTCGGCGTCAGCGTGAAGAGGAGGAGCGGATCGGGGTCGAGCGGGAACGTGCCGTTGCAGGTCGGCACGCCGACGAGGGAACTCTGCGCGGCGAGCAGGAAGTAGAAGAGGCCGCCGTCGGCGGGCGACTGCAGGAGGAAGTTGCGGGCCCCACCGCCGCCGAAGGGCGGGTGGATGGTGGGCGTGCCTTCGAAGACGAGGCCGGCGCCGGCCGCGACGATCTCGAAGCGGTGGACGGTGGTCGCGGAGCCGAAGTCGCTCTTGACGTGAGCGCGGTACTTGCCGGGCGGCAGCGGTTGGCCCTGGTCGTCGGTGAGGTTCCAGTAGAACGAGATCCATCCGTGCGGCCCGAAGGTCGCCGAGATCTCGAAGGTCGTGTCGTTGTAGACGAACTGGCCGGCCGCGTTCTGGACGCGCAGCCACGAGATGCTGCAGCCGTTCAGGTTGGGCAGGTCGTTCGAGAGCGTCACCGAGAGCTGCGCGCCCTGCGGCACGACGTCGGGTCCGACCGTGGTCGCGAGCTGGGCGCGCGCGGGGGCGGCGGCGATGAATGCTATGGCTGCGGAGAGGGCCGGGACGACGACTCGTGACGAACGGGGGCGAGGGGCGGGGCTCATGGTGCTGGTTCGTGCTGCGAGAGTGCGGGCGGAGTGCGACGGGTGGAGGATCCGCCCACGCACACGAAGTTACGCCATCGGGCGCGGATCGGATCGAGCCATGCGGCGCTTGCTCCGCGCTCGCCGCTGCCGCCTCATGGAGGCATGCAGCGCCTTCGCCATGTGATCGTCCTCGTCGCGGTCGTCGCGTTCCACACGGTTGCCGCACAGGCCCCGCTCCAGGCGGCACAGGCCGCTCGATTCAGCGAGAGCGACGAGTCGGTCCTCGCCCTGGCGCGGGCGGAGCGGCGCGCGGCGCTGCTCGTGGTCGACGACCGCATCCCGGAGGCGCTCGAGTCGCTTGTCGCGGCGATCCGCGCCGCAGCCGCGGAACTCGCGGGCCGCGACGCTGCCGGCCGCGACGGCGCGGAACTCGCCGACGAGATCGAGTACGCGATCGTGCGCCTCGAGCAGTTCGCGTTCGCCACCTTCGATCGGCGCCTCGTCGGTCGGTTGCTCGAGGGGCTCGCAATCGATCCGCGGCACGGCTCGGCCTTCGCGCGCCTCGAGCAGCACCGCGATGCCAAGGCGTTGGGCACGCTCTCGGAGTTCGAGATCATCGGTCCGTTCGACAACGAGCGCGGCGCGGCGTTCGAGCGCGCGTTGCCCGTCGCGACCGATCCGGCCGGTGCGAGTTTCCGCGGCAAGGTGCGCGACGTCGCGTGGCGCACGTTGCCCGACGGGCGTGCGCCGCGTGGTGTGCTCGAGCTCGGGCAACTCGTGACTCCGAGCGCGCAGGTCGCGGTGCTCGCACGCACGTGGGTGTCGAGCCCGAGCGCCGGCTCGTACCTGTTGCACCTCGGTGCGGAAGAAGAGGTGCGTGTGTGGCACGACGGCGCGCTCGTGTTCGAGGCGCTCGGTGAACACGAGTTCGCCGTCGACGCGTTCGCGATCCCGCTCGAACTCGCGAGCGGTTGGAACGAGCTGTGTGTCCAGGTCGGCAGCCGCGACCGCGCGCCGCGTTTCGTCGCGCGGCTCGCACTCGTTGACGGCGACACGCCGGTGGACCTCGTGCACACGGACCGCGCGCCCGACGGTACGCCGCCGCGCGAGTTGGTGCAGGCCGACGACACGCTGCGCGCGAGTGCGCCGCTCGGTGCGCGTGCGCGCTGGGCGGACGACGAGACGGCCGAGGGAGCGTTGCGGCGCTCGGTGCTCGCGCTGTACCACCGCTCGGTCGCGCGCCACGAACATCCCGGGCGCGCCGACGGCGAGCGCGCGGTGGAGCTGGCGCCGGACGATCCGGTCGCGCTCGTGCAGAAGGCCTGGACGCAACTCGAGCGCGGCTCGTCGAACGAGAAGGACGTCAACCCGTGGCTGCACACGGTCGACGCGTTGCTCGCGGTCGCGCCGAACTCGGCGTATGCGTGGCGCCAGCGCGCGCAACACGCCGGTTCGAATCAGAGCGCGCCGCGCACGGCCTTCGAACACCTCGAACGCGCGCTCGCGGGCAATCCGAACTCGGTGCCCGCGCTGTCGACGAAGCTCGAGTACCTGAGCGAACACGGCACCGACGTCGAGTACGACGCGTTGTGCCGCACCTTGCTGGCACTGCCCGACACACAGCTGTTCCCGACCGTGTTGCGCCAGGCGCGCAGCGTGCTCGAGCCGTCCGACCCGCGCCGCCTCGCGATCGCGCGCGCGGTGTTCGAAGCCACGGAAGGGCGCTACGACGCCGGCATGCTGGAGTGGGAGGAGCGCTCCGGCGGCGCGCGCGTCGACGAGGAAGCGGTGCTCGCGGTGTTCGAGCGCGAACGCGCGTTCGAGCCGTGGAACACCAACCTGCACCTGGTCGCGGCGCGCGATCTGTTCGGCATCGGTGCACACGCGGCATCCGCGCGGCTGATCGACGAGGCGCTCGTGATCGCGCCCGAGAACGCCGCGTTGCACTCGTGGCGCGCACGCCTCGCACTCGCACGCGACGATGCCGAAGCGGCGGTGGCCGCACTCGAACGCGCGGTCGAATTCGACTTCGCCGCGGAGGACGAACGACGCCTGCTCGAGCACCTGCGCACGAGCGGCGCCGAGCCGTTCCACGTGCGCTACCAGGAGCCGCTCGCGGACGTGCTCGCGCGTCACCCGGTGGCCGTCGAAGGCGCGGACGGCGAACTCACGACGAGTCGCGAAGTGGTGCTGCACCGCGTCGCGATCGACGTCGAACCCGACGGCACCGCGAAGACCTACCGCCGACTGGTGCAGCGC
>JBIKNC010000287.1:0-5029 GCA_044358925.1 Planctomycetota bacterium | reverse complement strand
GGAGCTCGTGTGCCTGAACTCGGTGGCGAACTGCCAGATGCAGAGCGGTCGCACGCGGGAGGCGCGCGACACGCTCGCCGGCGTGCTCGAGCGCATGCGTGCGCTCGGCGCGGAGGAGCATCCCTTCCACCTGACGCAGCTCGCGAACTTCGGCATGGTGGAGTCGAGGCTCGGCAACTACGCGGCGGCCAGCGCGCGCTTGCGCGAGGTGATCGACATCGCGCACCGGACGCAGCCCGCGCCGAGCCGCAACGAGGCGATCGCGCTCTCGAATCTGGTCGAGAACGAGCGCCGCCGCGGAGAGTTCGAGGAAGCCGCACGCCTCGCGGATCGTTGCCGGCCGTTGCTGGTCGCGGCGCTCGGCGAGGAGAACTCGATCGTCTGGACCGGTGACATCACCTTCGGCAAGGCGTACCTCGAAGTCGGTCGCTTCGACGACGCGGTCGCACACCTCGCGCGCGGTCTCGAACGCCTGCAACGCGGCCAGGACGAGGAGTCCTTCGATCTCGCGTCGGACTTCATGTGGTACGCGAACGCGCTGCTCGCGGCGGGCGAGTACGAGCGAGCGCTCGCCGCGGCGCGCCGATCCGTCCAGCGCGCCTCGGCCGTGGCGGCGCCCCCCGCCGAACTCACGATGTTCGCGACCCAGTCGCTGGCCATCGCCGCGGCGCTGGTCGGCGAGCACGACGAGGCACTCGTCGAAGCGCGAGCCGCCCGAGCCGACGCGCACGAGCGCTGGCCGACGGCGTGGTTCGCGCCGCGGGCCGACGCCGTGCTCGCCTTGTGCGAGGCGCTGGCCGGGGAGGGCGAGCCGGCGCTCGTCCGCTTCGACGAGGCCTTCGAGCGCATGGTCGCCGCGGGACTCGACCGAGGCGACCCGTGGGCGGTCCGCCTGCTCGGGTTGCGCGCCGCAGCCGCCGCGCGAATCCGCTGAATCGGTCGATCGACGAAATCGTGACAGCCGCCGCGTGGTCGCGGCGCTTCGGAGGGTGACGGCGGGCATGCGACCCGCCCACAGCACCCGATCACGAACGCGACCATGCAACCCCACTCGATCCTGACCGCTCTGTTCACCCTCGTCGCGCCGATGGCGCTCTCGGCCTTCGCGCAGACCACCATCCACGTCCCGAGCCAGGCGGCCACGATCCAGGCGGCGATCAACCAGGCCGGCCAGGGCGACACGATCGTCGTGGCACCCGGGCTGTATCCGGTTGCGGAGCTGCGCATGTACGGCAAGGTCCTGCACCTCGTCAGCGCCAGCGGCCCAGAGGTGACGACCCTCTCGGGCAGCAGCTCGAATCGGGTGTTCCACATCCGTGACGGCGAGAACATCGCGACCGTCATCGAGGGCTTCACGATCTCGCGCGGACGCGCACAGGACGGCTCGCTCGGCGCGCCGGGTGCGAATGGAGGCAACATCAACGTGAGTGACGCATCGCCGCTGTTCCGCGACTGCGTGATCGAGCTCGGCCGCGCGGGGAGCGGCGGACCCGGGATCTTGGCGAGCAACGGCGCACCCGGGGGCAATGGCGGCGGCGTGTACGTGATCGACGGCTCGCCGCGCTTCGACAGGTGCATCTTCCGCGAGAACTTCGCGGGGGTCGGCGGGAGGGGCGGCGCCGGGACGATCGGAGCGAACGGCTCGCTCACGACCCCCGACGGGTCCGACGGCGGTGATGGCGGCCGCGGCGGGCCGGGCGGTTTCGGTGGCGCTTTCTACGTGACCGGCAACACGTCGCACCCGCAGTTCGCGAACTGTCTCTTCCACCTGAACCAAGCCGGCAGGGGCGGCTTCGGCGGCGAGGGCGGAGACGGTGGCGACGGATTCGTGCTCCCGTTCGCGAGCGGCGTCGG
The DNA here is from genome assembly GCA_044358925.1 of Planctomycetota bacterium. Lineage (GTDB taxonomy): Bacteria > Planctomycetota > UBA1135 > UBA1135 > Rohdeia. The sequence continues at coordinate 3,175 of JBIKNC010000287.1, read as the reverse complement.
CGGCGATGGTGGCAACGGTGGCCAAGGTGGCGACGGAGGGTTTGCGACGCTGTACGTCACCGGTGGCGCGTCGGCGCTCGTCTCGTCGTGCACGTTCGGACACAACTACCTCGCCAAGCGCGGCACGGGTGGACTGGGCGGGTCGGCAGGTCTGGGCGAGCCGGACGGCGCGTCCGGGACGAGCGGGAGTTCCGGTGCGCACTCGAGTCATCCGGGAGTGTTCGCGCAGTCCGGTCCGGTCGAGTTGCACAACACCGTGTTCTGGGACCTCGACTCCTACTCCGAAACGGGACCGCAGCTCCCGATCGTCGAAGTCGAAGGCGTGACGACGGCGATCCACTGCGCGGCGCGCACGGTCGTCACGGGGACCAACTGCTTCCTGTTGTCGACGAACCCGTTCGATGCAGAGTGGCGGCCGGACGCGACCGGCACGATCGTCGATGTCGGCAGCGAATCGCTGGTGCCGAGTTGGTCGAACAGCGACCTCGACGGCGGCACGCGCTTGTTCGACTCGCCGCTCGTGGGCGGGCTCTCGCGGCTCGACCTCGGAGCGCTCGAACGCAGCGGCGGTGAGTGGCTCGCACTCGGCTGCGGCACCAACACCGCCGGCAGTCTCGTCGCGACCGGTGTGCCGACGATCGGCGCGAGCTTCACCCTCGGCGTCGACGATCCCAGTGCCAACGTCAACCCGCTCGCCGTGCCGCTGCTGTGGGTCAGCGCCGCCGCCGCGCCCGGTCCGTGCGGCACCGTCGTGCCCGGCTACGGCATGGACGCGAACCTGCCGGGCGCGCTGCTCGTCGACATCGGCTCACCGGCCGTGCTGCTCCTCATCGGAGCACCGTGGACGACGCCGGGTGTGCCGGTCGACTTCGGCCTGAACGTGCCGAACTCACCGACGCTCGTCGGCGCTTCGTTCCACGTGCAGGGCGCGCTGTTCGACACCGTCGACTTCCGCTTCGGCGCGGCCGAGGGCTTGCGCGGCGTGATCGGCGAGTGAGACGCGTGCGAGCGGCGAGACGCGGCCGGCGCCACACACAGGCGCCGGCCGCGTCGTTCGATCAAGCCGTTGCCTCGACGAGTCCGCGCCGCACGAGCAGCGCGTGTGTGTCGAGCTCGCGGCCGCGGAAGGCGCGGTACATCGCCATCGGTTCGGCGGTCAGGCCGCGCGAGAGCACCTCGCGCCGGAACGCGTCGCCGGCGCGGCGCGTGAGACCGCCGTGTTCGACGGCGCCGCGGAAGCCGTCGGCGGCGAGGGCTTCGCTCCACAGGTAGGCGTAGTAGCCGGCGCTGTAGCCGCCTTGGAAGACGTGGGCGAAGTAGGTGCTTCGGTAGCGCGGCGGGATGAGCGGGTGCGCGACGCCCGCGGCTTCGAGGGCGGCGCGTTCGAAGGCGAGCACGTCGCTCGGCGCTTCGCCCGGGCGCAGCGAGTGCCAGGCAAGATCGAGGAGCGCGGCGGCGACGTACTCGACGCTGTTGAAGCCTTGGCCGAACGTGCGCGCGGCACGGATCTTCGCGACCAGCTCCTTCGGGAGCGGCGCGTTCGTCGTGTGATGCCGTGCGTACTTGGCGAGCAGCTCGGGCTCGAACGCGAAGTCCTCGTGGAACTGCGACGGGAACTCGACGAAATCGCGCGGCACGTTCGTGCCGGAGAGCAGCGGGTGGCGCACGCGGCTGAAGAGGCCGTGCACGGCGTGCCCGAACTCGTGGAACATCGTCGTGACCTCGTCGAACGAGAGCAGCGCCGGTGTGCCCGCGGGCGGCTTGGCGATGTTCATCACGTTGATGACGATCGGCAGCTCGCCGAGCAGCTCGCTCTGGTCCGCGAACGTGTCCATCCACGCGCCGCCGCGTTTGCTCGGGCGCGCGTACCAGTCGCCGTGGAAGAGGCCGACGGTCGCGCCGCTCTCGTCGCGGACTTCCCAGACGCGCACGTCGGGGTGGTGGACGGGCAGGTCGGTGCGCTCGCGGAACGTCACGCCGTAGAGCGCGCGCGCCATCTCGAACACGCCGTGTTCGAGCACGCGTTCGAGCGCGAAGAACGGGCGCAGGATCGCGTCGTCGAGGTCGTGCAATTCGCGGCGCACGTGTTCGGCGGCGAAGGCCCAGTCCCACGGCTCGAGCTTCGCACCCGGTTCGAGTTTCGCGAACGCGGCTTGGAGTTGGCGCTCCTCGATGCCGGCGCGCGCGAGCATGCGCGGCGCCATGTCCATGAGCATGGCGCGCACGGCGTCGGGTGTGCCGGCCATCTCGTCGGCGAGCACGTGGTGCGCGTGTGTCGGCGCGCCGAGCAGCGCCGCGCGTTCCGCGCGCAGCTTCACGGTCGCGAGCACGATCGCGCGCGTGTCGTTCGCGTCGCCGCGTGCGCAGCGCGAGGTCGACGCTTCGAACACACGGCGGCGCGTCGGGCGGTGGGTGAGTTGTTCGAGGACGGCTTGCGACGTGGGCAGTTGCAGCGTGAGCAGGAACTTGCCCGCGTGGCCGGCGGCGTTCGCTGCGGCTGCGGCGGACGCGATCGCGCTCTCCGAGAGGCCCGCGAGTTCGGCGCGTGTGTCGACGACCACGGCCAGTGCGTTCGTGTCGGCCAGCAGCTTCTCCTGGAACGCGGTCGCGAGCTGCGAGAGTTCGGCGTTGATCGCGGCGAGGCGCTCTTGGTCGCGCCGCGCGAGGCGCGCGCCGTGGCGCACGAAGAGCGTGTGGTAACGCTCCGTCAATCGGCGATCCTGCGCGTCGGTGAGTTCCTTGCGGCGCGCGTGCACCGCCTCGACGCGCGCGAAGAGCTGCGGATCGAGCCAGATGGCGTCCTGATGCCGCGCGAGCAGCGGCGCGGTCTCGCGCTGCACGGCTTGGATCGTCTCGTTCGTGTGCGCGCTCGCGAGGTTGCCGAACACGCGCCGCACGCGGCCGAGCAGCTCGCCGCTGCGCTCGAGCGCTTCGATCGTGTTCGCGAACGTCGCGGGTTCCGGATTCGTCGCGATCGCGCGCACTTCGCGCGCCTGTTCCTCGAGCCCCGCGAGCAGCGCCGGCCGGAAGTGCTCGACCCTGATCTTCGAGAAGTCCGGCGATCCGAGGAAAAGAGCGCTGGGAGCGGCGAACGGATTGTCGTGCGTGAGCATGAGCGTGTGAGGCGTGAGAATACGGTGCCGTAGCAAAAAACCTCAGGCCGCGCGGCGGCCCG
>JBIKNC010000109.1:0-14270 GCA_044358925.1 Planctomycetota bacterium | reverse complement strand
GTTCATGTGGTCGTTGACCGCGAACTGGGGCGGCTTCGGCGGCATGGTCATGAAGAACTGGAAGGAGCGCGACCGCTCCACCGAGGAGATGTACGGCGAGCTCTACGGCGCCGTCTCGCAGATCCCCGGCTTGCGTGTGTTCCCGCGCCTCGATCCGCCGCTGCCGACGCCCGGTCAGTACGACGTCGAACTCGTGCTGCAGAGCGATCAACCCGTCGAGGAGCTGCTCGGAACGGTCATGGCCGTCGTGGGCGCCGGCTGGCAGAGCGGCAAGTTCCTGTACGTCGACACCGACCTCAAGATCGACCGGCCCGAAGCGCGCGTCGTCATCGACCGCGAACTCGTCGCCGACCTCGGTCTCGACCTGGCGGGTGTCGGGCAAGAGCTCGGCACGCTGCTCGGCGGCGCGCACGTCAACCGCTTCAACTGGTACGACCGCAGCTACAAGGTCATTCCGCAGATCGGCGACGAGAACCGCGCGACGCTCGGTCCGTTGCTCGACCTCAAGATCAAGACGCCGAGCGGCGAACTCGTGCCGGTCTCGACCTTCACGCGCATCGAGCAGATGACCGTGCCGCGCACGCTGAATCGCTTCCAGCAGCGCAACGCCGTGCGTGTGTTCGGCGGTGTGCAGCCGGGCGTCACGAAGGAGGAGGGCCTCGCGGTCCTCGAGAACGCGGCGCGCGCGGTCGCGGGACCGGGAGTGCACCTCGACTACGCCGGTGAGTCGCGCCAGATCCGCACCGAAGGCTCGGCGCTGGTCGTGACGCTCGGGTTCGCGGTGGTGCTCGTGTACCTGGTGCTCGCCGCGCAGTTCCGGAGCTTCCGCGATCCGTTGATCGTGTTGCTCGGTTCGGTTCCGCTCGCGATCAGCGGCGCGCTCATGTTCACGTTCCTCGACCTGACGACGATCAACGTCTACTCGCAGGTCGGCTTGATCACGCTCGTCGGTCTGATCGCGAAGAACGGCATCCTGATCGTCGAGTTCGCGAACACGCTGCAGGAGCGCGGCCTCAGCCGACTCGAAGCGCTGCGCGAAGCGTCGTCGACGCGACTGCGGCCCGTGCTCATGACGTCGGCCGCGACGATCTTCGGCCACTTCCCGCTCGTGCTCGTCACGGGCCCCGGCGCCGAAGCGCGCAACAGCATCGGCATCGTGCTCGTGACGGGCATGGCGATCGGAACGCTGTTCACGCTCTACGTCGTGCCGGTTCTGTACTCGTTCGTCGCGGCGACGCACCGCGCGTCGGAATTCGACGAGGAGAGCGGTGCGAACCGCACCGAGTCGCAGCCGGCTCCGTCCGCCGATCGCACCCCGAAGCAACCTGCCCTCGAGTTCGCGTGATGAAGCTCCAACGATCCGAACGCCATCTCGCCGTCGCCGCGGCCGCGACACTCTTCTTCGCTTCGTGCAGACTCGGGCCCGACCACGAACCGCCGCAGCTCGAACTGCCGGCGGCGTGGTCGCAGCCGGTGGGGGCTGGGCTCGCGGCCGAGGCGGGCGTCACAACGACGTGGTGGTCACAACTCGAGGACGAGACGCTGACCGTGCTGGTCGAGCGCGCCCTCGCGTCGAACCTCGACCTCGCCGTCGCGACGAGCCGCCTCGAACAGGCGCGCGCGTTGCGCGGCGTCGCAGCCGGTGAGCGTCTTCCGACGCTCGACGCGCGCGGCGCGTACGAACACCGCCGCGAGAGCGAGAACACGCCGTTCGGTTCGTTCTCGCCGAAGACCGACATCTTCTCCGGCGGCTTCGACGCGGCTTGGGAACTCGACGTCTTCGGGCGCGTGCGCCGCTCGATCGAGGCCGCCGACGCGGACCTCGCGGCCGCCGAAGAGGACCGCAACGCGCTCGCCGTCTCCGTGGCGGCCGAGACGGCGCTCGCCTACGTCGAGCTGCGTTCCGCTCAGCGGCGCGTCGAGATCGCGCTCGAGAACGTCGACCTGCAGGAGCAGACGGTCGCACTCGTGCGTTCACGACAGGAGGCCGGCCTCGTCAGCGAACGCGACGTCGCACAAGCCGCGACGAACGTCGAGACGACGCGCTCGCGCGTGCCGACGCTCGAAGCCGACGTCTCGGCAGCGCAACGGCGACTGGCCGTGCTGCTGGGTGTCGTGCCCGGAGCCGACGATGCTCTGCTCGCACGCCTTGCAGAGTCGGCGCCCGTGCCGAGTCCGCGTGTCGACGCCGTGATCGGTGTGCCCGCCGACCTCTTGCGCCGCCGTCCCGACGTGCGCGCCGCCGAACGGCGCCTCGCGGGCGAGGTCGCGCGCATCGGCGTCGCGGAGGCGAATCGCTATCCGAGTTTCTCGCTCGCCGGCACCCTCGGGCTGGCGTCGGACGGACTCTCGAACCTGTTCGAGAGCGAGAGCGGCGTCGCCGCGATCGGCCCGTCGGTGCGCTGGTCGTTGTTCGACGGCGGCCGTCTGCGCCAGCGCGTCGTGTATCAGGAGGCGCGCGCCGAGGAGGCGCAACTGACGTGGGAGCGCAGCGTCCTGCTGGCCGTCGAAGAGTCCGAGAACGCGATGACGCGCTTCGTGCGCGAGCAGTCGCGCCGCGAGTCGCTCGCGCGAGCCGCGGTTCAGGCCGATCGTGCGGTCGAGTTGGCACAGACGCAGTACCGCGAGGGCCTGTCGGACTTCCAAGCCGTGCTCGACAGCCAGCGCATCGTGGCGGCGCTCGAAGACGACCTGGCCGTGAGCGATGCTGCGGTGAGCGCCAACCTGATCGCGCTGCACAAGGCGCTGGGCGGCTGAGACGACGCGAGGCTGAAGGCGCGAGGTCGCTGACAATGCGCGGTTGAAGGTCTGAAGGGCTTGCCGTGCTGCCGCCAACCTTCAGCGGCCTGCAATCGCCCTGTCTTCCTTTGCTTTGACTTTGCGTCCTTTGCGTCCTTTGCGGTGAAGTGCAACGCATGGGAGCCCGTGTCTGTTGCACGTCACCGCAAAGGACGCAAAGGACGCAAAGTCAAAGCAAAGGAAGACAGGACGAAGGCATGCTGAAGGCGGTTGACGCTTGAGGCCGTCCACGGCCTCGATCACCCCTGTCGCATGCCTTCCTCAGCGTCCTTCGAGTCGATGAGGCGCTTGATACCGTCCTTCAGTAGCTGGACGTTGAAGTTGACGAGCAGCCCATGCCGCAAGCCGCTCAAGCGCATGTAGGTGAGGACCTGTGAAGTGTGGACCGACTCGAGTGCACGGACGGCCTTCACCTCGACGATGAGCCGCTCGTCGACGACGAGGTCGATTCGATAACCGATCTCCAATCGACGCCCTCGGTAGTGGACGGGCATGTCGCGTTCGACCGCGATGGAGTGGCCGAGCAAGCGCAGCTCGTGCACCAGGCAGCAGCGTTAGACCGACTCCAGGAGTCCCGGGCCCAGCCGGCGGTGGACTTCGATCGCAGCGCCGATCACGGAGTGTGAGGGTTCGGATGTGTTCGACACGGAGTCCTGCGCTTCGGATCGCCAGCCTGGGTGAGCGCGAGCCGTACGACCCGGCGCTCCTCTCACGAAGAGATGTCACGGCGGCGCCGAGCGTTGCAGCCGAGGAGTGAGGCGCTGCCGGTTCGGCGGCTCGGGTTGCTGTGCTGCAACGACCTACGTCCGGGTCACTTCGTCCTGGGGGCGAGGTCCGCACCGACCCAGACGAGAGGAGCGGGGGCGCCGACGAGCGCGCGGAACGGCTCACAGTCGGACGGATTTTCTTCAACGGCGCGTTCACGACGGCGGGGGAGCGCACTGGACCGATCGGCGGGCTCTTCCGCCCCTCGATTCCCCCTCAGCCGGAACGCTCCATGGACCTTCGAACGACCTTCCGCTCCGCGAGCCTCCTCGCCGCGAGCGTGTTGTGTGCCTCCGCCGCCACGGCGCAAGGCATCACCAACTGTGTGAACTGGGCCGAGACGGCCCACGACCCCGCGGGCACGCTGCACGTCGAGGGCTTCCTCGTCGCGCAAGAAGGTGTGGCCGGCGTCGAGGTGTTCTCCGCCTCCGCGCGCAAGTGGGACTTCGTCGCGCCGCCGGGCTCGACCGTGGTCGGCAAGGGCGACTGGTGCATGCTCATGTTCACGCCGAACGGCATGACGGCCTACAGCGCGCGCCTCAACAACAGCGCGACGCTGCCGTTCATGGGCGGCACCCTGCCGTTCTTCTTCGACTGCCACGACGATGTGTGTTTCGTCGTCGGCATCGACAACAACGGTCTGCTGACGTCGTGGGCCTACAGCGCCGTGCACGGCGTGTGGGTGCCGCAGGTGCTCGGCGGCGCCGTGACGCCGGCCGACTACGCGATCTCGCGCTTCGTCGTCGGCATCCGCGACAACAACTTCTACCACGGCTTCTCCGCGCGCATCGGTGCCTGGAGCACGACGCCGGGTCCGATCGCGGGCGCGCCGATCTCGGCCGACGGCAACGTGCTGCTGGCCGACTTCACGCTCACGCCGAATCCGAGACTCGTGGCCTTCAGTGGTGTGCGCGGTTGCTGGACGCCGTCGCCGCTACTGCGCTTCGGCACGCCGGTCCTTCTCGACCACAACGTGGTGTACGCGCGCGCCGTGAACAGCACGCCGGGCACCATCTCTCCGTGCGCCTACAGCGCCTACTCGTCCGCTTGGTCCCTCGCGCCGGTGCCGACCACGCCCGTGGCTCTCGAAGTCGTGAGCGACAACGTCGTTCTCGTCAACGATCCGTCGTCGACCGCCGTCGGCATCCAAGCCTTCGGCGCGGGCCATGCAACGTGGCACGTGCTGCCGCCGAACTTCACTCTGCTGAACATCGACGAGGACTACGCGATGGCGGTCGATCCGCTGTCGCTCGACCTCTCCGGCTTCAGCGGTGTCTGCGGCGGCCCATGGCAGTTCGAGAGCAACCCGTCGGGAGCCTTCCCGGTGCCGGTCGTCCCGCCCGACCACATCGGCGCGGCGGACACGGGCACGTCGTTCCACGTCTTCCAGCCGACGATGAACACGTGGGCGCCGACGTTGCCGAAGACGCCGCTCGACACGGTCTTCGTCGCGGACGCGGTGCTCGAAGTGCAGGGCACGGGCATCACGTGGGGCATCGACACGCGCTGGGGAACGTGGGTGCCGTCGCCGGCCATGTCGCCGCTCACGGCCGGAACGGGTTCGGTCATCGCGCACCAAACGGGTGGTGGTGTCGTCGAGGGCCTCGACGAGCGCTGCAATCTCTACAACCCGCCGTACCCGCTCGTCAGCGGACCGTCGCTCATGTCGCCGGGTCGCAACCTGGTCGTCTTCAGCCCGCCGGTCGGATCGTCCACCGGCATCGTCGAGGCGTACAGCGTGCAACGCGGTGACTGGACGTCGCCCGGTGCGATCCCGCTGCCGCTCGCGGTCGGTCCGCTGCCCGAAGAGAACGTCGCGGCGCTCGTCGACGGCGGTGGTGTGTTGTGGGCTTACGGCTCGCCGAACGACGGCCACGTCTACTACCAGTGGCCGAACTGCACCGAGTACCACGTCTCGAAAGCGCAAGCGCAGAACCCGAACTGCAAGCCGGTGCTGCTGGCCGTCGGCATGCGCTCGCGACCGGGCAACATCACCTGGCTGCTGCGTGGCAACACGATCCAGTGCCCGCCGCTGCTGCTCGCCGGCTTCTGCGGCGAACTGTGGATGCCGCTCGCCGGCACCATCATCCAAGCCGGACCTGGTGTCCACGATCCCGACTGCATGATCGAGTACCGCATCGGTCTGCCGCCGACGCTGCCGCCGTGCATCGAGCCGTGGTTCCAGACGCTGACCTTCGACGTCGGCTCGGGCGTTCTCTGCTTCGGCTGCAAGCGTTCGGACGCGGCCTGGATCTTCTGAGAGAGTGAGAAGAAATCGACGCTTCGCGCCGGACATGCTCTCTCAGATGCCTCTGGCCCAACCGCTGGCGCGGTTGGAGCCCGTTCGCGAGCGTTTCTGCTCGCTCTTTGAGCGCCCCTGACGCAGTTGGACCGTCCGGCTGAGAGCCGGTCGGTGTGAACGGACCCCTCGCCGCGGCAGCTCGTGCCCTGGCGGGAGTCTCCCGCGCCCTCGACCGCTCGGAACGGTCGAGGGCGCTCCTGTTCCTGCTCGCGTGAGAAGCGCGTGAAGCGCGTGTCGAGCACGAACGGCGGGTGGGGTGGATAGGCTCCTTGCGCTCGAACGCACGAGTCCCACCGGACCCCCCAACATGCTCCTGTCCTTCCTCTTCGCCGTCAGCGCCGGCGCGCTGCAAGAGTCGACGACGCCGAGTGCCGTCGTGTTGCGCACTCCCGACGTCAGCAACGACACGATCGTCTTCCGCTTCGCCAGCGACCTGTGGCTCGTCCCGCGCGAGGGCGGCGTCGCACGCCGCATCACCTCGGCACCCGGTGTCGAGGCCTTCCCGCGCTTCTCGCCCGACGGTTCGAAGATCGCGTTCGTCGCCAGCTACGAAGGTGGTCAGGACATCTACGTGATGCCGACCGCCGGCGGCGTGCCGCAACGCGTCACGTACCACCCGACGAGCGAGGTGCTGTGCGACTGGACGCCCGACGGCGAGCACCTGCTCTACCACGCGACCGACACGGCCGGACTCGGACGCGCGCCGCGGTTGTCGAAGGTGCACGTGTCGGGCGCTCAGCCCGTTCCGTTGCCGCCGCCCTACGGCACGTTCGGTGCGATCGACGCGACGGGGCAGTGGCTCGCGTACACGCCGTCGACGGTCGAGTTCCGCACGTGGAAGCGCTACCAGGGCGGCCTCGCGCAGGACATCTGGCTCTTCGACCTGGCGAGCGGTGCCGCGCGCCGCGTGACCGAACACCTCGGCGCCGATGCGCAGCCCATGTGGCACGGACGCGAGTTGCTGTTCGTGTCCGACCGCGGGCCCGAGGGCATCCTCAACCTGCACGCACTCGACGTCGACGCCGAAGGTGCGACCGCGACGCAGCTCACGTTCTTCGACGAGTTCGGTGTGCGCTTCGCGTCGGTCGGTCCGCGCGACGTCGTGTTCGAGAACGGCGGGCGGCTGTACCGCTTCGATCTCGAGCAGCGCGCGCTCGTCGCCGTCGACGTGAGCATCCCGGGCGACCTGCCGTACCTCGCACCCGAGGAGCTCTCGGTCGCCGCCAACATCGCCTCGGCCGACGCGGGCCCGACGGCGAAGCGCGTCGTGTTCGAAGCGCGCGGCGAACTGTTCACGGTTCCGGCGGAGAACGGCTTCACGCGCGCGCTCACGGCGACGTCCGGTGTCGCGGAGCGCGGTCCGGCGTGGAGCCCGGACGGCCGCTGGATCGCGTACTTCAGCGACCGCACCGGCGAGTACGAACTCACGCTGCGGCGCGCGGACGGTGCGACGTTCGAAGGTGCGAACGAACACGGCGAGCGCAGCGTCAGTACGTTCGGACCCGGCTTCCGCGCGGGGCTCGAGTGGTCGCCGGACTCGAAGAAGCTCGTCTTCACGGACAACGCGGGCAACCTGTGGCTCGCACAGAGTGAAGAGTTCGGCGCCGGCGCCGTCGCGATCGACAAGATCGCGCAGAACCCGTCCGGTTCGCCGCTCTTCGCCAACTGGTCGCCGAAGTCGGACTGGCTCGTCTGGAGCCACCGCCATCCGGTCGCGTTCACGAACGCGATCCATCTCTTCCAACTGGCGACGCGCACGACGACCTGTGTGACGAGCGGTGCGTTCGACGACGACTCGCCGACCTTCGCGCCGACGGGCGACTTCCTGTACTTCCTCTCGTCGCGCCACTTCGCGCCGACGTACGCCGACCTCGACACCACGTGGATCTACGCGGGCACGCGCGTCGTGCTCGCGGTGCCGCTGCGCCGCGACGTGGAGTCGCCGCTCGCGCCGAAGAATGACACGGAGGAGCCGCTCGCGGCTCCGACCGAAGACGAGGGCGAAGAGAACGAGCAACCTGCGGACGAGGCGCTCGAAGACGCGGCCGACGCGCTCGAGGACGCTCTGGAGGAGGCTGAGGAAGCCGAGGAGGCGGTCGAAGAAAACGTCGAAGCGACCGCCGAAGCGCTCGTCGACGCCGCGCAAGAGGTCGTCGAGGAAGCAGCCGAAGAAGCCGCCGCCGCTGACGATGCGGACGCCGATGAAGACGGCCTCGTGATCGAACTCGACGGCTTCGAAGCGCGCGCCTTCCAGTTGCCGATCGCGCCGGGCAGTCTGTCGTCGCTCACGGCGACGACGAAGGGTCTGGTCTACGTGCGCAGCGCACCGCGCGCTTCGAACCGCGACGAGAGCGCCACGACGATCGTGCTCGCCGATCTCGAGAAGTTCGAAGAGGCCGCGGTGCTCGCCGCCGACGGCTACTCGGTCTGTGCGCGCGCCGACACGTTGTTCGTCACGGCGAGCGGCGCGTACGGCTTCGTCGACATCGCCGCGGGCCAGACGTTGAAGCCGGTCGACACGAGCGGCCTCGTCGCCCGCGTCGATCCGCGCGCGGAATGGCGCCAGATGTTGATCGACACGTGGCGCATCTTCCGCGACTGGTTCTACGACGAACGCATGCACGGTCTCGACTGGCCGGCGGTGCGCGAGCGTTACCTCGCCGCTCTCGAACACGCCACCACGCGCGAAGACCTCGCGTTCCTGTGCGGCGAGATGATGTCGGAGCTGAACGTCGGTCACGCCTACAACGGCGCGTCGGCACCCAGCGGACCGAGCGCGAAGCCGGAGCGGGCGGCGGGCCTGCTCGGCGCGGACTTCGAAGCGCGTGACGGTCGCCTCGTCGTCGTGAACCTCGTGCGCGGCGGCGACTACGACACGGACACGCGCGGGCCGCTCGCGCACACCGTGGTCGCGGTCGGGCACGCTCTGATCGCTGTCGACGGTTCGCCGGTCGATGCGAGCAAGTCGGTGCACGCGGCGTTGCTCGGCACCGCGGGGCGCACGACGCAGCTGACGTTCCTCACCGATCCGGCGGATGCGGCGACGAAGTACGACGTGCTCGTGGAGCCGCTCGCGAACGACGCGGCGCTGCGCTATCGCGACTGGGTGCGCAGGAACCGCGAGCGCGTCACCGAGTTGTCTCTCGGGCGCATCGCGTACGTCCACGTGCCGGACACGGGCGTCAACGGTCAGAACGAGTTGGTGCGCCAGATGGCGGGAGCACTGCACGCGCCTGCGCTGCTCGTCGACGAACGCTGGAACGGCGGCGGTCAGATCCCGACGCGCTTCGTGGAGTTGCTCGATCGACCGCTCGTGAACAAGTGGGCCGTGCGCCACGGCGAGGACTGGCAGTGGCCGCCGGACGGCCACCGCGGACCGAAGGCCATGCTCATCAACGGCTGGGCCGGATCGGGCGGCGACGCGTTCCCGTACTACTTCCGTCAGAAGGGCCTCGGCCTCCTGTTCGGGCGGCGCACGTGGGGCGGCCTCGTCGGCATCTCGGGCAACCCGGCGCTCGTCGACGGCACGAGCCACTCGGTTCCGACCTTCGGCTTCTACGAACTCGACGGCACGTGGGGCATCGAGGGCCACGGCGTCGATCCGGACGTCGACGTGATCGACGACCCGGCGGCACTCGCGCGCGGCGAGGATCCGCAGCTCGAGGCCGCGGTGGCGCACCTGCTCGCCGAACTCGAACGGAATCCGCCGACGCAACCGGCGCGCCCCGCGGCACCCGATCGCAGCGGCTCGGGTGTCAGCGACACGGACAAGTGAGTCGGCTGTGAGGCGAAGGGTGGTAGGGCGCGCGCACCGCGCGAACTATCCTCTTCGCCCGCCGCCCCGGTGCGCGCCCGACCACAGGCGCTCGCGACACGGGCGCCGCGCTCCAACGGTCCGCGCCGACGCGCCGTAAACAGCTCCCGCGCGCGAGTTCACACTCGCGCGCGCCGTTTCCACAGCAACGCTCCCCAGATGCCCACGACCGACGCCGCGACCCTCGAACAGAAGACCGCCTGGTTGCGCGATCTCGTCGACGCCATGGGCGAGGTGCTGGTCGGGCAGCGCGAGCTGGTCGAGCACCTGCTCATCGGCCTCCTGACCGGCGGGCACGTGCTGCTCGAGGGTCTGCCGGGCCTCGCGAAGTCGCTGGCGGTCTCGACGCTCGCGCAGGCGGTCGACGCCCGCTTCGCACGCGTCCAGTTCACGCCCGACCTCTTGCCGTCGGACCTCGTCGGCACCGAGATCTACCGCCCGCAGAGCGGCGCGTTCGAAGTGCGCCGCGGCCCGATCTTCGCCAACTTCGTGCTGGCCGACGAGATCAACCGCGCACCCGCGAAGGTGCAGTCGGCGCTGCTCGAGGCGATGCAGGAGCGCCAGGTCTCGATCGGCGGCACCACCATCCCGCTGCCCGTGCCGTTCCTCGTGCTCGCGACGCAGAACCCGGTCGAGCAGGAAGGCACGTACCAGTTGCCCGAGGCGCAGCTCGACCGCTTCGCTCTGAAGGTCGTTCTGCCGTACCCCGACAAGCAGGAAGAACTCGCGATCCTCGATCGCATGGCCACGTCGAGCGGCCCGCCCGCCGTGCGCAAGGTCGCGACCCTCGAGAAGGTCATGGACGCGCGGCCGCGCGGCGACGCCGTGCACGTCGATCAGCGCCTCAAGGAGTACGTCGTGCGCCTCGTGCACGCCACGCGGCGCCCGGACGAGTTCGGTTTGAAGGAGCTCGCGCCGTTGATCCAGTTCGGCGCGAGTCCGCGCGCGACGATCACGCTCGTCATGGCGGCGCGCGCGCGCGCGTTCCTGCAAGGGCGCGGCTTCGTCACGCCGGGCGACGTCAAACACGTCGCACCGGCCGTGTTGCGGCACCGCGTGCACGCGAGTTTCGAGGCCGAGGCGGAAGGCGCGACGAGCGACACGATCGTGCAGCGACTGCTCGAGCGCGTCGAGGCGCCGTGAAAGACGCGCGAGGCGCGGACATGGCGAACTCCGGCGCACGTGAACTCGAATTGGGGCGCGAGGTGCTCAGCCCCGCGCTGCGCACGCGCATCCGGCTGCTCGAGCTGCGCACGCGCCGACTCGCGTTCGGCGACGTGAGCGGCGCGTACCGCTCCAGCTTCCGCGGCAGCGGCATCGAGTTCGAAGAGGTGCGGCCGTACCAACCCGGCGACGACGTGCGCACGATCGACTGGAAGGTGACGGCGCGCACGGGCGACCCGTACGTCAAGACGTACACCGAGGAGCGGCAACTGCGCCTGCACCTCGTCGTCGACACGAGTCGTTCGATGGACTTCGGTTCGAAGGACGCGACCAAGCGCGAGGTCGCGGCGGAGGTCGCGGCGCTCGTCACCGGCGCGGCCGCGGCGCAGCGCGACCTGGTCGGGCTCGATCTGTTCTCCCACGGTCGGCGGCGCCACGTGCGACCGCAGTCCGGGCGCGCGCAGGTGTTGCGCATCGTCGGCGCGATCGCTGCGGAGCCGGCGTTGTCCGCCGACGGCAACGGGTTGGCGGCGACGCTCGAAGCGCTCGAGAAGGTGCTCGGTCGGCGCGGTGTGTTGCTGGTCGTGAGCGACTTCCGCGGCGAGGACGACCAACGCTGGCCCGTCGTCGCGGCGCGCCTCGCGCGGCGGCACGACCTCGTGTGCGTGCGGGTGACGGATCCGCTCGAGGAGGAGTTGCCGCGCGCGGGCTGGCTCGCGTTCGAGGACCCCGAGACCGGGCGCGTCGTCGACGTCGACACGAACAGCCGAGCGGTGCGCGAGGCTTGGGCCGCCGACGCACGCGCGCGGCGCGCGGCCTTCGAAGCGGCGGCGCGACGCGCGCGCGCGGGCGCCGTGGAACTGACGACGGTGCCGCGCACGCTCGGCGGTTCGACGGATCCCCTGATCGCCTTCTTCCGAGCGCGCGGGACACGCAGCGCGCACGTTGCGAGCAGCGCACCCAAGTCGAGCCGCGAACGGGGAGGTGCTGTGTGAGCGCGCTGCTCTTCATCGTGTTCGCCGGCGCACTCACGAGCGACGTGCAGGACGTAGCGCGGGACGGCGTCGAAGTCGCCTGGCCGACGGTCGAAGCGCGCCTCGTCGGGGTCGACGGACCGGTCGAGGTCGGCGAGCCGTTCGAGATCGAACTCGTCTGTCGCCACGACGGCTCGTTCGAGATCGAACACGCGGACGAGGTCGACGAAGTGCTCGCGCTCGACGAACGCTGGCTCGTGTTCGAACGCCGCGCGCTGCCCGACGTGCCCGCGGACCGCGCGCCGACGCGCATCGGCTTCGAAGAGGGTGTGACGCTCGAGAGTCGCATCGTCTACCGAGTCGCGGGCCTCGCGCTGGAGCCGCAGGAAGGTGAGAGCGGCATCGCCTGGCGACCGGAGCGCACGCTCGCGGGTCTGGGGCTCGCGCTCTCGCACGGGACGGAGCGCCGTTTCGTCGCCGCGAACGCGCTCGCACTCGAGTTCGCGAGCCTGCTCACGCCGACCGACACGACACCGCGGGCGTTGCCGGGCGTGCTCCCGCCGCCTGCCGGCGACGTGCCGTGGCTCACACGCCTGTGGCCGCTGGCTGCCGGAGCCGCAGCGGTGTTCGGGCTCGCGACGTTCGGACTCGTGTTGCGCCGGCGGCCGAGGCTCGTCCCGGCCGCCGTGCAGGTGACCCGCGCCCAGCGCCTCGCCGCTCTGAGGCACACGGCGGACGAAGGCGAGAAGTTGCGTGAGGTCGTCGTCGACGCGGCGGCGCTGCTGCGAGCGAGTTGCGCGGCACGCGCAGCGGCACTCGACGTGACACGCGATGCGCCCCACGACGCAGCGCTCACCGACGAGGAATGGCGCGCGCGCCTGCACTCGGACTTCTTCGAGGTCGTCGAACTCGAGCGCATCGACCGCTTCCTGCGCCAGTCGCAGAGCGTGCGTTTCGGCGCCGCCGCGCCGACGCGTTGGACGGTGCTCGACCTCTTGGGCGAAGTGGACGCGATCGAGGACGGCACACTCGCACGCACGTCGAACCAGGGCGCTGCGGCCGGGAGGCGCGCGTGAACGCGTACCTGCCCGACTTCCTCGAGGCGCTGCTCGCGCCTTCGTCGAGCGCCGCGGTGCCCGTGCTCGAGATCGGTCGCGGCTACGCACTCGGCGCGCCGTGGTTCCTCGCCGTGTTCCCGCTCCTCGTCGCCCTGCAGATCGTCGCGCTGCGCCGCCGCACGCGAGCGCCGAGTGGCGGATTGCCCGCCGTTCGCTTGCCGCGCACGTGGCGCCAGAACACGTCGGCGGTGCCGATCGTGTTGGCGTTGATCGCGGACGCGTTGTTCGCCCTCGCCCTCGCGCGCCCGCTGCGCACGGACGCCGAGGAGTCCGACACGAGCGAAGGTGTCGACATCCTGCTGGTGGTCGACCGCTCGAGTTCGATGTTCGCGCGCGACATGGAAGGCGCGCTCGGCACCGGTCGCACACGTTCGGAAGTCGTGCGCGAGGTCGCGCTCGAGTTCGCACGGCGGCGCATGACCGACCGCGGCAACGCACGCGACTCGGTCGGGTTGCTCGGTTTCGCCGGTTATCCGGAGCTGGTCTGCCCGATCACGCTCGACCACGAAGCGCTCGTCGAACTCGGCCAGAAAGGCCTCGAGATCGTCAAGATCCAGTCGGAGGACGGCACGCGCATCGGCTCGGCGCTCGCGAAGGCGGTGCAGCTCCTGCGCACGAGTCGCGCGAAGTCGCGTGTGATCGTCCTGCTGTCCGACGGCGAGGAGACGCCGCGCCCGCTCATCGAGCCGCTCGAAGCGGCCGAGTTCGCCGCGAAGGAGGGCATCTCGGTGCACACCATCCTCGCGGGTCAACGCAAGGTCGAGACGAGTCCCTTCTCGCGCGATCTCGTCCTGACCGACGAGGAACTCGACGAGACCCAGATGCGTGCGATCGCCGAGCGAGCGAACGGACGCTTCTATCGCGCGCGCGATCGCGTGGAACTCGAAGGCATCTACGCGCGGATCGAAGAACTCGAACGGACGCCGCGCGAGACCGCGGTGCGCGTCGACGCCCACGATCTGTACCGACCGTTCCTGTTCGGTGGGCTGTTGTCGTTCGCGCTGTCCGTGATCGGCGCGGCCACGCTGTGGCGGAGGACGCTCGCGTGACGCTCCTCGTGCTCGAACTCGCGCGACCGTATGCGCTGACGCTGGGCGTGCTCGGTCTGCTCGCCGCGCTGCTCGTGTTCGTCGGCGCGCGCCGTTCGTCGCGCGCCGCTCTGCGTGTGCTGCCGGCGCGACTCGCAACGCAACTCGATCCGCGGCGGCGCGCGCGCACACGCAGCGTGTGCATCGGCGCGGCGTTGCTCCTGTGCTCGGCCGCGCTCGCGGGGCCGGTCGTCGGCGCGAGCGAGCGCCCCGTCCTGCGCCGCGGCGTCGACCTCGTCGTGTGCA
>JBIKNC010000334.1:0-3534 GCA_044358925.1 Planctomycetota bacterium | reverse complement strand
TTCGAGCGTGCGAAGCGCGAGATCACGCTGCTGCTGGACGAGTTGGGCGGTGATCGTGTGTCGCTCGTCGCGTTCAGCGGCGACGCGCGTTCGGTGGCACCGCTCACGCGCGACGGTGCGGCGCTCGGTGACCTGCTCGAGTCGCTCTCGATGGAGGACGCGCGCCTGGGCGGCACCGACCTCGCGGTGGCGATCGACTTCTCGTTGACGTTGTTCGAGGAGCGCAGCGGCAAACACGAGGCCATCGTTCTCCTGACGGACGGCGAGGATCTCTCGGGGCAAGGTCTCGCCGCAGCCGAACGCGCTGCGGACAAGGGCATCCGTGTCTACGTCGTCGGCGTCGGCTCGGTGCGCGGCGCGAAGATCCCGATCGCCGATCCGAGCGGTGACGAGAGTTTCCTGCGCGGCCCCGACGGGGAAGAAGTCGTGTCTCGGTTGGGCGAGGAGAGCCTCGAGCGGCTCGCCGTCGCGACCGGCGGCGCGTACACGAGCACGGAGCGCTCGGCGCGTCCGCTCGTCGATCTCGTGCGCGGTCCGATCGCGAGCCTCGAGCGGCGCGAGACGGAACAGGGCAGCGGCCGCGTGCCGCACGATCGGTACCAGTGGCCGTTGTTCGGGGCGCTCGTGCTCGTCGCCGTCGAACGACTGCTCGCCGCAACGCGCGGCGCGGGAGCGACGTCATGACCAACATGTTCGCGACGTGGTGGTTCACGGTCGTCGTCGCGCTCGCGGCGGCAGAGGCTCAGGACACGCTGACGCCGGTCGCGCCGCCGGCGATGGACGGCGTCGACGGTGCGGAGCGAGCGGACGGCGCGACACGAGGCGCGGCGCCGCTGGTCGCGCCGGCGGACCCAGCTGCCGACGCCGCGCCGGAGGCCGTCCCGCCCACGGAGTCGGTGCCGGCCGCCGAACCGGTCGCGAAGCCGAGCAGCGCACTCACCGAACTGGTGCAACTGCTCGAGCGCAACGAGTTGGAGCGCGCGGACGAGCTGGCGCGCGTGCTGACGGACGGACTCGCGCGCAGCGACGGCGACGCCGCGGTGCTCGCCTCGCGCGCGGCCTGGTCGTTGGAACAGCGCGCACACCTCGCCTACTGCGGCGGCCTCGCACGAGCGCGCTACGCCTCGTCGCAGCTCGCATTGGTCGCGAACGCGACCACGGCCGACGGCGCGCCCGACGAATCGGCCGTGCGCGCGCTCGAAGACGCGGCCGACGCGTCGTTCGCGCGCGCCGCGAGCGCCGCCGGGCCCGGCGAACTGCGCGACCGGGCGCTGGCGGCGCCGGGTGTCGTGCTCGCGTGGCGCGGCGAACGCGAAGTGCGCGCGGCGCACTCTCGAGCGCTGTTGCAGCGCTCGCCGGTGCCGTTCGGCAAGGACACACCGGAGCGCGAAGCGTTGCTCGCGGCGCGCGCGACGCTGGAGGACGCCCGCGCGGCGCTCGTCGTGCGGCTCGAACACGATTGGCGCGACGCCGACAACCGCGCGAACCTCGAGTGGGTCGTGCGCCGCCTGTTCGAGATCGAGCGCGTCATCGAACGCGCCGACGAACAGGACGAGGAGAACGAGCAGCAGCAGGGTGGTGAGCAGAGCGAGGAGGGCGAGAACGGCGATCAGCAGGACCCCTCCGAACAGAACGGCGAGGGCGACGAGGAACAGGAAGGCGGCGACGAGGCCGGCGACCAGGGCGAGAACGGCGAACCGCAGGAGAACGGCGAACCGCAGGAGAACGGGAACGAGTCGGAGAACGGCTCGCAGAACGATCAAGAAGGCGAAGCGGGCGATCCGCAGGACTCGGCCATCACGGAGCGCGGCACCGAAGCGCCGGCCGGCGACGGTTCGCGGCCGTCGGACGCCGACGCGCCGTTCCTGCCCGCCACACTGGGCGACGTCGAGGTGCAGCGCCTGCTCAATCGACTGGCTGACATCGAGAAGGACGCCGAACAACTGCGCCGACGCCTGCGGGCGACCGAACGGCGGCGCGTGGAGAAGGACTGGTGATGCAACTTCCCGTCGTGCCCCGCATCCTCGCGTTCGTCGCGCTGTGGCTCGTGTTCACGAGCCTGTCGTTCGCGCAGAACGACGTGCTCGCGGTCGAGGTCAAGAAGCCCTGGCTCGTGCTCGGTGACGACACGCAGCTCGTGATCGAGGTGCGCGATCGGCGGCCCGATGCCGTGCGGGTGCCGGAGGTCGACGGCCTCGAGATCGGTCAACTCTCGGAGCCGTCCTACCAGTCGCGCACCTACTACGACGGCCGCAGCTTCCTGCGGCAGGAGTCGTGGGTCTACCACGTGTCGATCGTTCCGAAGCGCGCCGGCAACTTCCGCCTGCCGCCGGTCGTCGCCGTGTTCGGCGCGGCCGAAGTGCAAGGGCCGATCGTCGAGATCGACGTCGCGGTCGACGACAAGGGCGAAACGGTCGGGTATCTCACGATCGACGTGCCGTTCGAGCGCGTCGTCGTCGGCCAGGGCTTCGCTCTCGACGTGACCTTCGGCGTGCGTGAGACGTTGTACGAGAAGGTCGGCGGCTGGGACGTGACGCTGCCCTGGCTCGCAGCGCTCGGGCGCGACGCCGTGCAAGCGATTCCGCCGCCGCGGCAGAGCGGCACACCCGTCGAGATCACCGTCAACCGCGCGTCGGTCGTTCCGGCGTCGGCGCCGCGCAGCGAGCGCATCGACGGTCAGGACTTCCGATTGCTCACGCTGCGGCTGTTCGTCACGCCGCTGCGCTCCGGCACGATCGACATGTCGGGTTCGGTGCTGCGCGTGCGCACCGGTCGGCTGCGGCAGACGCCGTTCGGTCCCGACTTCCGCATGGAGGACGAGTTCTTCAAGCGCATCGGCCCGGCGAGTTTCGCGGTCGAGCCGCTGCCCGACACGAATCGCCCGATCGGCTTCACGGGCGCCGTGGGTGCGATCGCGGCGAACGCGAACGTCGACGTGACCGAGATGTTCGCGGGCGACTCGTTCAAACTCACGGTCGAGTTCACGGGCGCAGGCAACCTCGGCGACTTCGCAGCGCCCAACCTCGAACTCGATCCCGCGTTCACCGAACGCTTCGCGCTGTACGGCGCGAGTGAGGAGCGCTCCCCGGACGAGTTCCGCGTCGTGTACGACCTGGCGCCGCTCACATCCGACGTGAAGGAGGTGCCGTCGGTCGGTCTGTGGACGTTCGATCCGGTCGCGTGGGACTACCGTCTCGTGCGCACCGAACCCGTGCCGCTGGCGGTGCGCGCGCGCGGCACCGAAGGCGCGCCGACCGGCGCGGGCGAGCCGGAAGCGCGAGAGTTCGAGCGCGACCTCGCCGACATCCGCACCACGCTCGTGCGCGCACCCGGCGCGGCCGAGCGCGCGCCGTCGGAGCTGACCATCGCGAGTCTGTTCGGCGCGACCGGCGTCGTGTGGTTCGCGCTGCGCACGGCCGCGCGGCGCGGCAATCTGCCCGTCGGATCGGCCGTGGAGAAGCGGCGCGCCGTGGCGCGGCTCGAACGCGAACTCGCACGCACGTCGACGCCCGAACAGGACCTCGCCGCGTGGGC
>JBIKNC010000078.1:0-17870 GCA_044358925.1 Planctomycetota bacterium | reverse complement strand
CACCGTACGCGTCAACGGCCCGCGCTCACGGGAACACGTTGCCGATGAACGTGGTGATGTGGTTGTGCACGACATCGTTCGTCGCGCTCACCGGGTAGTAGTAACTGTACGTGTGCGCCCTGGAATCGGTCTGGCCGCGGAAGACCGTGACCGTGATGAGCGGCGCATCGGCCACGAACGACTGCTCGTCGCAGATGGTGAAGGCGCCGAGCTGGATCAGTTCCTTGTAGAAGCTCTGGACCGTCGGCAGGTCGACGAACGCGATGTCGGCGCTGCTGCCGAACGGGAACAGCGGCGTGCCACCGCCCGCTTCGGCGTAGGTGACGAGACCGTTGTCGTACACACACACGTGCTGGTGGATCAGGCCGGCGAGGCCGTAGCCCGACACGTCGTAGATCAGGAGCGGTTCCTGATCGAAGTCGTTGGGGCACGGCGCCGGTGCGACTGCGGGCGCGCCGCTGAGGATCGGCTGCGACGGCGCGGTGAATGCCAGCGCGAGGAACGGAACGGACGAGATCGCGATCAGGAAACCGGTGCGCAGCATGGTGGGACTCTCCTCGTCGTGTCGTGAGTGATGGGCCGGGGCGCAAGTGTGAGGCTCTGCGCGATCGGCCGGACGACGTCGGCGATGGAGAGGATGCCACCACGGAAGCGGCGTCCGCAGCAAGGGGCGAGCGGAGCCGAACGGCGGCGCTCGGTGCGGGGATTCGCAGCGCTGGGCTGTGCGCCGGCGCCCAGCCCGGTGCGAAGGGCCTTGCGGACGGATTCTGCGGCCGGGTGCGTGGGCCCTCTCCTCGTGTGGTGTTCGAGCGCGAGCTCAGTCGCGCCGATCGAAGGCCAGCACCCACGAGTCGAACAGCACCTCGAGCGCGCCCGAGAGTGCGCCGTCGCCCGCCGATGCGGCCGCGTTCAGCCACACGAGCGGGCGGCTCAGCACGCCGCCGAGCTTCGTCTCGTTGACGTGCATGAGCTGCGGGATCGGGCGGCTCAGTTGGTAGTCGGAACGCGCGAGCGTGGTGAAGCCGCGGCGCTCGAGGCCCGTGCGCACGTCGTCCGCGGTCGCCGCGTTGAGTTCGCGGATCGGCACCAGCGCCTTCGTGCGGCGGCGGTGCTTCATGCCGTGCGAGCGCGGATTGAGATCCGCGATCACGAGGCGCCCCTTCGACGCGACCATCGCCGCGAGGCCGTCGAGCCAGCGCTCGCGCTCCGGCGAGAAGCTGATCACACCGGCCGAGATCACGACGTCGAACGGCGGGTCGTTCGCGAAGGGCGGCGCCTCACCGAAGCCGACGCGCGCATCGACGTTCTTCACGCCGGCGCCGTGCGCGTTGCGGCGCGTGTTCTCGACCATCTGCGGACTCGGATCGAACGCACACAGCGCCGCACCGGTGCGCGTCGCCGCTTCGACACCGACCCAACCCGCTCCAGAGCCGAAGTCGAGCACGCGCCGCGCCGTCTTCGGCAACGCGAACGTCGCGACGTACCGGCGCATCCAACGGAAGTGCGGGTAGCTCGGACTCGCCGGATCGTCGTCCCAACCCTTCGCGTTCGCGTCGAACTTCTCGCGCGTCGATTGCGGTGAGAGCACGTGCTCGCGCCGCCGCAACGCGAGCACCGTTCCGCGCACGGCGCAGGCGGCCAGTCGCGCTCCGCCCGAGTGGCTGCGGCGCAGCGTCTCTCCGTCGCGCAACCGATAGAACGCGACCGCGTGCAGCGTCGGCCAGAGCGCTTCGCGCAGCGCGGCCAGTTCGCTCTCGCCCGGTTCGCCCGCCAGCACGAGCAGCACGAGCCCGTCCGGCGCCAGCGCCGCGAACGCACTCGCGGGCGGTGCGCGCCGCGCCTCGGCGCTCGCGATCAGCGTGCGCGCACCGTCGGCAGCGCTCGCGACGGCGACGCCGAGATCGGTGAGAACGGGTTCGATGTCGGTCGGTCGCGGGGAGGGAAGCGTCACGGTGCTAGGGTAGTCGGCCGGCCTCACCACATGCCATGAGCAGCACGCCCGACCGCCCGAGCAAGCGCAAGGTCACGACCCACGGACTGCGCACGATGAAACAGGACGGCGTGCGCATCACCGCGCTGACCGCCTACGACTACCTGATGGCGCAGCGGCTCGACCAGGCCGGCATCGACGTCATCCTGGTGGGGGACTCGGTCGGCACCGTGGTCCAAGGGCGCGCGTCGACGGTCACGGTGTCGATGGACACGATGGTCTACCACGCGGGCATCGTGAGCCGCGCGGTGCGGCGCGCGCTCCTGGTCGGCGACCTGCCGTTCATGAGCTACCAGGTGAACTCCGACGACGCGCTGCGCAACGCGGGGCGCATGGTGCAGGAGGGCGGCGTCGAAGCCGTCAAACTCGAGGGCGGCGAGATCGTCGCTCCGACCGTGCGCCGCATCGTCGACGCCGGCATTCCGGTGATGGGGCACGTCGGGCTCACGCCGCAGTCGATCCACAAGTTCGGCACGTACCAGGTGCGCGCGACCGACCCGAAGGAAGCGGACGAGCTGCGCCGCGGCGCGCTCGCGCTGCAGGACGCGGGTGCGTTCGCGATCGTGATCGAGAAGGTGCCCGCGCAGCTCGCGGCCGAGGTCACGAAGAGCCTGTCGATCCCCGTGATCGGCATCGGAGCCGGCCCCGGCTGCGACGGCCAGATCCTCGTCAGCCACGACATGCTCGGCATCTACACGCGCTTCCGTCCGCGCTTCGTGCGTGTGTACGCGGAGCTCGGCGACGCGATGGGGAAGGCGTTCGAGGCCTATGCGGCGGATGTGCGCGCCGGCGAGTTCCCGACGGAAGAAGAGAGCTACTGAAGATCTCAGAGGCTTGCAGGTCGAGGTTGCGCACAGTCGCCTTGCGCTCTTTGCGCTGACTTTGCGTCCTTTGCGTCCTTTGCGGTGACGTGCAACCTCGCACGGGAGCGGGTGGTGTTGCACTTCACCGCAAAGGCGCAAAGGACGCAAAGTCAGCGCAAAGGATGCAGGACGCAGAACACAGGACACAGAAGGATTGAGAGCGAACTTCGCGACCTTCAGCTCCTGCGCTCGACGCGCGTCGTACTGACCTGCGCGGTCGGCCACAACACGATCTCGCCGATGTTCACGTGCGGCGGACGCGTCAGCACGAACACGATCGCGTCGGCCACGTCGGACGGTTGCAGCGGCTCGAAGCCTTCGTAGACCTTGCGCGCGCGCGCCTCGTCGCCCTTGAAGCGCACGGCGCTGAACTCGGTCGCGACCATGCCGGGGTCGACCGTCGAGAAGCGCACGCCCTTGCCGCCCGCGTCGTGGCGCAGGCCTTCGTACAGCGCGCGCACCGCGTGTTTCGTCGCGCAGTAGACACCGCCGTTCGGATAGACCTGCCGGCCCGCGACGCTGCCGAGCAGCACGTGGTCGCCGCGGCCGCGCGCGGCCATGCTCGGCACGGTGTTGCGGATGACGTTCAGCACGCCCTTCACGTTCGTGTCGAACATGGCGTCGACGTCGACGGCCGCGGCGGTGTGTGTCGGATCGAGGCCGGACGCGAGGCCGGCGTTGTTCACGACGATGTCGAAGGTCTGGGCGCCGAGCGTGCGCGCGACCGCGTCGGCGTCGCGCACGTCGAGTTCCGCGAACGGTGCGCCGCCGAGCTCGCGCGCGAGCGCTTCGAGCCGCTCGCGCCGACGCGCGACGAGGAAGGGCCGCGCTCCGGCGGCGAACAGCGCGCGTGCGACCGCGGCACCGATGCCGGCCGATGCGCCGGTGACGAGGGCCAGGCGGCCCGCGAGGGGACCGGAGGTGTTGGGCGACATGCGCGCAATCTACGAGAACGCGGGCGGCGGATACGAACGCCGCGTGCTCGCGTGCGGGCGGCGCTGTCGCGATACTGCCGCGCATGGGTCAATTCACCGTCACCTACGAAGGCGATCTGCGCTGTCGCCTGCGACACGAGTCGTCCGGCACCGAGATCTTCACGGACGCTCCCGTCGACAACCGCGGCAAGGGGGCGAGCTTCTCCCCGACCGATCTCCTCGCGGTCTCCGTCGCGGCCTGCATGCTCACGATCATGGGCATCCGCGCCGCGGATCAGGGCTGGCCCATCGAAGGCGCGCGCGTCGACGTCGCGAAACACATGGTCGCTGATCCGCAGCGACGCGTCGGCAAGATCGTCGTCGTGCTCGCGCTGCCGGGCGGCCTCGACGAACGCGCACGTGCGTCGCTCGAACGCGCGGCGCACCTGTGCCCCGTGAAACAGAGTCTGTCGGAGCGCGTCGAAGTCGACGTCACGTTCGCTTGGGGCACGGCGTGAAGTCGCGCGCGGCGTTCGCGGTTCTCGTCGTTCTCGTGCTCGTCGCCGCAGCATGGCTGTCGCTGTGGGTCGGGACGCCGCGTGCGTACGGACCGTTCGAGGCGGTCGGCGCCATGTTCTCGGGCGACGTCGCGCTGCGCACGCTCGTGCGTTCGCGCGGACTCGAGATCCTGTTGCTCGCGCTCGGCGGAGCGGTGCAAGCGGCGGTCGTGCCGCTCGTGCGCGCGCGCGTCGGCGTCGAAGCGCCCAGTGCATTCGGTGCGAGCGGCGCCGGACTCGCAGCGACGTTCGGCGTCGCGCTGCCGATCGAGGCCGCGTGCGGCGCGGCGAGCGGAGCGCTCGGCGCACTCGTGTCGCGCCTCGGCGGCGACGCCCGCCGCATCGCCGCGCTCGTCCTCGCGCCGGCGCTGTATCTGGTCTGGACGCTGGGCACGACGGCCGGCGAGTCGCGCGTCTGGATCGACGTCTCGCGCCGCGTCTTCGGCGACGTGGCGGGAGCGAACGGCGGGGACCTCGCGCTCGCCGCCGCGGCGTTGCTGGTCGCACTCGCGGCGCTGCTCGTGCACGACGCGCGTGTCCGCGCCGTCCTCGGCGCGCTGGCCGCGGGCGCGAGTGCGGCCGCCGTCGGCTGGTTCGGCGGGCTCGGCTTCCTCGCGGCGCGCGCGGGCGCGGGCGCCGGAGCGGCGCTCGTCCTCGGAGCCACGCTCGCCGTGTCGGGCGAGTGCGCGCTCGCGGCGGCGAGCGAGCCGGGCCGCTTGCCGGTGGCGGCGGCGACGGGGCTTGCGGCGCTGCTCGTCGCGCTGCTGCCGCTCGACCGCCGAGTGTGAGGCGTCGCCCCCTAAACCCGAGCGTGAACGCGCTCGAGGTCCTTGCGAACGCGTGCTCGCCCCGTCCCCAGGCGGACACGGAGCCGTCGTCGCGCGTCCGGGGCCGGCCGCGCAGGGTTAGGCTCCTTCGCGCCGCACGACGCGGAGCGACATGAACGGCAGTTGCGACGTCCTGCGAGAGGTGTGCGAGTGACGGCCACCATCGCGGTCGTGGGGGCGCTCGACGTCACGCTCGGAGACGACGGCGCGCAGCGCGCGAACGGCGACGCGCTCGTGATCGCGCTCGTCGCGACGCGCCTCGGACTCGAAACCAGCCTCGTCGTCCACTGTGCGAGCGAAGTCGTCGCCGATGTGCGCGGACCGCTCGTCGCCGAAGGACTCGAACTCGAGGTCCTCGACGAATTGGAGACGGAAGGCGATGTCGATCACGTGCGCCTCGTCGGCGACGCCGCACTCGCCGTGCGCCATGCCGCGCGACGCGAAGCGCTCGTGTGCGTCGCGGGCGACGGAGCGACGACGGCGGCGCTCGTGTTGCGCGAAGCCGATCCGCGGCGGACGCTGCGTGTGTTGTGTTTCGAGCCGCGTTCGCGGCTCGACACGAGCGCGCTGCGCGAATGCGATCTCCTGATCGTCGACCTCGAAGTCGCACGCACCTGGTGCACGACGATCGACGACGGTGTCTCGGCGCGCGGACTCGCGCGGCGTCTGTTCGCGTTCGGGCCGCGGCGTGTGGTCGTCCTCGACCGCGTCGGCTCGAGCTCGGTCGCGTTCGACGGCACGCTCATGCATGCGATCCCGTTCGGGCTCGAACAGCGCCAACCCTCCGCGAACGCGGTGTTCACGGCCGCGCTCGTCGCGCGCCTGCTCGTCGGCGACCGCTTGCGCGCCGCGATCGCGGTCGCCGTGCGTTGTGCGCGCCTGCGCGCCGCGACGAGTTCCACGTTTCCCGACCTGCCGACGCCCCAGGACTTCGAGTCGTTCGCGACTCGTCCGGGAGCCGCCTCGGCGCCGAAGAAAGAGCGCCCCTGACTCCCATGGATCCCGTTCGAACCTCGACAGCCGAGACCGTGCGCCCCGCCGACATCGACCTCGGCGATCCGTCGCTCTACTTCAACCGCGACCTGTCGCTCGTCGAGTTCGTGCGCCGCGTGCTCGAACAGGCGAAGGATCCGCGTGTGCCGCTCCTCGAGCGCCTGCGCTTCCTCTCGATCTCCTCGACCAACCTCGACGAGTTCTTCGAGATCCGCGTCTCGGGCATCAAACAGCAGATCGAACTCGGCGCGACGCGCCCGCCCGGCCCCGACGGCCGCTGGCCGCGCGAGTTGCTGAACGCCGTCGGCACGGCCTGTCAGGGAATCGTCGCGGAGCAGTACCGCGTGCTCAACCAGATGCTCCTGCCGGCGCTCGCGCAACAGGGCATCGAAGTCCTCGCGCGGCCGACCTGGAACGAAGCGATGCGCGCGTTCGTGCGCGAGTACTTCATGACGCAGGTGCAGCCGGTCTTGACGCCGATCGGCATCGACCCGTCGCACCCGTTCCCGCAGATCCAGAACAAGAGCCTCAACTTCATCGTCGAGCTCGAAGGCACCGACGCGTTCGGTCGCCACGGCGGCATCGCGATCGTGAACGTGCCGCGCGCGCTGCCGCGCGTCATCCCGGTGCCCGACGAGGTGTGTGCGACGCCGCACTCGTTCGTGCTCCTGTCGTCGGTCGTGCACGCGCACCTCGACGAACTGTTCCCCGGCATGGAGATCGGCTCCTGCCACCAGTTCCGCGTCACGCGCAACAGCGACCTGTGGGTCGATGAAGAAGAAGTCGACGATCTTCTGCGCGCGCTGAAGGGCGAGCTGCCGCGGCGCAAGTACGGCGACGCGGTGCGGCTCGAGGTCGCGCTCAACTGTCCGAAGCGCATCACCGACTTCCTGCTGCGCGAGTTCCGCCTCGACGAGAAGGACCTCTATTCCGTCGACGGCCCCGTCAACCTCGGGCGCCTCTCACAGGTCTACGGCGCGGTCGATCGCCCCGACCTCAAGTACAAGGTCTTCGTTCCGAACGTGCCCGCCGGCGTCGAAGCCGAGTCCGACGTGTTCGCGACGCTGCGCGCGCGCAACGTCGTCCTGCACCATCCGTACGAGTCGTTCGCGCCGATCATCGAACTCCTGCGGCGCGCCGCGCGCGATCCACAGGTGCTGGCGATCAAACAGGTGCTCTACCGCACGGGCGCGGAGTCGGCGATCGTCGAAGCGCTCGTCGACGCGGCCCTGGCCGGCAAAGAGGTCACGGTCGTCGTCGAACTGCGCGCGCGCTTCGACGAGCAGGCCAACATCGACGCCGCGACGCGCATGCAGGAAGCGGGCGTCAACGTCGTGTACGGCATCGTGGGCTTCAAGACCCACGCGAAGCTCCTCATGATCGTGCGCCGCGAGGACGGCGGCGTGCGGCGCTACTGCCACGTCGGCACCGGCAACTACCACCCCGGAACTGCACGCGCGTACACCGACTTCGGCTTCCTCTCGGCCGACCGCGACCTCGGCGAGGACCTGCACCAGATCTTCACCCAGCTCACCGGCCTCGGCAAAGTCCGCCCGACACGCCGCATCGTGCAGGCGCCGTTCCACCTGCACGAGTTCATGGTCGAGAAGATCCGCGCCGAAGCCGACGCCGCCGCGCGCGGACGGCCCGCGTGGATCAAGGCCAAGATGAACGCACTGACCGAGGCCTCGGTCATCCGCGAGCTCTACGCCGCGAGTCAGAAAGGCGTCCCGATCGACCTCGTCGTGCGCGGCGCCTGCTGTCTGCGCCCCGGCCTTCCCGGGGTGAGCGACACCATCCGAGTGCGCTCGATCATCGCGCGCTTCCTCGAACACCACCGCGTCTTCGCCTTCGCGAACAACGGCGATCCGCAAGTCCTGATCGGCAGCGCCGACTTCATGTCGCGCAACTTCTTCCGCCGCGTCGAGACGGTGCTGCCGCTCTTCGAAGCCGAGCACAAGAAACGCGTGCTGCGCGAAGGCCTCGACCTCTACCTGCAGGACGACCAGCAAGCCTGGTTGCTGGGCAGCGACGGCTCCTACACGCGCGCGCCGAGCGACTCCGAGCCGCTGTCGGCGCAGGCGCGCCTGCTCGCGGAGTTGGCGAACTTCGTGGAGTGATCGCCCCCGAGCAGGGCCTCGAACGTTGAAGTCATGAGCACCAACTCCAAGATCGAGGCCGAGGCATTGCTCGACGATCTACTGCCCTTCGCGAAGAAGATGCTCGCGACCCATGGTGAGTTCTTCCCGTTCGGTGGATACGTGACGACGGACGGTTCGATCGTGCACGTGGGGGCAACGGATCCGGCGACAGCCAGGCCCACGTCCGCCATGCTCATCGAGACGCTCACGGCAGACTTTCGCGAAAAGGCGCAGCGGCACGAGATCCGGGCGTCTGCTGTGGTGTTCGACGTGATGGTGATGCTGCCGAGATCGTCCACGAAGTCGGACGCCATACAGGTCTGCCTGGAGCACATGGACGCCTACTGCGCGGAGGTCTTCTTCCCGTACCGGGTCGGCGCCAGCGGCACTCTCGTGTTCGAGCACACGTTCGCTCAGCAGGGGACGCGCCTCGTCTTCGTGACGTGATGCTCGTCGAAGACGCTCATTCACGTCCAGCTTGTGAACGCATCACGTCCGTTCAGCCGCACCACCCCGAATGAGAACGGATGCTCGCGATGAAGGGAGGATCCTTCGCAAGGCCATCGATGCCGTCAGGGGCACCCTTCCGCTTGGAGTGACGGGAGCTGAGTGGGCCTCGGAAGCACTGACCATCTGGGGCCGAGGCTGGAGCTTCTCCACCATGAGTGGCTGGCGACTTTCGCGGCGTGGAACGCTGGTCGCCTCCGTCTTCCACGAGCCTCGAGCCGCAGCCGCAGCACTGATCGGTCGCAATCTCATCGAGTTGAAGGGGAGAACGGGCATCCCTGCCGATGACCCTGTGCTCGTGTTCGACGATGATCTCGTCCTCGAAGTGTCCGTCGATCTTCCCATGGAGCCATGGGTGTTCCGAATCGAAGGGGCGAGCTTCGTTCCCTCCGACGTCCGAGACAGCCGGCTGTAGTCCCGACCGGCCCGTTCTCGCGCGTGCCGAACTTCGCGCATGGGGACCCTGACGGGCGAACTGCGGGCGGGTCACTGAGGATGCGCTTCTACGAGCGTGTCGACCACATTGATGTCGCAGGCTGCTGGCACTCGATGGTGTCAGTGACGCACGCGGGCGTGAGCTCACGCTTTGGAGGGGCCGTCCGTGTGACAAGGAGCTCCTGGTCGTCCCGATCGAACATCGGGGAAGAGAGCTCGACTTCTGCCACACGTTGGGGACGGAACCGATCATGACGCGCCGCCTGGCGGATGCCGTAAAGCGCATCGCGCTCAGCGATGTGCAGCAGTTGCCCGTGACCATCAAAGGCCATCTTGGTTTCCACGTCATGAACGTCACGCGCGTCATCGACTGCCTCGACGAAGAGCGTTCGGAGTTCATCGAGTGGGTCGAGGAGGACAAGCGCCCCGATCGCCTTGGCGGGTATCGGGGCGTGACGCGGTTGCATGTGGAGCACGCCAAGATCCCCGCGGACGGCCATGTCTTCCGAGTGGCGGGTTGGCTTCCGGCGGTGGTGGTGTCGGGCGACGTGAAGAGTGCTATGGAGGCGGTCGGGTGCGTTGGCGCAAACTTCGTCGACGTGACTTGACAGCTCATTGGCCGCCCGCGGGTCACGTGCCGCGCCGAGGGCAGAACTCGCACGTCCCGTTGCCGAGGTCGGCTCGGCGCCGATGCTCCCGGCGGCAGAACTCTCGGACCGAACGGCGCTGCCGCCGTTCGAGAGCGAACGGAACGGACGCGTGCTTCGCGAGGGGCCTCCAGCAGGACCTGCAGGGCGACCAGAGGGCGCGATTGCTGGGCAGCGACGGCGGCTTCGCGCTCGATGATCGAAGGTTTCTGTCGACTCGCGACCAGAGTGCCGACACGAAGTCACACAGGACAGATGTGTTCGAAGACCTCGGCCAACAGCCTTCCATGTTCCGCACGACGAATCCTGGCGCCGTCATCCTGTCGACCGCCCTTCTCATGGCGCCGCTCCGTGCCCAGTCCGACTTCGGTTCGAGCTGTCAGGGAGCGAACAGCTTGTCGCCCTTTCCCACGGTGTCGGGCGTCGTGACCGGCGGTCAGAACTGGGCGCTCGAGGTCCGCGTGACCGGCGGAATCGGCCTCGGGTACCTGATGGTCGGGTTCTCGAACACGAGTGCGTCCGCGCTCGGCGGGCTGCCGCTGCCGCTCGATCTCGGCGGCCTCTTCGCGGACCCACTGTGGAACGGCTGCCCGCTCAACATCGATCCGAGCTACGCGATCCTGCCGTTCACGTACGTCCTGAACATCTTCAACGAAGCGGTCGCGACCTTCACGTTCCCCGGTTTCGACACGGGCGAGGTCTACATACAGGCCATCAACATCGACCCGAACTTCGTGACGCGCATCGCAGGAGTGAGCCGGGGCCTCGTCGTCCGCCCTGCGTCGTCCGGGTTCGTCCCGGTCCCACCCTCGACCTTCGCCATGGGGTCGAACGCGCCTTCCGGTTCCCCGTACTTCGATGGACAGTCGAGCGACAAGGTGCACATCGTCACGATCAGCTACCCGTTCTGGATCGGGCAGCACGAAGTGACGATTGGGGAGTACAGGGCGGTCATGGGCACGTATCCCACATTCACGAACATCAAGAACCGGCCCGTCGCGAACACGTCCTGGTTCGACGCTCGCGCGTACTGCGCGGCGCTGACGGCGGCGGAGGCGCTCTCGGGAAACGTGCCTCCCGGTTACGAGTACCGCCTGCCGACGGAAGCCGAGTGGGAGTACGCCTGTCGCGCCTCGACGTCGACCGAGTTCAACGTGGGGAGCGAACTCCTCTGTGCCGATGCGCGGTTCGCCGCGACGTACCATCCGACGTTGTCGCTCACCACCTGTGGCATCCCCCCCAGTGCCTCGAACGTCGGCAGCTTCGCGCCCAACGCCTTGGGCCTGTACGACATGCACGGCAACGTGTGGGAGTGGTGCCTCGACTCGTACGCGCCCTACAACTCGACGCCCGTGACGGACCCGTTCGTCACCGGCGGCGCGGAACGCATCCTTCGCGGTGGCGGCTTCAACAGCAACTCGAACAGCTGTCGCTCGGCGAACCGGGCCTTCTCCGATCCCGACGATGTCTATGCGAACGTGGGGTTCCGGGTGGTCCTCGGCCCGGTTCTCGTCCCCTGAAACCTGTCCAGCGTCGGCGCGAGCATGGGCGCGCAAGCGGGCGTCGTGCCGCACACCGATGCTCGAGCGCGCGCCGTGCGACTCCGAGCCGCTGTGGGCGCAGGCGCGGCTGCTCGCGGAGTTGGCCAACTTGGTCGAGTGATCACGCCTGAGCACGGTCGAGAGAGTCGAGAGAATGCGAAGGCCCATGTCGTGTGGGGGCTGGCGATGCGCCGCTTGATCTTCGCGCTGCTCCTGCTGGCTGTTTGCGACAGTGTTCGGCGCTTCATCAGCAGGTTGTTCAGCGATTGATGCGTGCGCATGCACAGCGTTCGTGAACGCGATCGTGCTCTTCATGTGGCGCATCGCTCCCACCCCGACGTCGGAGACCACCGGACGTCCTCAGCGGTGGAGGCGGATCCTGGCCACCGTCTCCCCGGCCGTGTCGGTGGCACCCGCTCACGGCGCGCACCCGCCTATGCTGGCGCCGTCTCCACGGGCTTCTGCCAAGCGACCATGTTCACTCGTCACCGCTCGCTCGTCGCACTGTTCGCGTCCATCCTCGTGTGCGCTTGCGCGTCGACGGAGGACCGCACGGTTTCGGGCGAGGTCAGCGCGCGTGATCAGGGCGTCGGTGAGCGCTGGAACATCGTCTTCATCATGAGCGACGACCACGCGCAGAGTGCGTTGTCGTGTTACGGCTCGAAGGTCAACGAGACGCCCCATCTGGATCGCCTCGCGCGCGAGGGGCTGCGCTTCGATCGAGCGTTCGTCACGAACTCGATCTGCTCACCGAGCCGCGCGTCGATCCTGACGGGGAAGTACAGCCACATGAACGGCGTGCCGACCTTCAATCGCTTCGACGGGTCGCAGCAACACGTGGCGAAGCTGCTGCAGGCGGCGGGGTACCACACGGGCATGATCGGCAAGTGGCATCTTGGCAGTGAGCCGACCGGCTTCGACGAGTGGACGATCCTGCCGGGGCAAGGGGCGTACGTCGATCCGTCGTTCTTGACGCCACAGGGCCGCGTCGAGACGAGTGGGTACGTGACGGAGATCATCACGGATCTCGGCCTCGAGTTCCTGCGCTCGCGGCCCGCGGACGAGCCGTTCTTCTTGATGCTCCATCACAAGGCGCCGCACCGGAATTGGACGCCGGACGAGAAGAACCGTGCGCGCTTCGAAGGACTGGACTTCGAGGAACCGGCCACGTTCCGCGACGACTACTCGACGCGGACCGCGGCGCTGCCGGAGAACCGCCAGACGATCGCGCGCGATCTCACGCGGCGGGATCTCAAGCTCGTTCCGCCGGACGGACTCGACGCACGGGAGCGCGGCGCGTGGCTCGACACGGTTCCGCTGGAGGTCGAGATCACGCGCGCGGACGGCACGCGCGTGACGCTGGTCGGTGACGAGCTCGTGCACTGGAAGTACCAGCGCTACCTGCAGGACTACCTCGCCTGCGTCCAAGGTGTCGACGACGGTGTCGGGCGCATCCTCGACTTCCTCGACGAGAGCGGACTCGCCGAGAACACCGTCGTCGTCTACACGTCGGACAACGGCTTCTTCCTGGGCGAACACGGCCTCTACGACAAGCGCTTCATGTACGAGCCGTCGCTGCGTGTGCCGCTGCTCGTGCGCGGGCCGTGTGTGGCCGAGCCTGGCTCCACGACGGATGCGTTCGCGCTGAACATCGACCATGCGCCGACCTTCCTGGAACTCGCGGGGCTCGACGTGCCCGACGACATGCAGGGGCGGAGCCTCGTGCCGCTGCTGCGGGGCGAGTTGCCGACGGGCTGGCGCACGGCCTTCTACTACCGCTACTACCACGACCCCGGCGACCACGAAACACGCGCGCACTACGGGCTGCGCACGACGACGCACAAGATCGTCCACTACTGGCGGAAGGACGCCTGGGAGCTCTTCGATTTGCGTGCGGATCCGGACGAACTCGTGAACCTCGCGGACGACCCGCGGCACGCCGAGACACTCGCGTCACTGCGCGCACAGTTGTTGCGCGAGAAGGCGGCCGTGGGCGACGACGATCGCATGGCCGACGTGCAGCCGCCGCACGGCGTCGACGGACCCTTCGAGACCCGGCCGGCGCCGCAGCGCTGAGAGAGTGAGAGAGAATCGACGCTTCGCGCCGGACACCACTCTCTCAGGTGCCTCTGGCCCAACCGCTGGCGCGGTTGGCGCCCGTTCGCGAGCATTTCTGCTCGCTCTCTGAGCGCGATTGCGCTGGTGAATGTCGGCCGGAATCGAGCCCATGCCGGAGCGCCAGCCGGCGCGGCGCGCGCAGGCTGCTAGCTTGAGGCCGCATGTGGACCGCGCTCTGCCTTTCCGCCCTGACGTTCGTCGGCGGAGACGAGACGATCGACTTCAACCGCGACGTGCGGCCGGTGCTGGCGCAGAGTTGCTTCCCGTGCCACGGGTTCGACGCCAGCACGCGCAAGGCGAAGCTGCGGCTCGATCGCGCGGAGTTCGCGACGGCGGAGCGGAACGGGATGCGGCCGATCGTGCCCGGCGATCTCGCGGCGAGCGAGGTCTGGCTGCGCATCGACGCCGCGGATCCCGCGGATCGCATGCCGCCGCCGGACTCGCACCGCACACTCAGCGACGACGACAAGGCGACGCTGCGCGCGTGGATCGAACAAGGTGCGCCGTACGCCGAGCACTGGGCGTTCGTCGCACCGGTGCGGCCGGTGCCGCCGGCCGAGGACGTGAATCCGATCGACGCTTTCGTGCGCGAGCAGCTCGCGGAAGAGGGCCTCGAGCCGTCGCGGCCGGCCGATCCGCGGATGCTCGTGCGGCGGCTGTTCCTCGATCTCGTCGGCGTTCCGCCGAGCGCCGAGGAAGTCGAGGCCTTCGCCGCCGATCCGTCGCCCGCGGCGTACGCGGCGCTCGTCGAACGGCTGCTCGCCGATCCGCACCACGGTGAGCGCTTGGCGCTCCCGTGGCTCGACGCGGCACGCTACGCCGACACGAACGGCTTCTCGATCGACGGCGGACGCCACGCCTGGCCGTGGCGCGACTGGGTGATCCACGCGTTCCAGACGAACAAGCCGTACGACCGCTTCCTCGTCGAGCAGCTCGCGGGCGATCTGTTGCCCGACAGGAACGACGAGACGCTCGTGGCCACCGGGTTCCAGCGCAACTCGATGATCACGCACGAGGGCGGCACCATCCCCGAGGAGAACCTCGTCAACTACGGCGTCGATCGCGTGAAGACGTTCGGCGAGGCGGTGCTCGGACTGACGCTGGCCTGCGCGCAGTGCCACGACCACAAGTTCGATCCGCTCACGCAAGAGGACTACTACTCGCTGTTCGCGTACTTCAACCAGACGAGCGAACCGGCGCACGGCGGCGACGGCGGCATCAATCCGGATCCGGTCGCGAAGCTGCGCTCGGTGCTCGTCACCGGCGAGGAAGAGGCGCTGCGCGCGCGCATCGCGCGGCTCGAGCAGGAACTCGCACACGTCGAGCCCGCGGCCCTCGCGCAGTGGGAGGACGCGGAGCGCGCGGCGCGAGATGGTCGCGGCGAAGGGCTCGCGCTGCATCCCGTGCAACTGCTCGCGATCAGCACCCCCAACGCCGGCAGCGGTTTCTCGCTCGAGGACGAGCGCTTCGCACGCATCGAACAACCGATGGGTTTCGTGGCCTTCGACGTGTCGATGCAGTTCGAGCCGCGCCCCGAGCCCGTCACTGGACTGCGCGTCGTGATGCACGCCGATCCCGCCGCGCCCGAGGCCGGCTGGGGCTGGGGCGGCGACGAGGTCGGCGCGAGCGGCGCGAAGAAGTCGTTCGCGATCACGGACGTGGCGGTCTCGGCCGGCACGACGCCTGCGGATCAGGTGAACCTGTACCGCTTGCTGCCGCTGCGCGCAGCGACCGCCTCGTCGTGGAGGGGCGACGACCGGCCCGAGGGAGTGCTCGACACGCGCATCGAAGCGGCCTGGATCCCCGACATCGCCCAAGAGGGTCCGGCGCATCTCACGCTGACCTTCGCCGAGCCGCTCGCACCCGAGACGACGCACCTCACGGTGCAGGTCAACTTCGGGCGCCACGGCTCGCCGACAGCGAAGCGCATGGAGTTCTTCCTCGTCTCGGGCGTCGACGACGGCAGCCCGTTGCCGCCGCACATCGACGCGCTGGTCGCGCGCGGACCACAGGAGCGCACGGACGAAGACGCCCTCGAACTCGCGAGCTACTTCGCGGCCCACGCACCGGCCAAGGCGCGCGTGCGCGTCGACCTCGCCAATGCTCGCGAGCGTTTGGCCGCGCGCACCGAGGCCTTCGACACGCTGGTGATGGACACCGCAGCGAGCCCGCGCGAGACGTTCGTGCTCGGGCGCGGTAACTACGCCGATCCGCGACAGAAGGTCGAGGCGCGTACACCGACGGTCCTGCCGCCGCTGCCGCCGGACGCGCCGCGCGATCGGCTCGGGCTCGCGCAGTGGGTGGTTGCGAGCGAGAACCCGCTCACCGCGCGCGTCGCCGTGAACCGGCTCTGGCAGCTCTTCTTCGGCACAGGTCTGGTGAAGAGCGCCAGCGACTTCGGCACGCAGGGCGAGTGGCCGTCGCACCCGGAGTTGCTCGATTGGCTGGCCTGCGAGTTCGTGGATGCGGGCTGGGACGTGCGGCACGTCGTGCGCCTGATCGTGACGAGTGCCACGTACCAACAATCCTCCGCGGCGAGCGACGCGGCGCTCGCGCAGGATCCACACAACCGACTGCTCGCACGCGGACCGCGCGGACGCCTGCCGGCCGAACTCGTGCGCGACACCGCGCTCGAACTCGGCGGCCTCTTGGTCGACGACATCGGCGGCCCCAGCGTCAATCCCTACACGCCCGGCGACCCGTGGCGCGAGATCAGCCACTTCGGTTCGAGCCCCGCGACGGCGCAGTCGTTCGTCCAGGACCACGGCGACAAGCTCTACCGGCGCAGCTTGTACACGTTCTGGAAGCGCACGCTGCCGCCGCCGAGTCTCGCGCTGTTCGACGCGCCGAACCGCGAGACGTGCACGTTCGAGCGCGCCAGCACGAACACGCCGTTGCAGGCGCTCGTGCTCCTGAACGACGTGCAGTTCGTCGAGGCCGCGCGCGGCTTCGCAGAGCGCATCCTGCAGCGGCCGGGTGACGACGAGGAGCGCATCGTCTGGGCCTTCACGTCAGCGACGGCGCGTGTGCCGGACGAGCGTGAAGTGGGTGTGCTCGCGCGCGCGCTCGAGCGCGAACGAACGCACTACACGGCCGACGAATCGGCGGCGTTCGAGCTGCTCTCACTCGGTGAGTCGCTGCGCGACGAGTCGATCCCCGTGGCCGAACACGCCGCCTGGACGCGCGTCGCGGCGCTGCTCTTGAACCTCAGCGAGACGGTCACGAAGAACTGACGCCCATGAACGACGCGCTCCGCACCCTGCTCGCGCGCCGCGCCTTCCTCGGCGCGGGGCTCAACGGCATCGGCCGACTCGCGCTCGGCTCACTCGCGCTCGGCTGCGCCGGCCCCTCGCTCCACGCGCTGCAAAGCGGCGCGCGCTCGGGCGGCGTGCGCACGGGCAGCGTGCGCACCGGCGGATTGGCCGCACTGCCGAACTTCGCCGCGCGCGCGAAGCGCGTTCTGTGTCTGTTCCAGTCGGAGGGCTTCTCGCACATCGATCTCTTCGATCCGAAGCAGACCCTGATCGACTTCGCCGGCCAGGATCTGCCGCCCTCGATCAAAGGCACGCAACGTGTGACCGGCATGACTTCGGGTCAGGCGACCTTCCCGGTCGTCCCGCCGATCGCCGGCGGAAAGCGCTGCGGCGAGAGCGGCCTGTGGATCAGCGATCTCCTGCCGCACCTGCAGACCGTGGCCGACGAACTGTGCTTCGTGAAGAGCATGCACACCGACGCGATCAACCACGATCCGGCGGTCACGTTCCTGTGCACCGGCAACGAGCAGCCCGGCTACGCGAGCATGGGCTCGTGGGTCAGCTACGGTCTCGGCAGCGAGTGCGAGGACCTGCCGGCCTTCGTCGTGCTCGTCTCACAAGGTTCGGGCAAGAACCCGGGCCAGCCGATCTTCTCGCGCTTGTGGGGGAGCGGCTTCCTGCCGTCGTCGCACCAGGGCGTCGGCCTGCGGCCGGGCGGGAATCCGGTGCTGTTCCTCGCGAATCCGCCCGGCGTCGAGCGCGAGCAGCGCCGCGCCGAACTCGACGATCTCGCGGAGTTGAATCGGCTGCACGCGGAACGTGTGGGCGATCCTGAGACGCTCGCGCGCATCCACGCGTACGAGATGGCCTTCCGCATGCAGGCCTCGGTGCCCGAACTCGCCGACACGTCGAACGAGAGTGCACAGACGCTCGAGAGTTACGGACCCGACGTGAGCCGACCCGGGAGCTACGCCGCGAACTGCCTGCTCGGGCGGCGCCTGCTCGAACGCGGCGTGCGTTTCGTGCAGCTCTTCCACCGCGGCTGGGACCAACACGTCGCGATCCGGCGCCAGCTCCCCAATC
>JBIKNC010000286.1:0-5068 GCA_044358925.1 Planctomycetota bacterium | reverse complement strand
AAGCGCGCACACGACCGCGGCGAGACGCCCGGCGAGTGCGGAATGGCGGCGGATTTTGCTACGGCACCGTACCGCCGCCGTTTCGCGACCAGGTCCGTGACGAGGCTTCAGCGCAACGGCCGGTACTCGATCAACTGGCCGCGCTCGATCGCTCCGCCGTGCGGCACGATGGCAAACGCGGTTGCGCGCGCGGCGCCCACCACGTCGCTCGAGCCTTGGTAGGCGACGGGTGAGAGTTCGTCGACGCCGTCCGCGCCGTGCGTGACACGCGCGGGCAGGTTGTCCTGGCGCTGCGGCGCGGCGACCTTGGGGCCGAGCCAGCGGCCCTTGCGCAAGCGCTCGCCGAGTTCCTCGGGGTCGGTCGCTCCGGCGAGCTTCGCGAGGAGCGGGCGCACGAACAGCTCGAGTCCCAGAACCGCGGACACCGGATTGCCCGGCAGTCCGAGCACCGGCTTGGTGCCGCGCAGACCGAACCAGATCGGCTTGCCGGGTTTCACGGCGACCTTGTGCAGGTGCGGCACGACGCCCAGCTCTTCGAAGACCTTGCCGACCAGGTCGTACTTGCCCATCGACACACCGCCGGTCGTGATCACGACGTCGGCGACGTCGAGGGCGCGCGCGAAGTGTTGGCGCAGCAGCTCCTCGTCGTCGGGCACGGCGCCGACCTCGACGATCTCGTGTTCGAGTTCGACGAGCCGCGCGGCCAGGAAGAACGTGTTGCCCTCGCGGATCTGACCGGGGCCGGGCACGACCCAGGGCGGCACGAGTTCGTCGCCGGTCGTCAGCACGGCGACCTTCACTTGGCGGAAGACGGGCACCTCGGCGACGCCCATGCTCGCCAGCACCGCCAAGTCGACCGGCGCGAGGCGGCGGCCGGATTCGAAGGGCGCGTCGCCGACGGCGAGCACCGCGGCCCGCGGCTGCACGTGCTCGCCGGGCGCCGACTTGGCGGCGACGTGCACGCGGTTGCCGCGCCGCGCGGTCTGCTCGACCATCACGACCTGGTCGAGGTCGTCCGGCACCTGGGCGCCGGTGAAGATCTCGACGCACTGGCCGGGCAGGACGTCGCCGGTGAACGGGGCGCCGGCGCGGCTCTCACCGGCGGCGACGAGCACCGCCGAGCCGTCCTCGAGGCGCGGGCCGGCGAGGTCGTCGGCGCGCAGCGCGAAGCCGTCCATCATCGCCTTGCGGAAGGGCGGCAGATCGACGTCGCTCGCGGGCGCGGCGGCCAGGATGCGGCGCGCGGCGAAGGCCAGGGGGCAGGTCTCGCGCTCCGCCAAGGGGCGAACAGCGGCGAGCATCGTCTCGAGGGCCTCGTGGGGAGTCAGCACGCGGCGCAGAGTAGGAGTCGCGCGACGCGCCCGCGAGCGCGACTCGCTGCGAGCCGCGTGCGCACCACACGGCGCGACGGAGCGGGAATCGCTCCCCGCGGCGCTTTGCGAGAACGGAGCGCGGTGCGCGCGTATCCTCCGCGCTCCGCCGGGTTCACCGCGACGCTCGCCGTCGCCTCCGCCGGTTGCGCTCGTGAACGCCACGCGCTCGCGAGTGCACCGCCACTCTCCGGCCCCACCCGGCCGCCTCCCCGCTCCCCATGTCCACGCGCCGCCCCACGGCCGACCAACCGGTCGGTTCCGTCCACCGTCTCCTGCCCGCCGCGGCCGTCATCGCCGCGGCTCTTTCTTTGTGTGGCTGCTCGGGCAGCGAGAGCCACGGTGCCGACGGTCCGGCCGCGGGCGCCGGGACGAGCGGCGTGCGCGAACGCGAAGCGACGAAGATCATCGCCGCGCCGCTCGAGCGCCGCGACATGGCGGCGGTGCTCGAGACGACGGCCGTGCTCGAAGCGGACCGCCAGGTGCCGGTCGTCGCGCGCACGTCGGGTCAGGTGGTCGAACTCTCCGCCGAAGAGGGCGACTCGGTGAAGGAGGGCGCGGTGCTCGCGCGGCTCGACGACCGCAGCGAGGCGCTGGCGCTGCGCGACGCGAACATCGCACTCGAAGAGGCGCGCCACGGTTTGTCGTCGACACAGGTCGCGATCGCGGAGGCCGAGTCGGCGCTCGCGACGGCGAAGAACCAACTCGCACAGGCCGAGCGCGACCTCGCACGCGACGTGGAACTCTCGGGCTCGTCCTCCGGCGGCGTCGCGGCCGTGTCGGCGAAGACGCTGGAACAGTCGCGCCTCGCGCGCGACCAGGCCGCGCAGGACGTGGCGCAGCGCGGACTCGCCGTCGATCGCGCGAAGGTCGAGTGCGAGCGCAGCAAAACGGCGCTCTCGCGCGCCGAAGTGACGCGCGACAAGGCGCAGCTCGCGCTCGACCACATGTCGATCCGCGCGCCGTTCGCCGGCGTCGTGGCGTCGCGTTCGATCAAGGCCGGACAGAACCTCGCGGGCGGCGAGGCGGCGTTCGTGCTCGCGGATCCGACCGACCTGCGTGTCGTCTTCTTTCGGCCGCAGCGCGAACTCGCGGTGTTCCTCGAGCGCGGCACCGACGACCTCTCGATCAGTGCGACGACCGAAGCGCTGCCGGGCCTCGCGTTCGTCGGCCGCGTGACGCGCATCGCGCCGGTCATCGACGCGACGTCGGGTTCGTTCCGCGTCACGGCGACGATGGAGCGCACGCCCGTCGGCGATCGGCCCGAACTGCTGCTGCCGGGCATGTTGCTGCGTCTGTCGATCGTGACGGACCGCCACGTGGGCGCGCTCGTCGCTGAGAAACGCGCCGTCGTGCGCGAGGGCGAGCAGGCCTTCGTCTTCACGCTCGCCGACGAGAGCGGTCAGACGGTCGCGCGCCGGCGCCTCGTGCGCGAGGGCTACGGCGACGCGACGCACGTCGAGATCACGCCGATCGACGACCTGCCGCTCGACGAGAGCGTGTCCGTCGTCGTCGTCGGCGCCCGCGACCTCACCGATGGCGAGCCGCTCGAAGCGCTCGAGCGTTGAACGCCATGACCACACAGAGTCGCGAGTCGGCGGCGAAGAGCTTCGTGGTCGCGCGCCCGGTCGCGATCACGATGATCATGCTCAGCATGGCCGTGTTCGGCCTGGTGAGCTTCTTCAAGCTGCGCCAGAACCTGCTGCCCGAGATCAGCTATCCGACGCTGACCGTGCGAACGAGTTGGGTCGGTTCGGCGCCCGAGGACGTCGAGTCGCGCATCTCGGTGCGGGTGAGTGAAGCGCTCGGCACGCTCAAAGGTCTGGTGCGTTCGTCGTCGACGTCGCGCGCGGGCGTCAGCGACGTGCTGCTCGAGTTCGACTGGGGCACGGCGATGAGCTTCGCGGTGCAGGACGTGCGCGAGAAGCTCGACGGCGTGTTCCTGCCCGACGGCGTCGAGCGCCCGATCATCCTGCGCTACGACCCGAACCTCGATCCGGTCCTGCGCATCGGTCTCACGTCGAAACAGAAGCTCGGCACGCCCGACGAAGAGCTGATCGCGTTGCGCTGGCTGGCCGAGAACCGCATCAAACGCGAACTCGAGGCGATCCCAGGCGTCGCGGCCGTGCAGGTGCGCGGCGGCCTCGAGGAGGAGATCCATGTCGAGGTCGATCCGGCGGCGCTCGCCTCGCGGCAGTTGTCGCTGACGCAGGTCTCGCAGCGGCTCGCGCAGGAGAACATCAACGCGGCGGGCGGTTCGCTGCGCGAAGGTTCGACCGAGTACATCGTTCGCACCGTCAACGAGTTCGAGAGCCTCGCGGAAATCTCGGACCTCGCGCTCGTGCGGCGCGGCGACGCGACGGTGCGCCTGGGCGACGTCGCGACGGTGCAGACGACCTACAAGAAGCGCGAGGTCACGAGCCGCATCGACGACCGCGAGTCGGTCGAACTCGCGATCTTCCGCGAGGCCGGCGCGGACATCGTCGCGCTCGCGCAGACGGTGCGCGAACGCATGTTCGGTACGACCGAACAACGAGCGGCGGCGGCCGAGTTCGAGGAGCGCGGCAGCGATCCGAAGACGCTCGAGGAGCGCCAGCGCGCGGCCTATCTCGCCTTCGCGTTGCGCAAGGAGGTCGACGCGACGCTCCTGTCCGACCAGTCCGTCTTCATCGCACAAGCGGTGAAGGACGTGCGCGACTCGGCGGTGATGGGCGCGCTCCTGGCGATCGTCGTGATCTGGCTGTTCCTGCGGAAGCTGTCCGCGACGGCCATCATCGCGATCTCGATCCCCATCTCGATCGTCGTCACGTTCGCGCCGATGTTCCTGGCCGACGTGAGCCTCAACATCATGTCGCTCGGCGGCCTGGCGCTCGGCGTCGGCATGCTGGTCGACAATGCGATCGTCGTGCTCGAGTCGATCACACGCTGTCGCGACGAAGGCGACGATTTCCGAACAGCGGCGGTGCGCGGCACGAAGGAGGTGCTGGGCGCCGTCACGTCGTCGACGCTGACGACGGTGTGTGTGTTCGCGCCGATCGTCTTCGTCGAAGGTGTCGCGGGACAGATCTTCGGCGACCAGGCGTTGACCGTGGTGAGCGCGCTCTCGGTCTCGTTGATCGTGGCCGTGATGTTCATCCCGATGCTCGCGTCGCGGCGCTGGCTGGCGGGTGTGAAGGACGAGACGCCCGTGCCGCAGGCGGTCGGTCTGTCGCAGGGCCTCGACTGGCGCGGCGCAGCGGCGTTCGTGTCGGCTCTGACCTGGAGCGGGCGCGTCGTCGCGCGTGGCATCGGACTCCTCGCGAAAGCGGTCGGCCTCGTGGTGGGCCTGGTCTTCAAGCTCGGCTCGTTGCTGACGTGGCCCTTCGCGAAGGTGTTCGAGTTCCTGTGGAACACGCTCGACCGCACCTACCCGCGCGTGTTGCGGGCGAGCTTGCGCGCGCGTGTCCTGGTCGTGATCTGCGCCGTGGTGCTCGGCGTCGACGCCTGGCGACGCGTTCCGAGCCTGGGCGTCGAACTCCTGCCCGAGATCCACCAGGGCGAGTTCACGGCGTTCGTGCAGCTCGACGTCGGCAGCCCGCTCGCACAGACCGATCTCGTGCTGCGCGATCTCGGCGAACGCATCCGCGCGCTCGACGGCGTCGCGCAGACGGCGCTGACGGTCGGCATCGAACAGGAGACGTTGAGCCAGGACGTCGAAG
>JBIKNC010000077.1:0-17984 GCA_044358925.1 Planctomycetota bacterium | reverse complement strand
CGCTTCGCGCGCCATCCGTGGGGTTCTTTCTCTGGGCCACTCCGTCGGTGTCGTGGCGGATCCGGTGTCAGACACCGTACGCGTCACGCGAACAGGTGGTTGTTCTCCGGTGACCAGGCGATGAACTGGTAGAGCGGCACCAAGCGCTCGAGCTCGCGCAACAGCTCCGCCTCCACGCCCGTGCCCAAGACGTGCCCGCGCGCACCCTGCGGTGCGGGCCAGCGGCGCTCCACGGCGAAACGGTGCTCGCCGGGCTTCCAGAACTTCAGGAACTCTTCGAGCTTCGTCGTCTCGATCTTCGAGCACGGCCACTCGCCCTTCCAGTCGTGCAAGCGCAACTGGAAGCCGCCCAGTTCCTGCAGCACGCGCAGGAACGGCTTCACACCTTCGCGCTGCACGCGCCGCGTCAGGTTGCTCGCGTCGATCCACGCATCGGCGTGCATGCGCAGACTCACTTCGAGTGCATCGGCTTCGAGCGCGACGCACAGGTAGACGTTGCGGTACGCGGCGTCGAGGTCCTTGCCGAGTTCCGGCCCCACCTCGCGCCGCAGCTTCGTCTTGTCGGCCTTGCGCCGCATCACGTACGTCCACAGCCGCGACACGCGCATGCCGTTGAACGGATGCGGATTGTGGATCGACGTGCGTGTGTCGAGTTCGAGCCCGACTTCCTTGGTCGCCGCCGCCGCACGTTTTCCGATCGTCGCGAGCTTCGTGCGCGCCGCGAGACGCGCCGCGTTGTACTGCGGGTCGCGCGCCAGCGGGTCCGCGAGCGTTCGGAAGTCGGCCTCGGCGAACACGACTTCGCCGCTCTGGGCGCGCGGTTCGACGTCGGAGTCGGGAGAAACGGATCCGGGGGTGCTCATGGACTCGTGCTGAGAGGCGCGCCGCGTCGATGGACGCGCGGGTTCGAGGGTCTCAGGCTCCTACAATGCCGGCGCTTCGAACCCTCCAGCAGCGCCGGCCATGGATTTCGCCCACTTCCGCTTCGATCCTTCGACCGACCGCCTCGGCGAGGGTCCGCAGAGCGAGGTCTTCCGCGCCGTCGACACGCGCCTCGGGCGCACCGTCGCG
Source organism: Planctomycetota bacterium (assembly GCA_044358925.1). GTDB lineage: Bacteria > Planctomycetota > UBA1135 > UBA1135 > Rohdeia. Next base: position 16,913 of record JBIKNC010000077.1, on the reverse strand, counting down.
CTCAAGATCCTCCGCCCGCAAGTCGAGTTCGATCCGGAAGCCGTGACGCGCTTCGCGCGCGAGGCGCAGCACGCCAGCCGCCTGGAACATCCGAACATCGCGACGGTCTACGAGTACGGCAGCGACCAGAGCCGCTCGTACATGGCGATGGAGTACCTGGTCGGGCGCACGCTCGACCGCGTCGTCGCCGAGCGCGTGCTGCCCTACGAACAGGGCGCGCGCATCGCGTGTGAGGTCGCGTCCGCACTCGAGTCGGTGCACAGCCTCGGGCTCATCCACCGCGACCTCAAACCCGCGAACATCATGGTGCTCGAAGACGGCGGCGTGAAGCTGCTCGACTTCGGCATCTGTCGCTCGACGGCCGAGAACACGATCACGCAGGAAGGCATCCTCGTCGGCACGGTGCTCTACATGTCGCCGGAGCAGGTGCGCGGGCACGACCTCGATCTGCGCAGCGACGTCTTCGCGTTCGGATCGACCTTCTACCACGCGTTCACGGGCGAGCTGCCCTTCCCGGGTCGTTCGTTCCCGCAGGTCTGCATGGCGATCCTCGACGGTCGCCCGCGCCGCCCGAGCGACGTGCGCAGCGGCTTCCCCGCCGTACTGGAGGACGCGCTCCTGCGCTGCCTCGCGCCGCAACCGTCGGATCGCTATCCGAGCGGCGAAGCGCTGCACTCCGCGTTCATCTCGGTGCACCAGAGCCTCGCGTCGCAGAGCACCTCGCGCACGAGCACCCGACTGCGCGGCCGCATCTTCGTCCCGCGTTTCGACGTCGCGGGCAAGAACGAGGGCGAGCGCGCGTTCGCCGCAGGTCTGCGCCACGACTTGCGCAGCGAACTCGAACGTTCGACGGGCCTCGACATCGTGCTGCTCGAAGCCGGTGAGCCGCTGCCGGCATCCGGCCGCAGTCAGTACCGACTGCGCGGTTCACTCGAGTTGCGCGCCCAAACCGGTGTCGTGAACGTCGAACTCGCACCGCTCGGCGGCGGCGCACAGGAGGCCGTGCAGCACCGCATCGAATACACCGACGCCGACGAGTGGGGCCTGCAGGCGCAGCTCGTGCGCGGCCTGTCGCGCGTCGTGCGCAACTACCTCTCGGACGTCGCGCAGAAGCCCAGCGCCGCCATCAAGCGCGACACCGCTCTGGCCGGGACGCTCGCGCGCCACGCGCACGACGTGCTGCACCGCGGCACGAGCAAACACCTCGTCGCCGCGATCTCGAGCTTCCGCCACGCGATCGACGCGGACCCGCAGTGCAGCCTCGCGCACGCCGGACTCGCCGAAGCGCTCGTGCGAAAGTACGTCTACTGGGACGGCGACCGCACGTTCCTCGACGAAGCGCTCGAGGAGGCGCGGCGCGCGCTCGTGCTCGACCCCGCCAGTGCGGAGGGCCACACGTCGCTGGGCTTCGCCCACGCGATGAGCGGTCACCCCGAGGACGCTCTGCGCGAGTACCGGCTCGCGATCCAAGCCGACCAGAAGGAGTGGCTCGCGCACCGCCTCCTCGGCGCGTTGCTGGCACGTCAAGGCAACGACAAGGCCGCCTCGCCCCTCCTGCGCCGAGCGATCGCTCTCCAGCCGACGCACATCGGCTCCTACGACCACCTCTACCACGTGCTCGGCCGCCTCGGCCGCTACGAGGAAGGCCTCGAGATCGCCGATTTCGGCATCAGCCACGCCCGCGCGCACCTGCGCGAAGTCCCGGACAGCCAGGAGGCACGCCTGCACCTCGCACTGCTGCTGGCGCGCATGGGTTCGGTCGACGAGGCGCGCAAGGAGGTCGACCAGGCGCGCGAGCTGACGCCGCGCGACGGCTACACGCAGTTCCACGCCGGCTGCGTGCTGGCCATCCTCGGCCATCGGCAGGAGGCCATCCGGGCGCTCGTCGAGGCGCGCGACCGCGGCTACTTCCTGCGCAGTGAACTGTTCAACAACGACGACCTCGACAGCCTGCGGGACCTGCCCGAGTTCGCGGATTTGGCGCGTTGAGGCGCGAGCAGACTGGCGAAACGCGCGCGCGGCGCGAGTAGACTCTTCGGCCCAAAAGTCTGCCGCCGCGCCCCATGTCCGACACCATCAACATCGCCATCGTCGCACACGTCGACCACGGCAAGACCACGCTCGTCGACGCCATGTTCCGCTTCGCGGGCACGTTCCGCGCGAACCAGATCGTCGCCGAACGCGTGATGGACTCCGACGCGCAAGAGCGCGAACGTGGCATCACGATCCTCGCGAAGAACACGGCCATCGACTACGACGGCCGCCGCATCAACATCATCGACACGCCGGGCCACGCGGACTTCGGCGGACAGGTCGAACGCACGCTCGGCATGGCCGACGCGGTGCTTCTGCTCGTCGACGCGGCCGAAGGCCCGATGCCGCAGACGCGCTTCGTGCTCAGCAAAGCCTTCTCGCGCGGCCTGCGGGCGCTCGTGATGGTGAACAAGATCGACCGTCCCGACGCGCGCGCCGAAGAGGTGCTCAACGAGGTCTTCGACCTGTTCGTCGAACTCGGTGCGACGGACGATCAACTCGACTTCCCGGTCTGCTACGGCTCCGGTCGCGACGGCTGGGCCGTTCGCGAACTCGGCAAGCGCACGCAGGACCTCGGTCCGCTCTTCGCGATGATCCTGAAGGAGGTCAAACCTCTCGAAGGCGATCCCCAGGCGCCGGTGCAGTTCCAAGCCGTCACGATCGACCACGACAACTTCGTGGGTCGCATCGGCATCGGTCGCGTCGTGCGCGGCACGTTGCGGCTCGGCGCGCGCCTGGTGCTGTGCCACCCGGATCGCCCGAAGCCGGTACAGGTCGCCGTGAAGAACCTCTACCGCTACCAAGGCCTCGACCGCGTGCCGGTCAACGAGGTCTTCGCGGGCGACGTCGCAGTCGTGGCGGGTATCGACGAACTGACGATCGGCGACACGTTGTGCCCGCTCGAAGCGATCGAGCCGCTCCCTGCGATCCAACTGGACGAACCGACCATCTCGATGGTCTTCCAGGTCAACGACTCGCCGTTCGCCGGTCGCGAGGGCGACTTCGTGACGTCGCGCCAGGTCGCGACGCGCCTCGAGCGCGCCGCTCTGCGCGACGCGGCGCTCCACATCGGCCCCACCGATCGCACGGACTCGTTCGAAGTGAAGGGCCGCGGTGTCATGCACCTCTCGGTCCTGATCGAGAACATGCGCCGCGAGGGCTACGAGTTCGCCGTCGGCAAACCGCGCGTCATCCTCAAGACGATCGACGGCGTCGTGTGCGAGCCGATGGAAATGGCCACGGTCGACGTGCCGGGCCACCACGCCGGCAAGGTGATCGAGTTCCTCGGCCGTCGGCGCGGCGAGATGCTCGAGATGGAAGCGGGCGAGCACATCACGCACCTCGAGTTCAAGATCCCGGCGCGCGGCCTGATCGGAGCGCGCACGGCGCTGCTCTCCGCGACCCAAGGCGAAGCGATCCTCGGGCACCTGTTCGCCGGCTGGGAGCCGGACGGCGGGTCGATTCCGCGGCGCAACGGTTCGGTGCTCGTTTCGGACCGCCCCGGCCAGGCGATGGCCTACGGCCTCGACGGCCTGTCGGACCGCGGCACGTTCTTCATCGAGCCGGGTGACGAGGTCTACGGCGGCATGATCGTCGGTGAGAGCCGGGCGCCCGGCGACCTCGACCTCAACGTGTGCCGTGAGAAGAAGCTCACGAACATGCGCGCGGCCGGCAAGGACGACAACGCGATGCTCGCGCCGCCGAAGCGCATGTCGCTCGAGGAGTTCCTCGAGTTCATCGAGGACGACGAGTTGCTCGAGGTGACGCCGAAATCGTTGCGCTTGCGCAAGCGCGCGCTCGATCCGAACCACCGGAAGAAGGCCGCGAAGGCGCTCAAGTAGCACCGGCCGTCCGCGGCCGAGAGCCGCGTCGAATTCGAAGAGCCCCGGCAGCCCACACGGCGCCGGGGCTCTTCTTCTGTTACGACATGACGTGCATGCGTTCCGTCGCACTCACCGTCGTCTCTCTCGTCGCCGTCGGCCTCGTTGGGGCCCCGACATCGTTCGCGCAGACCTGACCCGCTTGAAGCAACCCGGCCGTTCCGCGGCTGGGTGAGAGGGACCGGGTGTCCCTCGATGCAGCGGGAGCGGTGCGGCTCGGATTCAACACGACGTACGGCGCCGACTTCGAAGGCGGGCACACGTCGACGAGCGGTCTCGATCCGTCGGGCGCCGTCGTGACGGTGCCGCTGCACCGCCACGAGGTCGGACTCGACTTCGTGCGCCTCGAAATGGTCGGCGCGTACGCCTTCGCCGATGGTTGGGACCTCACCGTGCGACTGCCCTACGACTGGAAGGAACGCGAATCGTCGGTGCGTCTTCTGGAGCCCGCCACTCCCGACGAGGTGGTCGCGATCGAAGCGAACGCGAACAGCCACCACGGCGCGGACCACCTCGAGGGCTTCGGCGACGCGACGCTGCTGGTCGCGCGCCATTGGAGCGACACGTGGACGAGCGGCGATCGGCTCACAGCCTCCTTCGGTGTGACGCTGCCGATCGGCGCGACCGAAGCCGATCCACTCGCGGCCGGAGAGCTCGGGCTGCCGCACGAACACGTGCAGTTCGGCTCGGGGACGTTCGATCCGGTGCTCGAGCTCGCGTGGGCCACGCCACTCGCGCCCCGCTGGCGCGTCGGTTCGTCGCTGGCCGTGCGGGCGCCGTTCGCGACGTCGAGCACGGGCTACCGCGGGCTTCTCGAAGCGTCGGCGACGGCCCGCATCGACTTCGATGCGACCGACACTCTGGTGGTGCGCGCCGGCGCGGTCACCTACGGCCAGGGACGCGCGCACTGGAACGCCGTGCGCGACGAGAACACGGGCCTGTTCGCCATCGGAGCGCTCCTCGGCGCGAGTCGCTCACTCGCTGCGGGCCTCGTAGCGCGGATCGACGTGCTCGTGCCGCTGCACCAGGAAGCGCTCGCCGGCGGCGACGCCTACGAGAACGGCGTTCTCGTGCAGATCGGGTTCACGTGGAACGGTTCTGTGAACTGATGCCGTCGCCGCCGGCGCCTGTTCGGCTCACAACGACACGATCACGATCGCGAGCACGAGCAACACCCACACCACGTCGAGGAAGTGCCAGTACATCGCGAGCGTCGTCACCGGCTCGTGCCGGTCGCTCGTGAAGTCACCGCGTGCGGCCCGCCACTCGATGTGCACGAGCCGCACCACGCCCCCGATCACGTGCAACGCGTGCAGCACGGTGAGGACGATGAAGAAGCCGCTCTCGCGATGGCTCGCGTCGAGCGCAATGCCCTTCGTCCACAGCAGAACCCAGTTGGCCGTCTGCACGACACCGAAGGCGGCGCCGAGCCACAGCGTGCGCCTGAGCCAGTGCACGAGGCCGGCAGCGTCACCCGCCGCGATCGCGCGCGTTCCGCGGCGGAGCGTGAACGACGACCACACGATCAAGACGGTCGAGACGAGGAGACCGATGCCGACGATCGGCAGCAGCCGCACCTTCGGCGCGTCCTCCCCACCCAGCAGGATCAGGTACAGCAGCACCGTCGACGCGAACACGAACGACAGGCTGGCGATGAGGATCTTCATCCCCAGCGTGCCGACGCCCGCAGGCGGCTCGGCGTGGCTTCGTCGGTGGGCGGTCACACCCGTGCGCAGGTGGAAGGCATCGTTCGGTTGGAGCGCCACGGTGGTTCAGGTCGGCGGAACATCGTCCGCCCGGCCGTCAGTGAGCAGCTTCGGACGGAGTCTGCCCGTCGGATGCATGGTCGCCGGGCGCGTGGGCGTCGTGCGTCGCGCCTTCCACGATCGACGCACGCCAGGCCTCGATCACGGGCGCGTCCGCGGCGCGCTTCGCGATACCGAACTGGTTGATGCCGGTGTCGAACATCGAGAAGACGACGAAGATGCCGGCGAACACGAACGACAGCATGAAGATCAGACCGTTGAAGGGCCGGTCGTACTTCAAGTGCATGAAGAACAGCGCGACGAGCAGGCCCTTGATCGTGGCGATGATCATCGCGATCACGAGGTCGAAGGGATGCAGGTGCATGCTCGCCGTCCAGACCGTGATGCCGGTCAGGGCGATGAGGGCGAGCCAGACCGTGACGAGCATCTTGGCGCTCGCGACGTGCGCGAGGCCGTGGTCGTCGTGGCCGTGCCCGTCGTGGGCGTGGGCTGCGTGGGCGTGTGTGGTGGCGGACACTTGGAGTTGACTCCTGTTCGATGGCGCGAGGGCGCGGGGTCAGCTGATGAGGTAGAGCAGCGGGAACAGGTAGATCCAGATCAAGTCGACGAGGTGCCAGTAGAGCGCCACGTAGTCGACCGCACCGAAGTACTTGGGCGTGAATTGGTTCTTCATCGCCCGGCGCATGACCCAGTAGATCGCGACGATGCCCGCGAGCACGTGGAAGCCGTGGAGGCCGGTCATGAAGAAGTAGATCGCGAAGAACGTCGGCACGCTCTGCGGCACCGGATCGGACGCGAGCACGAGCTTCGCTGCGCGAGCGTGCACGGCTTCCTTCTGCTCCGGAGCGAGTTCACCCTCGAGCGGATAGCCGAGCTGTCGACGCGCCTCGGTGCCGGCTTCCCCCACCACGACCGTGTGGTTCTCGAGCGTCAGCAGCATCGCCTCGGGGTGCGGCGCGAAGTGCTTGCCCGGCATGGTGCCGTGCATGTACTTCGACGTGTACTCGATCGACTTGATGCCGAGGAAACCGAACGCGCAGATGAGCGTGAGCGCCAGGTTGCGCACGAGGTTCTTCTTGTCCCCGAGCTGCGCCGAACGCACCGCCCACGCCGCCGTCAGCGACGAGACGAGCAGTACGACCGTGTTGATCGCGCCCCACTTCGTGTCGAGGTAGTGGTGCGAGTAGACGAAGACCTCTTTGTGGTTCTCGCGCCAGATCGCGTAAGCGCAGAACAGACCGGAGAAGAACAGGATCTCCGTCACCAGGAACAGCCAGATGCCGAGTTTGCCGGCGTCGAACTGCTGCTGATGCGTGTCGAAATGGTGCGCCAGCGTCGGGTCGTGATGACCGTGGTCGTCATGACCGGCCGCGTGGCCGTGACCCGCGTGTTGGGTGGCGACACCCGCGCTCGTGGTGGTGCTCATGGAGGGGTGGTCGAGCTTCGCGATCGAGTGGAGCGGGGATCAGTGCGCGCGCGCTTCGTTGCCGGTGGCGGGAACGTGCACGTAGCTCTGCGTCTCAGGGTCGTAGGCCCAGCGATCGAGGTCGTACGGGTCGTCGGCGACGACGTCGTGGTCGAAGTTGAACTGCGGCGGCGGCGAGCTGGTGTGCCACTCGAGCGTGTTCGCACCCCACGGGTTGGCCGGCGCGCGTCGACCGCTGGTGAGCGAGCGCAACAGGTTCACGAGCGCCAGGACCAGGCCGATGGTCAGGATGTAGGCACCGATCGTCGAGATCTGGTGCCAGAACTCGAACTCGGGCAGATAGTCGTGGTAGCGGCGCGGCATGCCCATGTTCCCGAGGAAGAACTGCGGGAAGAAGAGCACGTTGAAGCCGAGCAGTGCGACGAGGCTGGCCCAGATGCCGCCCTTCTCGTCGTACATCTTGCCGGTCATCTTCGGCCACCAGTAGTACAGGCCGCCGAGGAACGCCCAGAGCGTTCCACCCACCATCACGTAGTGGAAGTGGGCCACGACGAAGTACGTGTCGTGGTAGTAGATGTCGGTGTTCATCGTGCCGAGGAACAAGCCCGTCAGGCCGCCGATGCCGAACAACCACAGGAAGCCGAGGGCGTAGACCATCGGCGTCTTGAGGATGATCTCACCCTTGTACATGGTGGTCATCCAGTTGAACATCTTGATCGCCGACGGCACGGCGACGCTGAACGTGATCGCGCTGAAGATCGTCGACATGGCTGTCGACTGGCCGCTCGTGAACATGTGGTGGCCCCACACGAAGAAGCCGAACAGCGCGATCGCGATCGACGAGATGGCGATGAACTTGTAGCCGAAGATGTGTTTGCGGCTGAAGACCGAGATGATCTCGGAGATCACTGCCATGCCCGGCAGGATCATGATGTAGACGGCCGGGTGGCTGTAGAACCAGAAGAAGTGCTGGAACAGCACCGGGTCACCGCCGCGCGCCGGGTCGAACACACCGAGGCCGGTCGTGCGCTCGACGGCCAGCATGAGCAGCGTGATGCCGAGCACCGGGGTCGCCAGCACCTGGATCACGGCCGTCGCGTACATGCCCCACAGGAACAGCGGCATGCGGAAGAAGCCCATGCCGGGCGGGCGCATCTTGTGGATCGTCACCAGGAAGTTGAGTCCGGTGAAGATCGAGCTGAAGCCGAGGATGAACGCACCCATGACCGCCGACACGACCGACGTGTTCGTTGTCGTGCTGTACGGCGTGTAGAAGGTCCAGCCCGTGTCGAGGCCGCCGTTCATCAGCGTGACGACGAAGAAGATCGCGCCGATGACGTAGAGGTGGAAGCTCATCAGGTTGAGCTTCGGGAACGCGACGTCCTTCGCGCCGAGCATCATCGGCAACACGATGTTGCCCAGCGCCGCCGGGATCGACGGGATGATCACGAGGAACACCATGATGGCCCCGTGCAGGGTGAACATCTGGTTGTAGGCGTTCGGGCCCATGATCGTCTGGCCCGACGCGATCAACTCGGTGCGCAGCGCGACGGCGAAGAAGCCGCCCAGCGCGAACGCGCCGAAGATCGAGACCAGGTACATCAGGCCGATCCGCTTGTGATCGAGCGTGAAGAACCAGGAGAGGAAGCCCCGGCTGCAATTCAGGTAGTTCGTCTCGGTGGCCGGCTTGTGCGGCGCTCCGAGCGTCGTGGTGGTGGTCGTCGTAGCCATGGAGGGTCCCTCGGCGTCTCGTCGGTTCGTGTTCGTCGCGCTTCTGGGGTCACTGACCGCCGTCGGTCGGCGGCGTCGCGCCGTCTGCGGCGCCATTGGCCGAACCGTCGGCCGGCACCGTCTCGCCGCGCATCTGCGCAAGAGTCTGGGTGTTGCCCTGCAGACTCACGTCCGCGAGGCCCTGGATGTAGATGCGCAGGATGTCGACCTGTTGCTCGTTGAGCTGCCCTTGGAAGAGCGGCATCTGCGGCGTGTAGCCGACCTTGACCTGTGTGTTCGCCTGGAGGATCGACTGGCGCAGGTAGTCGAGCGTCGCCGGCACCTTCTTCGTGACGCCGCCCTCGATCACGTCGACCTCTCCGCCGTCCTTGATGAGCTGCGACAGCGTCAAGAGGCCCGGGCCCGTCCCGTTCTGATCCGTGATGGCGTGGCACGCATTGCAGCCCGAGATCACGAACTGCTTCTGACCCGCGATCCAGGCCGGCTCGTTCTTGATGAAGTTCGCCGTCTCCTCGGCCCACGCGAGGAAGCCCTCGCCGGTGTGGACGACGACCTTGGTGATCATCGCCGAGTGCTTCTCACCGCAGTACTCGGTGCAGAACAGGTCGTAGAGCTTCGTCGCCTCGCCCGCCGGGATGACGTCGTCGTTCGCATCGAACCACAGCGACGTGTAGCGACCGGGCACGACGTCCTGCTTCACACGGAAGGCCGGGATGAAGAGGCTGTGCAGCACGTCCGTCGACGTCATCGTCAACTTGACGGGCCGATCGATCGGAACGTGCAGTTCGGGGCTCTGCGCTCCGTTCGGGTACGTGAACGTCCAGGCCCACTTCTGCGCGGTGACCTGCACCGGCAGCGCGTCGCCCGGCGCCTGGCGCAGGTCGAGCAGGCCGTCCATGCCGACCCAGAACATGACGCCGAAGAGGATCGTCGGGATGACGGTCCAGGTGACTTCGAGCACGTTGTCGTGCGTCGGCGTCTTCACCGCCTTGTGACCTTCGCGCGCGCGGTACTTCCAGACGAAGTACGCGGTGCCCGCGACGATGATCACGAACGCCACCAGGCACAACCAGAAGATCAGCAGGTAGACACGGTCCGTGTCCCACGCCACCGACGATGCACGGTCGGGGAAGAAGTGCGTGCCCGGCGTGGTGACCGGACCGCCGGCGGGCTCCTGGAACGCTCCCAGGAGTGCCGGCGCGGTGAGCATGAGTTGGGTCAGCATGTCGCTCGTGGGTGGGTGCGCGAAAGTCAGTGCGCAGCCCGGCTGTCGCCGCCCGCGTCGTGCGCGAGGAGCGTGTTCGCAGGCAAACTGGTCGAGGAAGCGGTCTTCGAGCGCGCGAGTTCGCGGCGCCACATCAGACCGAGGAAGACGGCGAGGACGAGGGCGCCCGCTCCGGCGCCGAAGAACATCAGGCGCTCCGCCACGAGCACGAACGAACTCGCGTTCGGGTCCCAGCGGTAGCAGGTCTGGCGCAGCCACGCGACCACGCCGCCGAGCTCGCCCTGCGACGCGGACACGAGCGCGAGTTCGAGGTCGCGCGGTTCGTAGAAGACGCCCGGCAGGTAGCGCGAGATCGCGCCCGTCGGCGTGAGCACGACCACGACCGCGTCGTGCGCGTACTCACCCGTGAGCGGATCGAGTCGATAGGCGAAGCCCGCGGCATCGGCGACACGGGCGAGGGTCGCTTCGTCACCGGTGAGGAAGTGCCAGCGGAAATCGGTCGCCGGCGCTTCGGCGAGTGCGGCAGCCCGTTCCTCCGTGCGCCGACGCGCGGCGCCCGCGCTCGCCTCGGAGGCGCGCAGGTAGTCGTTGCGGTAGCGCTCCTGCGTCAACGCCGCGCGCGCCGCACTCTCGTGCGGGTCGATCGAAACCGTGACGACGTCGAAGTCCGCGCCGATCGTGTACGCGACGTCGCGCAGGGCGCCGACGAGGCTGTTCAGTTGCAGACTGCACAGCTGCGGGCAGTCGGAGTAGTTGAACGTGAGCAGGACGGGGCGCTCGCCGTCGAACAGGTCGCCGAGGAGGACCGTCTCGCCGCGCGTGTTCACGAGCGGTGCATCGAGCGGCAGCACGTCGCCGATGCGCTGCGTCACGCCGATCCCGACCGTCGCGGGCGGGATCAGATCGGCGTCTTGTGCAGCCGGAAGGGCGCTCACGCCCCCACCGAGCGCTGACGACACGGCCACCACGAGACCCAGAAGGGCCGTGGCGCGTGCGGGCGTGGTGAGGAGCGCGTTCATGTTCGTTCTCGGAGACCTTCGCAGATGGCCGGGCGCGCGATTCAGCGCAGCTCCTCGAGGAGCTGCTTCTTCGCTTCTTCGATCGGCACGTGGACGACGCCGTTGGTGCGGTCGATCCAGCCGTAGGAGTTCAGGCGGGCATCCGAGGCCGCGCGCAACGCCTGGAGTTCACGCACCGGTGCCTGCTCGACCTTGCTGGCGAACTCCTTCTCCGCGCCCCACATGTAGAGCGCGTCGACGCTGGTCGCCGTGATCACCGCCACGATGATCGTGACGGCGGAGATGACGGTGAGTGCTCCCGTGTACGGCTTGTCTTCGATGGCAGCCATGGTTGCGTCTTGGTGATCAGACGTTGTGGTAGGCCAAGGAATCCCCGAGGCGCGGGTCGCGCGCCGCGACGATGGAGACGCCGGCCGCGCTCTTGAGCGCGAAGCCGACCACGATCCCGAGCAGACCGAGCGCGAGCGCGATCGTCATGAACGGCATCGGCACGTGACCGGCCGAGAAGTTCGGCATCACGATCCAGAACATGTCGACCAAGTGGATCGTGAGCAGCCAGCAGGCCCAGAACGCGAGGCCCGGCTTGTGGCGCTTGACGTGTTTGCTGAGCAGCCCGAGGAACGGCACGAGGAAGTGCCCGAAGATCAGCGTGACCGAGATCCACTCCCAGCCGTTGTTCTGGCGCTTGTCGAAGAACGTGATCTCTTCCGGGATGTGCGCGTACCAGATCAGCATGTACTGACTGAACGCGATGTAGCTCCAGAAGATGATGAACGCGAACATCAGCTTGCCGATGTCGTGGTAGTGATCGGTGCGGATCACCGTCTTCAGCGCGCCGTGCTTCTGATAGGTCATGCACAGGAGCGCGAGCAGTGAGCTGAAGCTCATCATTCCTCCCGCGAACAGGTACACGCCCCAGATCGTGCTGAACCAGTGCGGGTCCAGCGACATGAACAGGTCGATGCCGATGAAGGTCAGTGACAGCGCGAAGAGCGGGATCAACGGCGCCGACGCGATCTCCATCTTGCGCGTCGTCTTGAGGTCGCCGGTCTCGTCCTGACGCAGGCTGTTGCGCGTGAAGAACAGCGCGAGGCCGATGAAGACCGCGAAGTAGACGCCCAGGCGGACGAAGAAGAACGTCGGGTTCAGGTAGGCGTGGTAGACGACCTGCTTGGTCGGCATGAACTCCGCATCGCCCGCCACGAACACCTCGTCGAGCCAGATGTAGAGCGCGCTCTTGCCCATCAGCGCCGGCACGAGGATCGGCAGGAAGAGGAGAGCGAGCAGCGGCATCATGCGCACGACGCTCTCCGCGATCCGGCGCACCGCGACCGACCACGAGGCGCGGAAGACGTGCTGGATCATCAGCCAGATCATCCCGCCCAGCGTGATCGTCAGCACGAACGCGTACGCGGTCAGGTACGCGAACTGGAAGTGGCGCAGGTGGTCACCTTCGACGAAACCGAGTGCGACGCCGATGGCGGCGAGCACGATGCCGACGAGGATGAGCTTGCCGGAGAGACCGCGCAGCGACTCGGGCATGCGCAGGTCGGACTCGGTGAGGTGGATTCCGTGGGTTCCCATGGGCGTGGATGCGTCGTTCGAACGATCAGGTCACTGGGCTTCGAGCTCGGCGCGGCGCTCGGCCGGCAGGCTCTCCACGGAGGCGGTTTGCGACTTCTGGATGGCGCGCACGTAGGCCGTGATCGCCCAGCGATCTTCCACCGAGATCTGGGCGGCATAACCCTTCATGTTGTTCTTGCCGTTGGTGATCGTGTTGAAGATCTCCCCCACCGGCTGAGCGACGATGCGCGGGTCGGTGAAGTTGGCCGGCGGCGCCCAGGCCATGCCTTTGCCGCCGAAGCGCGCGAGTTCGACGGCGCGTTTCGCGACGGAACCGTTGCCGTCACCGGCGAGGCCGTGGCACACCGAGCAGTAGATGCCGAAGCGCTGCTGTCCGCGCTCGAGCAGGTTCTCGTCGACTTCGAGCGGGAACTGTGCGACCCACGTGAGGTCCTCGTTCTGGCCGAAGTGCAGCTTCTCGTCGGCGACGAACGAGCCGCGCGCGATGGTGCCGTCGACCGGCGCCAGCGACGCGCGCGGGTCGCCCCACAGCTTCTCGAGCAACCGGTTCGGCGCCTGCGCCTTGAACTTCGGTTGCATGTCCATGTCTTGGATGATGTGGATGCGCGGTTCTTCGCTCTTCGTGAAACGCGCCTTCGCGATGAAGCCGAACGGGATCAGCGCCGCGAAGGTCGCGACGATGCCGACGCCGTGGACCACCACGGGCAGCGCCGCGCGCCGCTCGGGTCGGAACACGACCTCGGTCGCGAGTGCACCGGCGCTCTTGAGGAGCTTCTCGACCTTCTCACGTTCGAACAGCGGGTCGGCACCTTCGATCACGATCGCGAAGCGATCCGACGAGTAGCGCGCGATGCGCGGATGGCGGAAGAGCGGGTGGTAGAACGCCGGCAGCAGGTTCAGAGCGAGCATCACGCCGAACGCTGTGAACGCCGAGAACAGCACCGTCAACTCGAACGTGACCGGGATGTTCGCCGGGAGGCTGAACATCGGTTTACCCGAAATGATGAACGGGTAGTCGTAGGTGTTCGTGAACCACTGCAGGAGCAGTGCGATCGACCCGCCCGTCAGGCCCGCACCGAGCACGATCCACGGCAGGATCGTCTGCTTGATGCCCATCGCTTCGTCGATCCCGTGCACCGGGAACGGCGTGAGCGAATCCCACTTGCGGAAGCCCGCGTCGCGGACCTTCTCGCACGCGGCGATCAGTTCGTCGGGGGTCTCGTACTCCGCGACGACGGCGTAGACCTCTTGGGTCGACGTCTCGTCGTGCGCGTTGAGTGCACGGATCCAGTTGGGCTGGTCCTGGTCGCTGTTCGTGATGCGGCTCGCCATGGTGATCGCTCCTTCGTTGCTGCGCGGGTCCGCGGAATCAGTGGTGCGCCGCCGCCTTCTTGGCCGGCGTGTGTTGGCCCAGGCCCTGCTTGTCGGGCCGCGGCATGACGAGCTTCACTTCCGCCATGGCGATCATGGGCAGGAAGCGCAGGAAGAGCAGGAACAGCGTGAAGAACAGACCGAAGCTGCCGATCAACATGCCGATGTCGACCCAGGTCGGCTTGAAGTAGCCCCACGAGCTCGGCAGGAAGTCGCGGTTGAGCGTGCTGACCGTGATCACGAAGCGCTCGAACCACATGCCGATGTTCACGAGGATCGCGACGACCATCATGATCGGGATCGACGTGCGCGCCTTCTTGAACCAGAAGACCTGCGGCGAGATCACGTTGCAGCTCACCATGATCGCGTAGGCCCACCAGTAGGGACCGGTCGCGCGGTTGATGAACGCGAACTGCTCGTAGCGGTTTCCGCCGTACCAGGCGATGAAGAACTCCATCGCGTACGCGTAGCCGACCATCATCCCCGTCGCGAGGATGACCTTGTTCATGTTCTCGAGGTGGCGCATCGTGATGATGTCCTTCATGCCGTACATCGCCCGAGCGGGCACGGCCAAGGTCACCACCATCGCGAAGCCCGAGAAGATCGCACCCGCGACGAAGTAGGGCGGGAAGATCGTCGTGTGCCAGCCGGGCAGCTGCGACACGGCGAAGTCGAAGGACACGATCGTGTGCACCGAGAGCACGAGCGGCGTCGCGAGGCCCGCGAGGATGCCGTAGGCCTTCTCGTAGCGGTGCCACGCGCGGCTGTTGTGTCGCCAGCCCAGTGCGAGAACGCCGTACGCGAATCGTCGCAGCGGGTGCTTCGCGCGATCTCGGATCGTCGCGAGGTCCGGGATCATGCCCATGTACCAGAACACGAGCGACACCGACGCGTACGTACCGACGGCGAACACGTCCCACAGCAGCGGGCTGCGGAAGTTCGGCCACATCAGCATCTGGTTGGGCAGCGGGAACAACCAGTACGCGACCCACACGCGGCCGATGTGGATGCCCGGGAACATGCCCGCGCACACGACCGCGAAGATCGTCATCGCTTCAGCGAAGCGGTTGATGCTCGTGCGCCAGTCCTGCCGCAGCAGGAAGAGGATCGCGCTGATGAGCGTGCCCGCGTGACCGATGCCGACCCAGAACACGAAGTTCACGATCGGCCAGGCCCAGGCGACGGGCATGTTGTTGCCCCACACACCGACGCCCGTCGTGATGAGGTGCACGATCAGTGCACCGAGCATCCCGAGCAGACCGAGCGCCACGACGAACATCGCCGCCCAGCGCTTGTCGATGCGCGGGTCCTCGACCGCGCCGCAGACCTTCTCGGTGATGCTCTCGTACGTGTTGTTCGCGACGATGAGCGCCTGACGCGAGGACGGATCGTCACTCGTGTTGTCGAGGCCCACCGGCATGGCTCGTTGAAGGACCATGGATCAGGCCTCCACCAGCACGGGGTTGGGATTCGTCATGCGCGCCAGGAAGGCGGTGCGCGGCCGGATGTTCAAGAACTCGAGCATCTTGTAGGAGCGCTCGCTCGCGTGTGCCTTCGACACCACCGACTGGCTGTCCGCGAGATCGCCGAAGCGGATCGCGTCCGCCGGGCAGGTCTGTTGGCAAGCCGTGACGATCTCGCCGTCACGAATCGGGCGACGGCCTTCGACCTTCGCCTTGATCTTCACGTTCTGGATGCGCTGCACGCAGTACGTGCACTTCTCCATCACACCGCGCGCCCGGACGGTGACTTCCGGGTTGAAGACCATGCGCTCGAGGTCGTTCGAGCTCTTCTTCAGGTCGCGGTGGTAGTTGAAGTAGTTGAACCGCCGCACCTTGAGCGGGCAGTTGTTCGAGCAGTACCGCGTGCCGATGCAGCGGTTGTAGACCATGTCGTTCAGACCCTCGTCCGAGTGGACGGTGGCCGCGACCGGGCAGACCTGCTCGCACGGCGCGTCTTCGCACTGGATGCACGTCAGCGGCTGGTGCGCGACCTGCGGATCGTCCGGGTTGCCCGAGAAGTAGCGGTCGATGCGCAGCCAGTGCATCTCGCGGCCGCGGCCGACCTGTTCCTTGCCGACGACCGGGATGTTGTTCTCCGACTGGCAGGCGACGACGCAGGCGTTGCAGCCCGTGCACGACGACAGGTCGATCGACATGCCCCAGCGGTGGCCGTCGTAGGTGCGACGCTCCCACAAGGAGAGCAGGTGCGGACCTGCGAAACGCTTGATGTGGTTCGGGTCGAGGTAGACGGAGTGACCGCCGCCGTGGCCGTGGTCGTCCGCGGGAGCCTCGCCGGGCGTGAAGAGCACTTCGCTCGCGTGGTCGTTCGCGGCGCCGTGACCCGCGTCGGCGCCGTGGCTTCCGCCGTGACCGCCATGTCCGCCGGCCTTGTTCGCGTCGATCGCGGCGCGACCGCCTTCCTTGGCGACGGCCGCGAGCGTGTCGCTGTACTCCTTCGCCGTCGTCTCCTTGATCAACTCGCTGACGCGGCTGCCCTTCTTCGCTTGCGCGTTGAAACGCTCGACGAGCGCCGGCGTCGTCAGCGCCACCATGTTGTGGTTCTCGTCCTCGACGAAACGGTCGGCATACGTCTGCGTCGGATCGAGCCACTCGCCGTCGCGTTCCTTCGCGCCGGTCGCGTCGATCATGTGGTGATCGGCCGTGAGCGAGAGCGGATACGTGCGGCCCGTCTTCTTGATCGACAGCCCGGTCTCGTGACCGTCGGTGCCGTTCGTGGTCAGTGCGTACGCGTCGAAACCGACCGTCGGCACACCGGCGTCGGAGTCGCCGCCGACGAGGCCCGCTGCCGTGCGGCCGTAACCGAGCGCCAGCGACACACAGCCGGCCGCTTGGCCGACCATCACGTACACGACCG
>JBIKNC010000285.1:0-5084 GCA_044358925.1 Planctomycetota bacterium | reverse complement strand
CACGTTCAGTTCGTCGAACGCGATCCAGGGCCCGGTGGCCGACGACGCGACCTACGATCTCGTCGGCCTGTTCGTGCAGGACGAGGTCGAAGCGAACGAGCGGCTCACGTTCACACTCGGTGCACGCGCTCAGTACGCCGCGGCCGACGCGGATCGCGTGCGCGATCCCGTCACGACGACGCAGATCGCGGTCGACGAGGACTGGAGCGCGTTCGTCGGCTCCGCGCGTTTCGAGTACGACCTCTCGGGCGAGGAACTCGGGCTCTTCGGCGGCGTGTCGCAGGGCTTCCGCGCGCCGAACCTGTCCGACCTGACGCGCTTCGACTCGGCGCGCACGAACGAGTTCGAGATCCCGGCGCTCGGCCTCGATCCCGAGTACTACCTGACGTACGAACTCGGCACGCGGCTCGACACACCCGACACGACCGGCGAGGTCGCGGTCTTCTACACGGACATCGACGACCAGATCCAACGCTTCCCGACCGGCAACGTGAACGGCTCGGGCGAGTTCGAGATCACACGCGACAACATCGGCGACGGTTGGGTGTACGGCATCGAGTTCGCCGGCTCGCAGAAGGTCGGCGCCGGGTTCACCGCCTTCGCGAACACGACGTTCCAAGAGGGGCGCGTGACGACTTTCCCGACGTCGGCGCAGATCCTCACGGAGGAGCCGGTCAGCCGCCTCATGCCGCTCACCGGCCTGCTCGGTGTGCGCTGGGACGAGGAAGCGGGGCGCTTCTGGGCCGAGCTGCTCGGCATGGGCGCGGTGAAGGCCGACAAGCTCTCGACCAGCGACCAACTCGACACCCAGCGCATCCCGCCGGGCGGCACGCCGGGCTTCGTGGTCGTGCACGCGCGCGCCGGCTGGCGTGTGTCGGACTCGACCGACATCATGTTCGCGGTGGAGAACCTCACCGACGAGGACTACCGCTTCCATGGATCCGGCACGAACCAGCCCGGCCTCAACGTCGTCTTCGGCGTCACGGTCACGCTCTGACGGAGCGAGCGCGCGCGTGCGCACTCGATCGTCGCGCGGCGAGACGTCGAGCGATGGTCGGGTGCGCATCCTCGGAGCGACACCGCTCTCGTTCGGTGTCGCGCTCGGCGTGCACCTCGGGCTCGCGGCGGTCGTGACCGTGATCGGGCTGCGCTGGTTCAGGCCCGTCGGCGAACGCACGAGTGTCGTCGTGTCGGTGGAGCAGCTGGCCGCGATCGACGACGTCGACGAGACACTGATCGAGGCGGAGCGAGCGAACACCGAGCCGCCGCTCGAAC
The DNA here is from genome assembly GCA_044358925.1 of Planctomycetota bacterium. Classification (GTDB taxonomy): domain Bacteria; phylum Planctomycetota; class UBA1135; order UBA1135; genus Rohdeia. The sequence continues at coordinate 3,809 of JBIKNC010000285.1, read as the reverse complement.
TCGACGAGCCGCTGGACACACCGCCGCTCACACCGCCGCGCTTCGCTGACCCACCGGTGATTCCGGACGAGGACGAGCCGCTCGCCGACGCGCCCGCGCCGACCGAATACACACCGCCGCCGGATCTGTTCGCGCGGCCGCCGCAGCGCCCGCTCGGCAGCGCGCCGAAGCCGGTGGCCGAGCCGATCGTCGTTGAAGAGCCCGCCGAGCCGCCGCAACCGCCGCCCGAACCGGCGCCGCCGGTCGGCGAAGTCGAAGCGCCGCCCGTGGCGCTCGCGTCACCAAGCCCCGCCTATCCGACGATCGCCAGGCGACGCGGCTGGGAAGGTTCGGTCGAGATCCTGATGGTGCTCGACGAGAACGGGCGCGTCGTCGAGGCGACGATCGTGTCGAGCAGCGGCCACTCCGTGCTCGACGAGGCCGCGCGCGGCACCGTGTTGCGCTCGTGGCGCTACGTCGCCGGAGCTGCGGGCCGCACGGTGCGCCACCGCTTCACGTTCGCGCTCGACGGCGTGAAGTGAGTGTGTGCGGAGAGCGTGCGCCGCTCACGTCGCCGCGTCGCGCATAACGGCACCGGAGACGCGGATCGGGCAGCGGGCGCGCAGCGCGAGTGCGATCGCGTCGGACGGCCGCGCGTCGACTTCAGCGGAGGTGCCGTCGCTGCGGCGCAGCACGAGGCGTGCGAAGTAGGTGCTCTGTTTGAGCGCGACGATGCGCACCTCGACCAGCTTGCCGCCGAGCGCGGTCACGGCGTCGTGCAACAGTTGGTGCGTCAGCGGGCGTTGGACCTCGACCTTCGCGAGGACGCGTTGGATCTCGGCCGCTTCGCTCGTGCCGACCAGGATCGCGAACCCGCGCTGGCCGCCGCGCTCGCGCAGGTAGAGATTCTGCTGGTCGGATTCGTCGTGCAGGACGACGCGCGCCAGCAAGACGTCGACCCATCCGTTCGTGTCGCTCATGGATCCGCTCGCCATCCGTTGTAGGGCGGCGCAGAGGCAGCGTCCACCGCGAGGAGGGGTACAGTCGTCCTCCCACTCCATGGCTGCACCCGATTCGACGGCGAGCGACTCCTTCCGAGCGGCCAATCCGGTCCTCGTGCGCGTGTGGCGCGGCGCGGCCGTCGAGTCGGTGCATCGCGGCGCCTGGGCGCTGGTCGATCCGGACGGCCGCACCGTCGCGAGCCAGGGCGACGTGGACGCGCCGACGTTCGCGCGCAGCGCCATCAAGGCGTTGCAAGCGCTGCCGCTCGTCGAGTCGGGAGCCGCCGACCGCTTCGGGTTCACGCCGCCCGAACTCGCGCTCGCGATCTCGTCGCACGACGCCGAGGCGCAGCACACGGACGCGGTCGCGGCGCTTCTGGAGCGGCTCGAGTTCGGCGTCGGGCACCTGCGCTGCGGAGCTCAGCCGCCGACCGACTCGGCCGCGCGGCGCCGGCTCGAGGAACGCGGTGAGCGTGCGAGCGCGCTCCACAACAACTGCTCCGGCAAACACACGGGCTTCCTGGCGCTCTCCAAACATCTCGGCGCCGACCCCGCGACGTACCTCGACCCGTACGGTCGCGTGCAAACCGACGTGCGTCGCGCGATCGCCGACATGTGCGGCAGCGACGCGGCTGTGCTCGAACATGCGATCGACGGCTGCAGTGCGCCGACGTACCGACTCTCGGTGAACGCCATGGCGCGTGCGTTCGCGCGGCTCGCCGCGCCGGCGAGCCTCGCGCCCCTTCGCGAGCGTGCCGCGCGCCGCTTGCTCGACGCGGCCGCCGCCCATCCGGCGCTCGTCGCCGGTGAAAACAAGCGCATCGACACGGCACTGCTGCGCGTCAGCGGCGGGCGGCTGTTCCCGAAGATCGGCGCCGAGGCCGTGTACGTGATCGCGGCGCGCGAACGCGGCCTCGGACTCGCGCTCAAGGTCGACGACGGCGGTTGGCGCGGCTTGTTCCCGCTCGTCGTCGCGCTGTGTCGCGTGTTCGGTCTCCTGTCGCGCGACGAACTCGGCCGACTCGCGGAGTACGCGCCGGGCCCCTATCGCAACTGGGCCGGACTCGAAGTCGGCCGCATCGAGGTCGATGTCGCCGGTGAGCGCGTCTCCAGCGCCGCGCCGTGAACCACCAACCGTGATAGGCACCTTCGTGAACAGCACACCGCGACCGCCGCCCGACCTCGCCGACGACGCTCACAAAGGCGACGCGGGGCGCCTGCTCGTGCTCGCCGGCAGCGCCGGAGACGGCACGCCCGCGATGCCTGGTGCGGCGGTGCTCACGACACGGGCGGCGCTGCGTTCGGGCGCCGGCCTCGTCACGTCGATGTGCCTCGATCCGCGGCTGTGGAGCGTTCTGGCGAACAGCGTTCCCGAGGCGCTGCTGGTCGAGGTCGAAGGCGGCCAGGGCGCCGTCGCTCGTGTCGTGTTCGAACTCGAACGCCGCGCCGACGACCGAGTGCGTGCGATCGGACCTGGTCTCGGGCCGGGCCCGCACGTGCGTTCGCTGGTCGAGTCGTTCCTCGTCGCGAGCCCCGCAGCACTCGTCGTCGACGCCGACGGACTCAACGCCTTCGCCGGTCGACCCGAGGACCTGCGTCGTCGCCAGGGTGCACTCGTGATCACACCGCACCCGGGCGAAGCGGCGCGGCTGCTCGCAGCACCTGTCGCGAGCGACGAAGTCTCGCGACTCTCCGTCGCGCGCGAACTCGCCGAACGCACGGGTGGTGTGTGTGTGCTCAAGGGGCACCGCACCGTCGTCGACGACGGCCGTCGCACGTGGATCTGTGAGACCGGCAACCCGGGGCTCGCGCGAGGCGGCAGCGGCGACGTGTTGACCGGGATCGTCGCGGGCCATCTCACCGCCATGAACGCGAGCTTCGACGCCTTCGACGCTGCGTGTTCTGCCGTTTGGGTGCATGGACGCGCCGCGGATCTCGCCACAGTCGACACGAGTCGCCGTTCGCTCCTCGCCAGCGACGTGTGCGCAGCGCTCGGGCGTGCACATCGAGATCTGGGCTGTCGCTGACAGGGCAGGGCTCGGCGGTTCGTGTGTGCAGCGAGTCCGAGCGGCGCGTGTGCGCTCCGCTTCGGTCGGCACGAATCGTGGACATTCGCTCCAGTGGCGCGCGTCCGGGGGGCGATCCCCCCCTCGTGCGTCCCCGCCACTCCCCCGGAAGTCCCGGGCGCCGTTCGCGGCGCTCCGGGTTCTCGATCCTCGAAGTCGTGATCGCCTGCGTCGTGCTGTCGGTCATGTCGCTCGGAATCCTCACGTCGCAGATCTCGAGCGCGCGCCTCGTCACCGAAGCGCGTGAGCTCGGCACGGCGGATCGTCTGCTGGCGTCGCTGCTGTCCGAGGTGCTCCTCGAGACGCCCGCGGTTCTGTGCTCGGGCGACACGCCGTCCCCGTTCGACAGCGAACTCGAAGTCGAGCCGACGCTGCTGCGCGAGCCGCTCATGCAGCTCGCAGCCGCCAACTGGGCAGCCGGTGAGCCGACGCCGCTGCGCCTCGATCTCGTGCTGACGCTCGAGTGGACGAACAACCGCGGCCAGCGTGTCGAACGCTCACTCGCCACGAGCCACCGATGAAGTCGCTCACGTCCATGCGGAACGGATTCACGCTGCTCGAGATGGCAGCGTCGCTCACGTTGATCTCGCTCGTCACACTCGGCTTCGCCGAATTGCATGCGCAGGGTCAACGCCTCGTGCAGATCACGGACGACGAGTACGAACTCGCGACCGACCTCGCCGATGCGCTGCGCACCATCGAGGACGACTTCACGCGCTCCGGCTTCGTCGAAGCGGCGGGTGAAGAGTTCCCGCAGCGCCGC
>JBIKNC010000076.1:0-18111 GCA_044358925.1 Planctomycetota bacterium | reverse complement strand
GCGCAAGTTGGCGAAGCTCTCCGACGAGGAGATGGTCAACCAACTGCGCGGGCGGCTGCTCGATTCGAACGCTCCGACGCCGTCGGTCGAGACGCTGCTGCACGCGTTCCTGCCCGCGAAGTTCGTCGACCACACGCACGCCGACGCGATCTGCGTGCTGACGAATCAGCCGAACGGAGCGCAGCTCGTGCGCGAAGCGCTCGGGCCCAAGGTGCTCGTGCTGCCGTGGATCATGCCGGGCTTCCCGCTCGCGATCGCGGTCGCGGACGCGTTCGACAAGGTGCCGGATTGTGAGGGCATCGCGCTCCTGCACCACGGCCTGTTCACGTTCGGCGACGACGCGCGCACGAGCTACGAACGCATGATCGAGCAGGTCGATCGCGCCGAACGCTTCATCGCTGCCCGCACGAGTGGCAAGGCTCTCGCCACCGTCCCCGCCCGCCCGATCGACCGCGCCGCGCTCGAAGCCGACGTCGCTCGTATTGCGCCGATCGTGCGCGGCGCGCTCGCGACGAAGGCCGCGACGCCGTGGGGCGAACAGCAGCGCCGCCTCGTCGTCGATTGGCGCGGCGCCGACGATCTCGTCGCGTTCGCGAGCCACACCTCGGCGCGCGCGCTGTGCCAACAGGGTCCGCTGACGCCCGACCACGTCATCCGCACGAAGTGCACGTACCTGCACCTGTCGCGCGAGTTCGCGAGCGACGGCGCGCGCTGCCGCGCGGCCGTGAACGAATACACGAACGCGTACAAGGCCTACTTCGAAGCGAACAAGGCGCGCGTCGACTTCCCCGCGAAGATGCTCGCGCCCGAGCCGGTCGTCGCCGTGATCGAAGGCCTCGGCCTGCTCGCGTTCGGCCCGACCAAGAAGGCCGCGGCGATCGCGGCGGACATCGCGGAACACACGCTGCGCGGCAAGGCGCGCGGGGCGGCGCTCGGGAAGTACGTCGACCTGTCGCCCGGTGAGTTGTTCGAGATGGAGTACTGGTCGCTCGAGCAGAAGAAGCTCGGCAAACAGAGCCACCCGGTGCTCGCGGGCCAAGTCGCACTCGTCACGGGCGCGGCCGGTGCGATCGGCGCGGGCATCGCGGAAGCACTGCTCGCCTCGGGCGCGCACGTCTTCCTGACCGACGTCGACGCGGCGCGCCTCGAAGTCGTGCGCGCGCGCCTCGCGAAGACGTTCGGCAAGGCGAGCCTCGCAAGCGCGACCGCCGACGTCACGAAGGAGGGCGACGTGAATGCGCTCTTCGCGGCTTGCTGCCGCGCGTTCGGCGGCGTCGACGTGCTCGTGCCGAACGCGGGCATCGCGTACGTCAGCAAACTCGAGCAGATGGACGTCGCGCGCTTCCAGAAGGTCGTCGACGTGAACCTGCTCGGCACGCTGCTCGTCCTCAAGGAGGGCGCGAAGCTCTTCCGTGCGCAGGGCACCGGCGGCAGCGTCGTCGTGCAGGCCAGCAAGAACGTGTTCGCGCCGGGCGCGTCGTTCGGCGCGTACTCGGCTTCGAAGGCCGGAGCGTCGCAACTCGCGCGCATCGCCGCGCTCGAACTGGCCGAACTCGGCGTGCGCGTGAACACGATCAACGCCGACGCCGTCTTCGGCGACGACGAGGTGCCGAGCGGCCTGTGGGAACTCGTCGGCCCCGAGCGCATGAAGTCGCGCGGCCTCGACCCGCAAGGCCTGCGCGACTACTACCGCGAGCGCAGCCTCTTGAAGGTGCCGGTGTTGCCGCGCCACGTCGGCGAAGCGGTCGTGTTCTTCGCGTCGGGCCTGACGCCGACGACAGGTGCGACGTTGCCGGTCGACGGTGGATTGCCCGAGGCGTTCCCGCGTTGAAGCCCGGCGCGCTCTCGAGCGGTGCGTGCGTGCGTTAGTCTCGCGCGCCGCGCGAAGGGTCGCGCGTCGTCCATGTCGCGTCGCGCCGTCGCCATCCTCGTCGCTCTCCTGGTCGGATTCGTCGCGAGCCTCGCGGCGGGCTGCTCCGACGAGGCTCGAACGGCGGAGCGTTCGCAGGCCGCGAGGCCGGGCGCGATCGACGATCCAAACGTGGTCCTGATCGTCATCGACGACATGGCCTGGGAGGACCTCACGTCGACGCCGGTGCCGGTGCTCGACGGCCTCATGCAGCGCGGTCGTGTCTTCTCGAACTTCTACGTCTGCCCGACGTGCAGCCCGTCGCGCGCCGCGCTGCAGTTCGGTCGCTACTCGTACCGCGACGGCGTGTACGGCGTGATCTTCGCGCGCGAGCGGCGCAACCGCGGTGTGCCGCTGGATCGGATCGCCATGCCCGAAGTGCTCGGTCCCGCAGGCTACTCCACGGCGCTGTTCGGCAAGTGGCACGTCAGCACCGAGAACGAGGTCACACTCGACACGGCGGCGCTCGAACACGGCTACGACACGTGGCTCGCGGGCGCCGCGACGAACATCGGGCTCGAAGGTGAAGCGTCGCACTCGGACTGGTTGCGCGTCGACGACGGACGTGTGCGCCACTCGAAGGCCTACGACGCGCTTGCGATCACGAAGGCGTTCGCCGAATGGTGGCAGAAGCCCGCGACACAGCCGCGCTTCGCGGTCGTCTCGTACCTCACTCCGCACGAGCCGTTCACCCCGCCACCCGCCGACCTCCTGCCGCCCGGCGTCGCCCCGGTCGATGCATTGGCCGACGCGCGCACGCGCTACGAAGCCGCGCTCTCCGCTCTCGACACGCTGATCGGTCGCGTCGTCGCGCAGATCGACCTCACGAACACGTACGTGTTCGTGTTCCCGGACAACGGCACACCGTCGCTGGTGCCGCCGCCGGGCGGGCGCTACCAGGGCTACAAAGGCACGACCTTTCAAGGCGGTGTTCACGTTCCGTTGATCGTTCTCGGCCCGGACGTGCCGAGCGGAACCTGCACCCACCTCACGCACGTCGTCGACGTGCCGCGCACCGTTTTCGAGCTGTGCGGCGCGCCGAGTGCGAGCGGTTTCGAGGACAGTCGCAGCTTCGCGCCCAGCGTGCGGGGCGAGGACGAACCGCCGCGCGCGCCGGTCTTCCTGCACCACCGCGCGCCGAACAGCGCGGTTGGTCCGTTCGAACGCGATCTGTGGGCGGTGGTCGACGCCGAGGGTTGGAAACTCACGAGCGAGGGCGGCCGCCTCGAACTCTTCGACCTCACCAAGGACGACACGCAGCAACGAACATCGGCCGACGCGACCCGCCGCGCGCGCCTCGCCGCGGTCGCCCAGGAGATACTCGCGCCATGACGACGACGACCACACGTGCTTCGCTCCTCGTCCTGCTCTTCGCGCTGTGTCTCTGTGCGGCGCGCGCGCAGGACGTAGCGGACGGTGAGGCGCCCGCCGCGAGCCCGGCCCCCACGCGTCCGAACTTCGTCGTGGTCGTCATCGACGACCTCGGCAAGGAGGACCTCGAATCGGTCCCCGTGCCGAACATCGACGCGCTGGCGGCGCGTGGGCGCAGTTACACGTCCTTCTACGTCCATCCCGCGTGCACACCGTCGCGCTACTCGCTGCAGTTCGGGCGCCAGGGCTTGCGCGACGGCGTGTGGAGCGTCCTCGCGACCCATTCAGAAGGGCAGATCGGCGCGGACAGGAGCCGGCGGTCGATCGGCTCCGCGCTGCACGACGCGGGATTTGCAACGGCGCTGTTCGGCAAATGGCACCTCAGCACACTCGCCGAGTTCCCGAACGCGAAGGGCGTGGGTTCGTTGGCCGATGCCGCGCGCGCGTTCGGCTACGACCACTGGCTCGCCGGTAATCCATCCAACCTCGCGCGCCTGGACATCCACAACCACCGCAACTGGGAGCGCGGCGACGACGGCGTCGTGACGCTCTCGCAGGAGTACGCTTCGGAAGCCGTCGTCGATGCGTTCGTCGACTGGTGGAAGAAGGACGAGGAGCGCCCGCGCTTCGCCGTCGTGAACCTGTTCGCTCCGCACACTCCGTACACCCACCCGCCGAAGGAACTGATCGCGAACGGCCACGAGTTCCCGGCAACCCCACGTGAGGCTTTCGAGAACTGCGTCGTCGCAGTGGACACACTGATCGGTCGTGTGGCAGCGGCCGTCGACACGTCGAACACGTACCTGATCGTGCTCTCGGACAACGGCACACCTCAAAGCGACTGGCCCGTGGACGCTCGTTCGCGTGGCTACAAACACACCGTCTGGCAGGGCGGCGTCAACGTGCCGTTGATCGTGGTGGGACCCGACGTCGTCCAAGGTGAGTCGTCGCACCTCGTGCACGTCGTCGACGTTCCGGCGACGCTGCTCGAGCTGTGCGGCGCGCCCGCCGAACCGTCGTTCGAGGACAGTGTGAGCTTCGCACAGAGCCTGGTCGGCGACGCACCGGCGCGCGCGCCGGTCGTGGTGTTCGGTCGGAAGATGAAGAACCCTGCCCCGCTCCTCGGCGCCGCGATCGACGCCGAGGGCTGGAAGTACGTGCGCACGGACGAAGAGCAGTCGCTCTTCCACCTGCCGACCGACCCATACGAAGCGACGCCGATCGAAGACGAAGAGCGCGTCGCCGTCCTGCGCGCGGAGCTGCGGCGCTACATCCTGATCGCGCAAGATCTCGAAGCGGGCAAGTCCGACGAGCGTTGAGCCCTCGGCGTGCGCCGCGCCGTCACCTCGAAGTCACCGAGTTCGTGACGACCGAGCTGCGTCGCGGGCTCCAGACTCGGTGGTGAGCGGCCGGCTCGGTGCCCGGGCCGCTCACGCCCATGTTCGCCTTCGCCCGTCTGCGGCTCTTCGCGCTCTTCGCCGCGCTCGCAACCGTTCACTCGTCCCCGGCGGTCGTGCCGTCGGAGTCGGCACCGTCGAAGTCGCGCCCGAACGTGGTCGTGGTCGTGATCGACGACATGGGTATGGAGGATCTGGAGACGCTCGCGCCCAAGACACTCATGGCGCTCGCGTCGCGCGGGCGCTTCTTCGCGAACTTCTTCGTCTGCCCCACCTGCTCTCCGTCGCGAGCCGCACTCCAATTCGGTCGCTACAGCGTGCGCGATGGTGTGCACGGTGTGCTCAATCCGCATAGCCTCGAGGAGCATGGTGTCCCGCCCCAACGAATCTCGATCGCTGAAGCACTCGGAGAGCGTGGCTACGCGACCGCCTGCTTCGGCAAGTGGCACGTGAGCACGCGCGCCGACACGCTGCTGCGCGAGTCGGCACGCGAGCACGGATACGACCGTTGGCTCGCGGGCAACCCCGGCAACCTCGGACGCGAGGGCGACGACACACACTTCGAGTGGCACCGGATCGACGACGGTGTGATGCTCCCTTCGTACGAGTACAGCAGCAGCGCCGTCACCGCGGCCTTCGAGGCGTGGTGGAGCGCTTCGCCCGACGCCCCGCGGTTCGCGGTCGTGAACTACTTCACACCGCACGAGCCGTTCACGCCGCCGCCCGCCGAACTCCTGCCGGCCGGCCACGTCGTGGGCAAGTCGACCCGCGATCGATACGAGTCTTCGGTACTGGCACTCGATCACCTCCTCGGCGACCTCGTCGCAGCGATCGACTTCTCGAACACCTACCTGTTCGTTTTCTCGGACAACGGCACGCCGCACCAAGTGCCGCCGCCGACGAGGCGCTCACGGGGTTACAAGCTCTCGGCCTGGCAAGGTGGCGTCAACGTTCCGTTGTTCGTCGTCGGTCCGCGCGTGGAACCTGGGATCTCCGAGCACCTCGCCCACGCGGTCGACGTGCCTCGGACCGTCCTCGAGCTGTGCGGCGCCGCGCCAGGGTCAGGTTTCGAAGACAGCGTGAGCTTCGCACGTGCGTTGATCGGTGACGCGCCGCCGCGCGCTCCGATCTACGTCCACAACACGTTCAACTTCGACCCGGGCATCTACGCCCAGGACTGTTGGGCCGTGATCGACGCGAAGCTCATGAAGCTCGTCAGCCACGACGGCGAGGAGAAGCTGTTCGACGTCGCCCGCGATCCGGGCGAGCGTTCCCCGATCGTCGACGCGGCCGAGTCCGCACGCTTGCGGGCCGTGCGCGACGCGATCGTGGGCAGATCGCAGTGAACGTCGCGCGTCAGCGACCGATGCAGTCCAGCACGTGCTCGACACGTGCGGCCACACTCGCGGCGCCGCACAGTCGAAGGAAGCGCTCGGCGGGTTGGTGGCGCTCCAGCAGACCTTCCACCAACAACTGGAAGCGCAACTGCATCCACGGGTTCGTCGAACGCACGCCGTCGTGCACGAGCGGCAGCGCGCCGTGCGGCAGGAGCACGACGAACTGGTCCTGAGCGGCGGCGACCGACTCGGCGAGCATGCGCTCGGTCGCTGCTTGGTCGTCGAAGAGGCCGTAGTGCAACCAGAAGGCGGCGAAGTCGATGTGTGAACGATCGGCGACGTAGCCGCCGTGCTTTGCAGCGGCGCGTTCGCACTGCTCCTTCTGCTCTTCCCACAACGAACGGTTGAGGCGCCGCATGCCGTCGCCGTCGAGGGTGTGCAGGTCGAGGCCGGCTTCGAGGCGACGGCGCATGCCTTCTTCGACGTAGGGCACGTCGAGCCGCGCGGCGAGTGCGCGCGCGAGTGTGGTCTTGCCCGTGCCGGCCGAGCCGGAGAGTGCGATGCAGCGCTCGCGCGTCGCTCGCGCCGGCAGCTGGCGCTGCGCTTGGCCGTCGCCCGCGAGCCACGGCCGCTCGCCTAGTGTGTTCACGACCGCGCCGGGTGTGCTGACGAGGACTTCGCTGCACGACGCGATCGCCGGCGCGAAACGCAGCGCTTCGGTGCCGGGCCGCGCGAGCAGCTCGCACAGGAATGCGCGCAACGGTCCGATGTGCGTCGCGATCGCGACCGTCTTGCCGCGGAACGACGCGCGCTGCGAGTGCCACCACGCCGCGACGCGCGCGAAGAGCGCTTCCATCGACTCACCGCCCGGCGGCGCGGCGTGGAAGTAGTCGTTCCAGTAGGCGTTGATCGCGGCGCCTTCGCGGCGCGAGACCTCGTCCCACGGCAGGCCTTCCCACGCGCCCATCGACTGCTCGCGCAGTGCGGGAACGACTGTGAGCGGCGCGCCGCTCGCCCGCGCGACGCGTTCACCGAGATCGCGGCAGCGCACGAGGTCGCTCGTGAACACGAGGTCGACCTTCGCCGCGTGCGCGACGAGCCAGTGCGCGAGGCGCTCGTGTTGTTCGCGCCCGCGCTCCGAGAGCGCGAGGTCGATCTGACCGCGCACGATGCGTTGTTCGAAGCCCGCCACCTCGCCGTGGCGCAGCAGCAGGAGCCGCACGACGTCGTCCTCCGGCATGACCGCCCGCGTCGCCGCGCCGAACGGCGACGAGGCCGCTTGTCCGCGTGTGTTCATCGCACGCGCTCCGCGAGGCGGAAGAAGCGGCGCGCGACGGCGGTGCTCGCCTCGGCGACGCGCGCCTCACTGCGGCCCGTGGCGCGTGCGATCGTGCGCACGACCTCCGGCAGGAACGCGGGTTCGTTGCGGCGCGACGGCGGCGCGGGGCGCAGCGTGCGCGGCAACAGATACGGCGCGTCGGTCTCGATCATCAGCCGGTCCTCGGGGATGCGCGCGACGAGTTCGAGCAGATGGGCGCCGCGACGCTCGTCACAGATCCAGCCCGTGATGCCGATGTGCAGGTCGAGCGCGAGGTACGCGTCGAGGTCCGCGGCCGAGCCGGTGAAGCAGTGCACGACGACGTCGGAAAGTTCGCTGCGACGCGGCGCGATCGCATCGACGAGTGCGACGCGCGCCTCGCGTTCGTGCAGGTAGAGCGGCAGCCCGGTCGCGATCGCGAGTTCGACGTGCGCGTCGACGCAGCGCCGCTGGCTGGCCTCGTCGGACCACATGCGGTGGAAGTCGAAGCCGCACTCCCCCACCGCGACGATCGCGGGGTCGTGCACGAGTTCGCGCAGCTCGGCGATCTGTGCATCGCCGAATTCGCCGGCCGAGTGCGGATGGACGCCCGCGGTAGCGACGAGGTGCTGCGGGTGGCGATGTGCGAGTTCGACGGCGCGCCGCACGTCCGGCACGTTCAGGCCGAGCACGACCATCGTCTCGACGCCCGCCGCCAGGGCGCGCTCGATCACGGCCGCGCGATCGGCGTCGAACTGGCTGCTGGTCAGGTTGGCCGCGATGTCGACGAGTTCCACGCGCGCGAGAGGATACGAGGTGCGGTGCGCAGGGCGAACGCGCCAGGACGGATGCAGCTCGATCGAGCGGCGCCTACGATCGCCGGCATGCACTCGCCGGACGAACTCGACGCGCTGCTCCTGCGCCACCTCGGCCAGGTCGTGCCGCGGCGCACGCGCGTCAAGGCGCACGAGTACTTCACGGGCGGCGCGGTCGACTTGCACGAGGCGACCAGCGCGCGCGTCGTCGCGACGGTGCAGGGCGGCGAGCGCTACCGCGTCGCGCTCGAACGCCAACAGGTGGCGGGCGAAGGACGCTGGTACGGGAGCTGCTCGTGCCCCGCGTTCGGGCGCTTCGGGCCGTGCAAACACCTGTACGCGGCGGCGCTCGAAGCGGCGCAGCGCGGGCTGATCGGCGGCGACGGGCGCGCGGCCGCGCCGCGTGCGGACGAGCCGACCGGCTGGCGCCGCGCACTCGCCGACACGGCGGAGCGTTTCGCACGTTCGCGGCGCGATCCGTGGCTCGGTGTCGTCGGGCACGCGCGCCTCGTCTACGCCCTCGTCGATCGCGCGGGCCGCGCGGGTCTCGAGGTGCGCACGAACGACGCGGCCGCGTTGCCGAGCGGCGTCGACTGGCGGCGCCTCGGCGACGAACTCGATCGCGCGGTGCTCGCACGTCTGACCGGCGACGCGGGCACCCAACTCGGCGAAGTGATCGCGCTCGACGCGGCACGCGCGGAAGCGGTGCTGCCGCTGCTCGTGCGCGCGGGGCGCCTCGAGTTCGCGGGCGAGACGCTGCGGCACTCCGATGTCGGCGCGGTGCAACTCGCACTGCGACTCGAGCCGCGCGGCGCGGACGTCGCACTCCTCGCCGGCCTCGTGCACGACGACGAGTGGGTCGAACTCGAGGACAACGGCGCGTGGCCCGCGATCGGGTTCGCGGTCGCGGAGGATCGGCTCGTGCGACTCTCGGCGCGCGCGTCGGACGCGGCCGTGCTCGAAGTCGCGCGCAAGGGCGGAATCGCGGCGCCGGCGCGCGAGGCGAACGAGCTGCGCGCACTCGCAGCGCGCGCCGGACTGCCGGGCCTCGGGCCGCGCGTCGATGAAGCGCTGCCGCGCGGCGTGCGGCTCGAACTGGAAGCGGTGCGCGTCGCGCACCACGGCGCGGCGGGCGGTGCGCACCACGACATGCTCGGCGCGCACCCGCGCGACACACTCGAGATCGATGCGCGCATCGCGTTCCGCTACGGCGCGCGTTTCGTGCGTGCGAGCGACCCGACCGAAACGGTGCCGCTCGAGAACGGCGAACAGCGGCGCCGTTCACCCGACGTCGAGGCGCGTGTGCTCGCGCTGTTCCTCGCGGCGGGCGGGCTGCCGGCCGCGCCGCAGGAACTCACGCGCCGCGACGGGAGCGTGCCGCGCGAGATGCTCGACGCGGTGCTCGGTGAAGCACTCGAGCGCGACTGGGAACTCGACCTCGCCGGACTGCCGCAGCGACTGCCCGACGAAGTCAGCGTCGACGCGCGCGAGGTGCCCGGCACGGACGGCGGGCACGAACTCGTGCTCGACGGTTTCGCGCGCTTCGGTGCGCGGCGGTTGTCGCTCGCGGAGTTGCTCGCCGCCGCACCGAGCGGTCGCATCGACTTCGCCGACGGCACGAGCGGCCTGCTGCCCGGCGCGCTGCGCCGCGCCCTCGTGTGGGCCGCGCGCCTCGGTCGCACTGCGAACGGACGCGTGTACGTCGACGTCGCGCGCGGTTGGTTCGCGGCGCCGCTGCTCGCGGGCCTCGGTGCGCCGCTGCCCGAGTCCGTGCGCCGCGCGCGCGCCGCGTTCGACGGCAGCGAGGCGCCGCCGCCGCCGCGCACGTTCGCCTTCCCGTTGCGCCCCTACCAACTCGCCGCGCTGGCCTGGTTCGCCGGCCTCGAGCGCTTGGGCCTGGGCGGTTGCCTCGCTGACGACATGGGCCTGGGCAAGACGGTGCAGGTGCTCGCGCGCCTCGTGCAACGCAAGGAGCAAGGCCTCGCGGACGGGCCGTCGCTCGTCGTCGCGCCGCTCTCGGTCGTCCATCACTGGAGCGAACTCGCGCGCCGCGCCGCGCCCACACTCACCGTGGCCGAGTTCACCGGCGGACGTCGCGATCTCGAACAAGCGCGCCGCGCCGACCTCGTGCTGACGAGCTACGGCACGCTGCGTCAGGACGCGGAGCTCTTCGCGAGCACTCCGTGGGACGTCGTCGTGCTCGACGAATCGCAGAACGTCAAGAACGCCGCGAGCCAGGTCGCCGCCGCCGCGCGTGCGCTGCAGTCGCGCGCGCGCCTCGCGCTGTCGGGCACGCCGATCGAGAACCACCTCGGTGAACTCGCCGCGCTGATGGCCTTCCTCAATCCGGGCCTGCTCGGCCCGCGAGCCGCGGCACTCGAGAAGTTGTCGGACGAGCGCAGCGCGAAGGACCTCATGGCCGCGCTCGGGCCGGTGTTCCTGCGCCGCACGAAGGACGAGGTGCTCGCCGAGTTGCCGCCGCGCACCGAGGACGTGCTGTGGTGCGAACTCGAGGGTGAGCAGCTCGCGCGCTACGAGGCGCTGCGCCGACGTGCGCGCGAGGATCTGCATCTCGACGACGCGACGACAGCGGTCGCGGCCACGAACGGCAATTCTTCCGCGAACGTGCTCACGCACCTCTTGCGCCTGCGCCAAGCCGCGTGCCACGTCGGGCTCCTCGACGACACACTCGCCGACGTGCCGAGCGCCAAGTTCGACATCCTCCTACCGCGCCTCGAACTGCTCGCGCGCGAGGGCCGCAAGACGCTCGTCTTCAGCCAGTTCACGAGCCTCCTGCACAAACTCCCGCCGCTGCTCGACGCGCGCCGCATCCGCTACGAGCTGCTCGACGGCGACACGCGCAACCGCGCCGCGCGCGTCGAACGCTTCCAAACCGATCCGTCCGTCCACGTCTTCCTCGTCTCGCTCAAAGCGGGCGGCACCGGCCTCGATCTCTCCGCCGCCGACACCGTCTTCCTGCTCGACCCGTGGTGGAATCCCGCCGCCGAGCGCCAGGCCATCGATCGCGCGCACCGCCATGGCCAAACGCGCCCCGTCTTCGCCTACCGCCTGATCGCGCGCGGCACCGTCGAGGAACGCGTGAAGGACCTCGCCGCGAGCAAGGGCGCGCTCCTCGATGACCTCTTCGCGAACGACAACCTCGGCCGCCTCGACCAGGCGACGCTGGAGGGCTTGTTGCGCGGCTGAGCGTCGTGGAGCATGGCGCGCGTTGAAGCTCGCTCGCCCGCTCGCCGCTCTTCTCGTCGTCATCGTGGCCCTCGTGTGTGTGCGCCTCGTCGCCGAACGGGCGGGCGCGCCGGAGCGCGGACGTACTGGTTCGGATGTCTCGGGCGGTGCGGAGCCGCGCTCGGACTCGAGCGCGGACGTCGAACTCGCCGCACAGCCCAGGGCCGCGATGCGCGACGTCGTCACGCCGGCCGACCTCGCCGGCACCCACCTCGTGATCGTCGACGACACGGGCGCGCCGGTCGACGACGCGCGCGTGCGTTGGGTCACCGCGGACTCCGCGGCGACGGTCGGGGAGGGCGCGGCGCTGCCGAGCGAGGGCCGCTATCTCGTGCTCGTCGAGCGCGACGACCTCGTGCCGCGCGCGGACTTCGTCGACGCCGCGGGCGCGACGCGTTTCGTGCTGCAGCGCGGTGCGCGCATCGAGCTGCGCCTCGTCGGCGACCTGCCCGAGTGGACGCGCTTCGAGGCGCTGCTCATACGACGCCAGGTGACGGACGCGCCGCGGGACGACGAGTACGCGTATCCCGACGACGCGCGCGAACATCGCGAGCGGGTCGAACGCGCCCTCGACGCGAGCGCACGGGCCTCCAAGCGCCTCGTTGCGCAAGCCGTCCTCGCACGTGCGGACATGGAACGATCGATCGCGGTGTTCGAGACTCGCTGCTCGACGAGCGGTCGAAGCCTCGTGTGGGCGACTCTGGCGCCGGGCCAGTACCGCTACCGCGTCGAATCACCCTGCATCGACCCACCGGGCCTGCAACGCGAATACTTCGTGTCGCCGCCGCGGCCACTCTCCGCCGAGATCACGGCACGGCCTGGCGACATGCTGACGTTCGAGTTGTCCGCGTCGCCACCGGCGCGACTGTCGGGGAAGTTCGTGTTCACCGCGCCGAGCCACTCCGAGGGCGAAGGTGACGCCGTCGTCGAGATCCAACTCTCGCGAGGTGTCGAGCGCATGTGGACGGAGCTCGCCCGCACGACGTCGAGCGATGGATCGTTCGACTTCGTGATCGACGAACCAGCGAACCACTTCGTGGTGGGTCGGCTGGCTTCTTCGGACGTCGTCCACTGCTCCCAGGTCACAGCGCTCGGAGTCGAACCAGGTGAGTGGCGCGAACTCGGAGCGATCCGCGAGGAGGCCACGACTCTGCGGGTCACCTTCGCGCCACGCGATGTCGCGGGTGCTGCGCTCGACCCGAGTGCCGTGTTCGATGACGCCGAGGGTGCACTGCGCGTGCAGGTCCGCACCTCTCAGGGCGCCGCACCCGTCGCGCACCTCATTCCGTTCGATGCGCGGCGTCCACTCGTGATCCGAGGACTCCCGCCGGCTCGTGCGTTCGTCAGCGCAGTCGCGACCAGCAGCTCCATCGTCGCCAAGCCCTACGCGCTGACGCGGAGGAACAGCGGACTCGTACTCGGAGACGTGCACGAGATCGAGATCGTCGATTCCGTCGACGTCGAGATCGATGCCGAGTTCCATCGACCGGGAGTGGACCCCGCACTGTCGTTCACTGCCCCCAAGACGAAGTTCACCGGCAGTGTGCTCGTCGAAGCGTTCGGCACGCGCATCGACGGAACTCGTGGCCTCGTCACCACACACAAGGAGCGACTCGCGACCGATGGTCGGTGCGATGTGTACGGCGCACGGGTGGGCAGCGTTCTGTACGTGAGTGCGAGTACAGACAACCTCACCGAAGTTTTGCTCCCCGAGCTGGCTCCGCGTGCGACGCTCGTGATCGTCGACGCGGGTGACGTCGGCGGCGAGCCACTCGCACTGCATCCGGCGGGCAGGTTCGTTTTCACCGCCTCGAGCGCGACGAACGAGAACGACTCACGATTCGAGTTCGAGGCTCCCGGCAGCGGCTCGTGGCTGGAGCTGCCCGTGCCCATCCACATCACCAGACCGACGCGAGTCACCGACGTGTACTCGTCGCAGCCGTGGTGCCTGCCGCTCGGCTGGCGCGTGCGTTCGGTCGACGGGAAGCTCGCGGCGACGCTGCCGAGTGCCGTCGAGCTCGGAACGGAGGTTGTCGTCGAGCTCCAGCCCGTGGAGTGATTCAGCGCGAACCGGGCGCGCGGACGACGTGCTCGTCGAGGAACTCCGCCAGGTCGTCGAGCGCGACCTGCAGCGCGAAGCCGCCGGCGCGCTGCTCGAAGAGGTGGTCGGTGGCGGGCAGGAGGAGCAGCTCGTAGGGGACGCGCGCATCGGCGAGTCGTTCGGCGAGGCGTTCGCAGTTGGCGGGCCAGACGAGTTCGTCGTGCTCGCCGTGGGCGAGGAAGGTCGGCGGCGTGTGCGCGGAGACGTGCGTGATCGGCGACGCGAGTTGGTAGAGGTCCGCCACGTCGCTCGGTGTGCCGCCGAGGAGTTCTTCGACGCGGTTCGTGCGGCGCAGCGCGGGCGGGTACCACCAGGGGCGCGGGCTCTCGAAGCCGATCGAGAGCACGACGGGCGGCGAGATGGCGATCACGGCCGCGACGCTCGTGTCGATCGGCGCGGGAGCGCTGGGTGACGGCTCGCTCGACACGAGCGGCGTCGGCGGGAAGCGCTCGTCGCCCGCCGTGTACGCGGCGAGGAGCGCGAGATGGCCGCCCGCGGACGTGCCGAAGAGCACGATGCGCTCGGGGTCGATGTCGAGTGCTGCGGCTTCGCGCCGGCACCACGCGACCGCGGCCTTCACGTCGCCGGTCGCATCGCGCCAGCGCGGCGGCGGCGTCAGTCGGTAGTCGATCGTCGCGACGGCGCAGCCGCGCTCGGTGAACCAGCGCGTGAGATGCGGCGACTCGGTGCGCGCGCCGAAAGCCCAACTGCCGCCGTGGACGCGGACGATCAGGGGCGCGGGACTGGCTCCGTTCGTTGGTGCGAAGAAGTCGAGTTCGAGCGTGCGGCCTTCGACCTCGGCGAACATGTGCGTCGCGGTCGGCTCGGGAGCAGAGCGCCAAGGCGCCGCTACGTACTCGGCGACGGCATCGGCAATGGACGTCAGCGCGCCCGTTCGTCGACCTGCGTCGATCACCTGCATGTGTTGGAACCACGCGCCGAAAGCGAGCACCGCCGTCGAGAGAGCGAGCGCCGCCAGCAGGAGTTGGCGCGCGAACGGCCCGCCGTCGCGCTCGGCTGCTTGGCGCAGCCGCACCGCCTGGACACCGCCGACGACGAGCAGGACGGCGACGACGAGCCGCTCCTCGTTCGCGAGCGCGGCCACGTACCACAGCTCGAGCGTCGGCGCGGGAGCGTGGCACCACAGCGCGAGGAAGAGCAGCGGGACGAGCAGAGCGGCGAGGAGGGCGATGCGCAGCACGAGGGGACGCTACGCGGCGCCGCCGTGGTTGGATGCGAGGATGTCGCGCCGGTCCGGGAACCAGGCTCCGATCGGCGGCGTATCCCGCCGGTCGACACGCGGCGATGCTCCCCGCGCTCGCCG
The DNA here is from genome assembly GCA_044358925.1 of Planctomycetota bacterium. Lineage (GTDB taxonomy): Bacteria > Planctomycetota > UBA1135 > UBA1135 > Rohdeia. Next base: position 3,314 of record JBIKNC010000076.1, on the reverse strand, counting down.
CCGCCCCACCGGCTCGTCCCGCCCGTCCGCCCCCCCACCCGCTTGTCCCCCGCCCCGCGCGCTCCCGACGAGGACCAGCGCCGACGCCCCGCCGCCGCGGAGCGCCGCGGTCCGCTCGTCGGCGCGGGCGAGGCGAGTGACGAGGATCTCCTGGGGCGCGCGGCCGACGGCGACATGGGCGCGTTCGAGCTGCTGGTCGAGCGCTGGGGCGCACTCGTCGTCGCGGCGCTCGAACGCCTGGTCGGCGACCACCACACCGCCCTCGACGCGGCGCAGGACGTGTGGATCAAGGTGCACCGCAACCTCGTGAAGTTCGAACGCGGCGCGAAAGTGCGGCCGTGGTTGTTCGCGATCGCGCTCAACCACGGGCGCGACGTGCTGCGACGGCGCGCGCGGCGACCGGACCAGGGCGGCGCGCGTGAGGAACTCGACGACGGAGTGTTGCGCGCGCCGGCCGCGGCCGAACACGACCGCCGCACGTTGGAGCGCGGCGCGATCGCGGCGACGCTGGCGCTGCTCGACGAGAAGTTTCGGGAGGCGCTCGTCATGGTCGACGCGCTGGGCGTCGGCTACGACGAGGCGGCGGGAGCACTCGGACTGTCGATCGGAACGCTCAAGTCGCGCGTGCATCGCGGACGCGTCGCGTTCCGCGAGTTGTGGGCGGCGAGCGAGGCGCGCGGCGCGCGCGCGGCCGAAGGCGCGAACACGGAACACACGGCGGCGCGGAGGAAGACATGAACTGCAAGACGGCACGGAGTCTGTTCGACGACCACGTCGACGGGGCGCTGGGAGCCGCGCGCGAGCGCGAACTCGCGGCGCACGTCGCGGGGTGTGCGGCGTGTCGCGAGGAACTCGCGGGGCTCGAGCGCGCGGTCGAAGTCCTCGCACTCGGCGACGTCGGTCCTGCGTCGCGCGAACACGTCGCGGCGGTGATGGCGGCGGTGCGGAGCGCGCCGCGCGAGGAGCCGCCCGTGAACGAAGAACGGCGCGAGCGACGGGTGCTGCCGTGGTGGTGGCTCCTCGTGAGCCACGCCGCGGCGGCGGCGGTCGTCGCCGCGATCGTGTGGGGTCTCGTGCGCGAGCGCGGCGCGGCGGTGGATGCGCCGGGCCCGATCGCGAACGAAGGCGATTCCGCCGCGCCGGCTCCGGTCGAGCGGCGCGAAGAACTCGCCGAAGACGACGCGGTCGCCGCGGCGCCGCGGTACGTGTTCGTGCCGTACGAACTGCGCGTCGTGCAGCGCGCAGCGGAGGCCGCGACGGACCGCGAGGCGGCGGACGCAGCTCTCGCGGAAGCACGCGCAGCGCAAGAAGCGGCGCGGCGCGCGGCCGAGGAGCGACTGCAACTCGCGGCGCTCGCACTCGAAGAGCGCGCCGCACGCGTCGGCGCCGCGTTCACGTTCGCCCTCGAACGCGGCGCCCGCGGTGTCGAACGACTCGCGCGCGCGGCCGAGGAGCACACGGTGTTGCTCGCCGAACAGGTCGCGGCGCTGCGCACGAACACGAGCGGCGACGATGCCGCGCAGCGCGACGAAGTGGCGCTCGGGCCCGAACAACTCGCGCCGCGCGACCCGCTCGCCGACGACGCGTCGTTCGTGCAGCGCGGGCCGCTCGCGATCACCCGCGACGCGGGCGGTGTCGTGCTCTCGCTGCGCGGCGAACTCGACGAGGTCGTTCCGGCGTTGATCGCGCAACTCGACAGCTCCGAAGCCGACGTGCGCGCCGCGGTGCGCCGCCGCCTCGAAGCCTACGCACGCGAACTCGGTGTCCCGGCCCCGACGGCCGTCGCCGCGAACGCGAACGACCGTGCGCCGTGGTACCGCTCGGACCGCGGTCGCGCGGCGGACGCACACACGCGCCACGGCGACGAAGCTGAAGCCGCGGGCGCCGCGGCGTGGCGCGATTGGTGGAGCGACGCCCGCCGCGTCGTCCGCGCACTTCCCTGACGCCGCGGGAACCGCGCTCCGCGAGACGACGTACTCGAAACGAACGCCGCTGCTGCGGCACGACCCCGAACATGCGACTGCACGTGAAACGCTCCCTCCCGCTCATCGCCCTCTGCCTTCCTCTCACGGCGTGTGTCTCGTCGCGCTCCGTGCGCTTCTCGAGTTCGGACGTGCCGCTGGCGCGCGTCGAGCTGGAGAACGGCACGGCGACGTGGCGCCTCTACTCCGCGTCGGGTGACTCACCGACGCTCGAGCGCGTCGAGGAACGCACGCTCGAAGTCGCACGCCTCGGTGTGCGCGTCGCGAACGTCGACGACACGGTCGCAGCGCGGCTCGGCGTGCGCGCGTGGGAGGGCATCGTGCTCGTGCGCGTCGACAGGGACACGGCGGCGTTCGAGAGTGGCCTCTCGGTCGACGACGTGCTCGTGTCGCTCGACGGTCGCCAGCTCTCGAGCACCGAGCAGTTCACCGCCGTCGTCGAACGCGACCTCGCCCCCGGTCGCCCCGCGATTGCGGTCGTGCGCCGCCGCAACGCCGGCGGAGTCGCGGAGGACTTGACGATCGAGATCACGCCCGATGCGCGCGAGATCACCGACACGCAGTCGGCGCTGTACACGTTGGAGAGTTCGGAACTCGTGCGCGACCTGCTCGGCATGCAGGTCGGCGAGGTGCCGCCCGACGTCGCGCAGGCGGCGCTCGGCCTGGAAGCGGGCACGGTGCTCGTCGCCGCGGTGTCGCCCGGCTCGCCCGCCTACCTCGGCGGCCTGCGCGCCGGCGACCGCATCGTCGAGTTCGACGGCCGCGCGGTGGACGACCTCGACGACGTGCGCGGCCCGGTGATCGCGCGCGCTCGCGAACGCGGCTTCGCGATCAGCGCGGGCGAACTGAGCGGCCCGGCGCCGACGCGCGACCTCGACGGTGAACTCGCGGTGCGAGTGGAGGGCGCGCTCGGCGAGCACGACACGCGCATCGACGTGCGCAGCGACCTCGACGCCTACAGCGACATCGACATCCCGATCATCTTCGAGTGCGAGGAGACGCTCGCGACGAAGGACTGGTCGCTGCTCGACTTCATCTTCCAGTTCGGCGCCAACTCGCGGCGCCAGTACCTCGACGCGGAGACGCGCGAGCCCGAGACCTACAGCTTCTTCTCGATGCTGCCGTTCGGCTTCTACGAACACGAGAAGACGCCGAGCGTGAGCACCTACCGCATCTTCTGGTTCATCGAGTGGAACCGCGGATGACGGGCACGTGACGGGTACGGTGCCAGCCACGCAGCCGTCGCTGAGAATACGGTGCCGTAGCAAAAAACCTCAGGCTGCGCAGCGCGGCCCACGGCGTCGAGGGGCGCGCTGAGCGCGCCCCTCGACG
>JBIKNC010000075.1:0-18139 GCA_044358925.1 Planctomycetota bacterium | reverse complement strand
CGTCGACTTCTTCTCACTCTCTCAGCGCGCCATCAGCGCGTCGACCGTCCGCACGAGCGTCCGCACGAACATGCCGTTCGCGCCCTTCGGCGTGCCGGGCCGACCGCGATCCTCCCAGGCGTACAGATCGACGTGCGCCCACGGCGTGTCCTTCGCGAAGCGCCGCAGGAACAGCGCGGCCGTGATCGCACCGCCGCGCGTGTCGGCGCCCGAGTTGTTCACGTCGGCCCACGGCGTGTCGATCATCCACTCGTAGCCGTCGACGAGCGGCATGCGCCAGACCGGCTCGTCACAGGCGCGCGAGGCCTCGAGCACGGCCTTCACGAGTTCCTCGTCCGTGCCGAACAACGCCGGCACGTCGGGCCCGAGTGCGACGCGCGCCGCGCCCGTCAACGTCGCGACGTCGAGCATGCGTTTCGCGCCGCGCGACCGCGCGTACGCGAGCCCGTCGGCGAGCAAGAGGCGCCCTTCCGCGTCCGTGTTGCCGATCTCGACGCGTTGGCCGTCCATGCTCTCGAGCACGTCGCCCGGCCGCATCGCTCGCGGACCGATCGCGTTCTCGGCGGCGGGCAACACGGCCAGCAGCGACCCGTCGAAACCCAGGCGGCCGAGCGCGTCGAGCGCGCCGATGATCGTGCCGGCACCGCCCATGTCCTTGCGCATGAGCTTCATGTAGCCGCCCGTCTTGATGTCGAGGCCGCCCGTGTCGAACACGACGCCCTTGCCGATCAGCGCGAGATCGGGCGGTCGCCCCGACGGGCCGCATTCGACGATCGCGACCGCCGGTGTGCGCTCGGCGGCGCGACCAGTCGTCGCGACGAGTTTGAAGCCGCTGTCCCAGACCTCTTCGCCGTGCAACGTGCGGCAGCGCATGCCGTGGCGCTCCGCCACTTCGCGCGCCGCGTTCACGAGATCGTCGGGGCCGAGCCGGTCCGCCGGCATGTTGACGAGATCGCGCGCCAGCAACTGGCCTTCGATGCGCGCGAGGACACGTGCCAGCACGGCCTTGTCGAAACCGCGCGCCACGACGCGGCACGCGCCCGGCGGCGGCGGCGCCGCGTTCACGGATTGTTTGAAGCGGTAGGCGCCGAGGGCGAGGCCTTCGAGTGCCGCTTCGACGCCGCCGACACCGAGTGCTCCGGCGTCGAACACGAGCGTCCAAGCCAGGTTCGCGGGCACGATCGCCGTCGCCTGCGCTGCTGCCTCGCGCAGCCGCGCGGTCGTCGCCTCGGCGCCGAGCCCGACGAAGTGGGTGACGCGCGTGGCACTCGGACACACGAGCTGCTCACCGGCCTTCGCGCTGAAACGCACACCGGTCGCGAGCGCCGCGAGGTGCGCCGTCTCGCCCGCGACGAGCGCCGGATGGCTGTTCGCGATCGCGCGCTGGTACTCCGCCTCCGTGACGAGCACGACGGCCGGGCCCGCCTCGACGCGTTCGGAGGCACTGATCGTGAACGGAACTCGGTTCATGGTCACGTCGAAAGACCCTCGCAGAAGGCGTCGAGAGCCTCGCGGGCTCCGTTGAAGATGCTGTCGCCGTCGCCCAGCAGGACGGCTTGCACGTCGCGCCCCGAGAGCGCGCGGATCGAGGACTCGAGCGCACGGCGGTCCGCGATCTTGGGCTCGGGCAACGTGCGCAGGCGGCCGCTCTCGTGGCAACGGATCGCGTCGCCGAAGTACCACGCGCGCTGCGGCTTCAGGTACAGCGCGGCCTCCTTCGGCCACTTGCCGCCGAGCAGCCAGTGCACTTCCCAGCGCTCCGACAGCCCGGGGGGCAGGTCGTGGCTGCCGCTGAACCAGTCGTCGATCGGCAGGTGGCCGAGACGCTCGCGCTCGACCGCCGGAGCGACCAGACGCGCGCCGCACTCCTTGGCGAGTTCGACGGACGCGCGCACGTGGTCACCGTTCGAGATGACGATCGTGCGCGCGCCGCCGAGGTCGCGCAGTTCGGCGAGTTCGTCAGCTTCGAGCTCGACCGGATCGATGAGCACGCCGCCCGACGGATCCGCGACGAAGAAGCCGTTGAAGTCGATGCGGCGATCGTGCTGGTACCGGCTCCAGTAGCGGACCCCGCCGATGCGCGTGTTCTTCATGGCGCGAGCAGGATACCGGCCCGCGCCCTCGGTTTCGCCGGCCACGTGACGCGTACGGTGTCAGACACGGATCCGCCACGGCGGAGCCGTGTCTGACACCGTACGCGTCACTCGACGCGGTACTCGAAGGTCATGGTGCCTTCGCTCGTGGTCTCGCGTTCCGTCAGGTTCGTCTCCGCGCCGCCCATCGACATCTCGGTCGCGTTGACGTCGTGGTACTCGAGGTCGGCTTCGAGCGTGAACGCGACCAAGGCGCCGCGCTCGAGGCTCCATTCGAGCTTGCCCTTGCCCTCGAACTTGCGCGTCAGCACGGCGTCGAGCGTCGTGATCGTGATCTCGCCGTCGTCGGTCTCGCGCGTGGTGGGCTCGATCGCATCGGCCATGTCGAACTTGGCCGACAGGTCGAGCACGAGTTCGATGTGCGCCGTGCGCGCGCCCTCGTCGCCCGCGATCTCGACCAAGCGCGCCTTGATCGAACCGTCGTAGGCGCCCTCGACGCCGAGGTCCTCGGGAACGGCGCCGCCCATGCGCCGACCGCCGAAGCCGCCGCGACGCTCGCCTTCGCCTTCACCACTGCTCGCCGGCGCCAGGTGCAGGTTGCCGGACGGGCGGACGATCGAAGCGATCGACTCGAGCGGCACGTCCCACTCCGCGCCGACCTCGATGTCGCCCGTGGGCAGGAACGCGGCGAACTCGAGATCACCCACGAGGCCTTCGAGCAGCTTCGGATCGAGCGTGCTGTCCTCCGGCAACGACGCTACGTACTCGCCCGCTTCGGCGTCGAACGTGAAGATCACGTCTTCGCCCACGAGGCCGCTCGTCAGCTCGCGCGCGCCTCCGCGTCCCCCGCCGCCCGGGCCGCCGCCACCGCCGCCACCGCCGCCGGCGCGCTCGGATTTCTGGTTCACCGCGTCGAACGTGCGGCGGATCTTCGTCGCGCGCACACCGTCGGCGTCATCGAAGACGTCTTTCACCGTCAACGCGAATGCCGTCGTCGTCTCACCTCCGCGCATGCGCTCCGTGTCCATCTCCTCGCCGTTCATCGACATCACCATGTCGGTGACGGTCATGGCCGTGGCCGTCGCGAACGTGCGCGTGCGCGTCTCGTCCTTCTGCGCCTTGCGCGGAATCTCTGCGAGCGGGAACAGGAGGACCGCACATGCGGTGAGACCGGTGAGAGCGTGTGAGTGGAGCATGGCTGTGGTCGGCTGATCGTTGGTGCGAGCGGCGCGCTGCGCCGGTGTCGCTGCGCGAGAGGATGGCGCGCCGCGCGCTCGAGCGTCCACTCGCGAATGCGCCGGCCGCCGTGTGCGGGCGCGGGCGGGGTGGGCCGTGGCGCCAACGGTGCGCGAACTGCACCCGCGAACGGCACGCGGCCCCCGCGCCGCCGGTCGGGCGTCGCGAGGGCCGCGGGGCCTGTCGTGTCGGTCGAGCGGCTGTTCGCCGCTTGCGCTCACTCGATCGAGTAGCTGACCTCGATCACACCTTCCTGCGTCATCTCCTGGCTCTGCTCCATCGTCTGATCGCCGAACTCGATCTCGACGTCGGTCTTGTTGACCTCGGTCACGTCGGCGTTCAGTTCGAACGACACGAGGCAGCCGCGGTCGACGTTCCACACGAGCGTGCCTTTGCCCTTCGCCGTGCGGTCGACGACGATCGAGATCGGCAGGAACGTGATCTCGCCCATCTCGCTCTCCTGCGTCATCGGTTCGAGGCCTTCCGAGACGTCGAGGTGCGACTCGATGTCGAACTCGAGTTCGATCGTCGCGAGCTTGCCGCCCTCGGACGCGTCGATCGAGACGAGCTTGCCCTTGAACGTGCCGTCGAGCGTCGGCTCGACCTCGTTGTCGGCGAGCGGGTCCTCCATCTGATTCTCATCGGCGTCGGCGGGCTCGAGGTGCATCTCGCCGCCCGGCTCGACCACGTCGCGGAAGACCTCGAGTTCGATGTCCCACACGGCCTCGACGGCCACGGCTTCCGTGGGCAGGAGCCCGGCGAACTCGAGATCGCACACGAGGTCTTCGAGCAGTTCGACGTCGGCCGTGCTGCCCTCCGGGAAGGCCGGCGTGTACTCGTCGCTCTCGCCGTCGAACGTGAAGATCACGCTCTCGCCGACGAGTTCGCTGGCCAGCGACGTCTCCGAACCCTCGGCACCCATCGGGCCGCCTTCCATCTGCGAGCTGCCTTCGACCTTCTCGTAGAGGCGCGTCAGTTTCGTCGCGCGACCGTCCTCCGCGGTGTCGATCGTGTCGACGACGACGGCCGAATAGGTGTCCGTCGACGTTCCGCTGACCTCTCCCATCATCTCGCTGACGTCCTCGCCGTTGAACAGCAGAGTCATGTCGACGAGTTCCATCGTGCGCGTCGCGGACATCGTGCGCGTGCGCGTCTCACCGGCCTCGCAGCGCGCGGCGAGGGTGTCGTCGAAGACGGGCGTGCAGAAGATCGCCGCGGAGGCGGCGCTGAGGAGCGAAACCTTGATGAGCATCGAAAGACTCGTGATTCGAGATGGGGTCGGCCGAGGGCCGACGTGAGCACGGGGGGCGAGAGAGGCTACGCCCCGGGCCGGCGACGCGCCACGGCGGCGACGGTGAGAGACGCGAGCGGGCGGTACGGAGTCGGGCGACGAGCGCGAGCGCCGAGTGCGTGCGCTCGAGCCGAACGAGCGTTCGACGCGCGGCTTGCAAGGTGATCGCCCGCGTGTTTCGATCCAGCGCTCGGCCGCGCCGGCCGCCCACGAGGCGCACCCCCCTTGACCACCCGTCTCCTCTGCGTCGGCGACCTGCACCTCGGCAAGCGGCCGAGCCGCACCCCGGCGGGCGCGGCGGCGATCGGTGCGACAGCGGAACGGCTCGGCCCGGCGGCCGCGTGGCGGCGCTGCGTCGAACACGCGAAGAGTGTGCGCGTCGACGCGGTGCTCCTGGCCGGTGACGTGGTCGAGCGCATCGAAGATCGCTTCGCGGCGTTCGACGCGCTGCGGCGCGGCGTCGAGGACCTGACGCGCGCGGGCATCCAAGTCCTGGGTGTGACCGGCAACCACGACGTCGAAGCGCTGCCGCGCCTCGCCAGCTTGCTGCCCGAGTTCCGCCTGCTCGGGCGCGGCGGCACGTGGGAAGAGGTGCCGCTCGCGGGGCGCGACGGAGCGACGGTGCTCGGCTGGTCGTTCCCGGCCAAACAGCACCACGACTCGCCGCTCGAAGGCCTGCCGCCGCGCCGCGGCAACGGACTGCGCATCGGTTTGCTGCACGGCGACCTCGACGCGACACACAGCCCGTACGCGCCGGTGTCGAGCCTCGAACTCGAACAGGCCGACGCAGACGCGTGGCTGCTCGGTCACGTGCACACTCCCAGTCCGCTGTCCGCAGCGCGGCCGCGCGGCTACCTCGGTTCGGTCGTCGCGCTCGATCCGAGCGAGAGCGGCCCGCGCGGACCGTGGCTCGTCACGATCGAGAAGGGCGCGCTGCGTTTCGAGCATCTGCCGCTCGCGCCGCTGCGCTACGAACACGTCGTGATCGACCTCATGGGCGGCGACCTGCTCGCGGCGCTCGATCGCGTCGCGCGCGAAGTCGAGGCACGCGTGCAGGGCAGCGGCGCGACGCCGCACGTCGTCGGTCTGCGCGGCACGTTGATCGGCGCGCCTGCGGATCCGCGTGAACTCGAACGCGACCTCGCGCGCCTCGCGACCGAGCCCTACGAACACACGGGCGCCGACCAGAACGGCTCGGCCTTCCTCGTGTTCGTCGACAAGCTCGTCGACGAGACACGCCCGCCGCTCGACATCGCGGCGCGCGCCGAGCGCGGCGACCATGTCGGACTCGTCGCGCGCCGAGTCGTGCAACTCGAACGCGGCGGCGCAGCGTCGAACGACGTGCTGCGTGCCGCGCGCCGCGCACTCGGCGACGACATCGCACGCCTCGCGCAGCGCCTCGGGCTCGAAGACCTGGGTGTGACCGACGAGGTGCTCGCGCGCGCGCTGCACCGCGCCGGGCTCGACGTCGCGCAACGCCTCGTCGAACAGGTCGAGCGCCGCGTGAACACGCCGTCGACGGGCACTTCGCAGAGCGACGCCGCGGAGGCCGACGCGTGAGATTCACGTCGCTCACGATCGAGTCGCTGCCCGGCATCGACCGCACGTTCTCGCTCGACGCGCTCGGCCGCGGTGCGTTGCTCGTCGTCGGTCCGAACGGCAGCGGCAAGAGCCGCACGGGCCTCGCGCTCGCGGCGCTCCTGTTCCCCGAGAAGGCGCGCGAACTCGACGACGGCCGCGCGCGCGGCGAACTCGAACACGGCGGCGAGCGCATCGTCGCGGAATTCGAATCGGGCAGCGTGCGTTGGCGGCGCACGAACGGCGAACGCCTGCAGGATCCGCGCGAAGGCCGCGCACACGCGTTCCACCTGCCGGCGCGCAGTCTGTGGCGCACCGAAGGGCACGACGACTTCGGGCGCGAACTCGCGAAGCGTGTCGCGGGCGGCTTCGACCTCGACGCGCTGACCGAGCCGTACCACGTGGGCCCGCGCACCGGCGCCGACCTCGGCAAGGCGCTCCATGCAGCGCGTACGAACGAGAAGCGCGCGCTGCGCGAGCTCGACGGCCTCGCGCGTGAGGACGAGTCGATCGAGTTGCTCGAGCGTCAGCGGCGCGAGGCGGCCGAGGCGGCGCGCGAAGCGGCGCGATTGCGCGACGCGAAGAGCGCGGCTGCGGCGATACGCGAGTTGCAGGCGGCCGAGGCGCGGCTGTCGGCGTTCCCGGCCGTGCTCGAACACAGCCGCGCGGAAGACCAGGTGACGCTGGAGAAGGCCGACCGCGAGTGGCGCGCGGCCGACGAGAAGGCGGCGCGGGCGCAGCGCGAGGCGCGGCAGGCTGCGGAAGCGCTCGCGACGTTGTCGGCCGGTGTCGACGAGAACGCGCTGCGTGCGGCGCGCGAGAGGCTCGACCTCGCGCGGCGCGCCGACGAGGCCGCGCGTTCGGCGCGCGAAGGCCTGGCGCGCGCGGAGGCGCGTCTGCGCACGGCGCGCGCGAACCTCGGATTGGTGACCGACGCGCCGCTGCCGCACTCGGAAGCCCTCGGCGAACTCGAGGTGCGTGCGCGCGAGGAGCGCTCCACGCGCGGCGAACTGGCCGAAGTCGAACAGCGCCTGCGCATCGTCGCGAGTTCGAACGCACTCACCGCGCGCACACCGCACATGGTGGTCGGGCTGGTGTTCGTCGCGATCGGCGTGACACTCGCGATCGTCGTCGATCCGTGGTTCGCGGCGCTCGCCGGCTGCGGCGCGGGTTGGTTCGCGCGTGCGCTGCTGACGGACGGTCGCGAGCGTTTGACGTTGCGCGTCAAACGCGACGACCTCGCCAAGCGCCTGCACGAGTTCGAACAGCAGAGCGCCGCTCTGCGCACGAGCCTCGGCCTGGCCGTCGGCGCACCGACCGTGACGCTGCTCGAGTCGTTCGCAGGTCGGCAGGAACTGCGCGCCGCGACCGTCGATCGCGAGGGCCAACTGGCGCGTGTCGGCGAACTCGAACGCCAGCGCGACGAAGCGCTGGTCGCGGTGTCGCGCGCACTCGGTGCGGACGGCGCTCTCGACGCGAGCCGCGCCGGCGCCGAACTCGACGCGAACGAACGCCGCCTCGAAGCGCGCCGCACCGCCGTCGCGAAGGCCGACGGCGCGCGCCGCGACGCCGAACGCGCACACGACGATGCGGAGCGCACCAAGGCGCGCCGAGCCGAGTCGTTCGCGCGGCTCGAACTCGAGCCCGGCGACCTCGCGGGCGCCGAGCGCCTGCTCGCACAGCGCCCGGCCTACACACAGCAGCGCCGCGAACGGGATCAACTGGTCGGTCGACAGAACGAGGCGCTCGCGCGGCTGGAAGAAGCGCGCCATCTGGCTGCGATCCCGGCCGACGAGCTCGAGCGCCGGCTCGCGAAGTCCGAGGCGCGCGCGAGTGAACACGACGCGCTGACCGAGCGCATCACCGCGATCAAGACGCGCGTCGAACAGGCGCGTGCGAACGACCCGTGGGAGACCGCGGCCGCCGAACGCGCGCGCGTCGAACGCGAGGCGCAGGACCTGTTCGAGGACGCACTCGTGCGGCTGTGCGCGCAGCACCTGTGCGAGGAAGCGCGCCGCGAGTACCGCGAGAAGAGTTCACCGCGTGTCATGCAGCGCGCGGACGAGTTGCTCGGGCGCTTCACGCGCGGTCGTTATCGCCTCGAACTCGGCGGCGGCTCGCGCCTCGAAGCGGTCGACGCGCAGAACGGGCGCCAGCTCGCGCTCGACGCGCTGTCGGACGGCACACGGGTGCAGCTCCTTCTCGCGGTGCGCCTCGCGTTCGCCGAGTCGATGGAAGCGCCGGGCGAGAAGTTGCCGTGGATCCTCGACGAGGCCTTCGGCGCGGCCGACGGCGAGCGCCTGCGCGAACTCGTCGGCACGGTGCTCGAAGTAGCGAGCCAAGGCCGCCAAGTCGTCTACCTCTCGGCGCATCCGTCGGAAGCCGCGCTGTGGGCGCAGATCGCGAACGAACAGCGCCTGCCCGCGCCGCAGGTGATCGATCTCGGTGCCGTGCGCGGCCTCGCGCGCACCGCCGGCGACTTCGTCGCGACGCCGCTGCCGCAGCGCAAACGTCTGCCGGATCCGACCACGCTCTCGAAGGACGAATGGACCGCAGCGGTGGGCGCGGACAAACCGCGGCGCTACGACGCGCCCGAGCGGCTGCACCTCTTCCATCTCCTGCGCGAGGACCCGCACACGCTGAAGGGCCTCGTCGAGGACGGCATCGACAGCATCGGCGTGTTCGAGAACGCGCGCCATCAAGCCTCGGCGATCATCGACGACGAGAAACTCGAGAAGCGACTCGCCGCACGCGTGGCCGTGGCTCGCGCCGTGATCACCGGCTGGCACGTCGGTCGCGGGCGGCCGCTGGAGCGCGACGACGTGCGCAAGTCGGGCATCCCGAGCGAGTACGCGGAGCCGATCGCGGCGCTGGCCGATCGCTACGGGCGCAGCGCCGCGACGCTGCTGTCGGCGCTCGAGGACGGAGCGGAGCGCAAGCGGCTGCTCGGCAAGGCCATGCGCGACGCGACGCTCGAGAAGCTGCGCCTCTCGCTGCAACTGCACGGTGTGCTCGACACGAGCGAGCCGCTCGATCGCGACACGGTCATCGGGCGCGGCCTCGCCGCCGCCGCGGAGTTCGGTCGGACGCTCGAGAAGGGCGAAGCCGCGCGCATCGCCGTCGAATTGATCAACGACCTCGAGGCGTCGGTCGTGCACGCGGAGGCCGCGCTCGTGAAGCCGGATGAAGCGGCGGACGCCGTCGAAGCGACCGCCGCCATCTCACCCGCTGCCGCCACACCGGCCGCCATCGAGAGCGCGACGAGCGACTGACGGCGAGCGTCGTCGAGCGTCGCGCTGTACGACTCGAGCCTCAGGCTCGACGCTTCACGGAACGTCGATCTGGATCGCGTTCGTCGCCGCCGCGCCTTCCACCGTGCCCGGATCGACGAACCAGCACTGCGCCCAGAACTGCGTTCCGGACGGAATGTTCGCGGGCCAGTTGCCGGTCAACGACAGGGAGCCGTTGCCGTCGAACGAGAGCGGCGCGAACAACAGATCGAGGCTCGGCACGAACGTTCCGCCGTAGAACGGCAAGTCGATGCGCGCGCCGCCGAGGGCGAGGAGTCCGACCGTGCTCGGATAGGCGTTGTACACGCGCAGGTTCGTCGACGCGCCGGCGGTCACCGCGCCGAAGCCACCGAGCACCGCTTGACCGTTCGAACCCGGCAGGCCGAGGCCGATGTTCGAGAACGGTGTCTGTCGGTAGAGCCACAGTCCGCGCAGAGAACTCTGTGTGTTCGTCGCCGCGAGCGCCGCGGTGTTCATGTAGCCGTTGAAGACCGGGTACTCGCCGCTGACTTCGGGGATGTAGGCCGAACCGCTCACTTCGGTCGCCGTCCAACCGCTGATGTAGAGCGAGGCGCCGAACGTCGAGTAGAAGGCCCAGGTCGGGTTGAAGTAGTCGAGGAAGAAGAGCGCGTTGAGCGTGTACGCCGGGCCGCCGACCGTGCCGGTGAGCGTGATGTCCGGCGCGAACTCCGCCATGAGCTGCGTGACTTGGTCGCGCGTGGCCCAGGTCCAACCGGCGAGGTGCGCGAGACCGTTCGCGCCGCTGATCGGCGTCACGCCGTCGGTCGGCGCGGCGAGCGCGACCGAGTCCCACGTGGAGCCGGTGGTGCCGGTCATCTCGCGCCACTCGCGACCCTGGTAGTCGGTGTAGGCGATCTGTGCGGCGGCGGAGGGTGCGGCGAGCGCGAGGAGGAGGGCGGTGCGGAGGAGCGTGGAGGGTTGCATGTGCGCTGGAGCGGAGGTGGAGACGTCCGAGCGGATCGGACGCTCGGCGCTGAAGCGAGCGGCGTGCCGGTGCGCTCGGGCGGGCTCCGCAGCGCGCGGGACAGGTTCGCACACGCGCGGACGCTGCGTCTCAGTCGCTCGTTTCCGAATCCTGGACGCTCGCGCCGCCCGCCGCCGCGACCAGATCGGCGAGGCCGGCCCGGATCTGCTCGCGGGCGCGCGGGGCGACGACCCAGCGGTCCCACAGGCGCAGGATGCGCAGCTCGAGGTCGGCGCCGGTGCGCTTCCAGACGACCGTGACACGACCGTCGGCGCCCTCTTCGAACGCGATCTCGTCCCACGAGCGGAAACCCGCGCCGCCTTCGAGGTCTTCCTCGATCGGACCCGAGCGCGCCTCGATCGTGAGGGCGTTCGGCTCGACCTTCGCGATCACGAGCAGCACGCCGAAGCGACCGTCGAACAGCAACGTGAGCCGGCCGCCGACGCCGGTCGTGGTCGGGCCCGGTGACGCTTCGAGCGTGTGCTCGCCCGGCGCGAAGATCGGCGACCACTCGTGCCAGCGCGCGAGGTCATGGGTGCGCTCGCGCAGCGCTTCGAGCGTGACGCCGGGCGGAGCGGTGAGACGCTCCTCGACGAGCGTGCGCTGCGGCGCGAGCCAGCTCGCGACGAGGATGGCGAAGAAGAGACCGAGGACCGTGGCGATCGCGATGCGCACGCTGCGAGGGTAGCACCGCGCGAGAGCGGCGCCGCGCGGTCAGCTCGACACGGTCGCGGCCGCCGCGCGTCGTTCGGCCGCACGCAACGGGAAGCACAGCGCGAACGCGAGCGCCGCGAGCACGGCGGATGCGCCGATGCTGGCGACGAGTCCGGACTGCGGTGTCGCGGCAGCCTGGTACAGCCAGCCGGACGCGAGTGTACCGACGAGTCGGCCGCCGGCGTTCGACGCGTAGTAGCTGCCGACGTCGAGCGCGAGTGCGTCGCGCGCGGCGAAGCGCACCACGAGGAAGCTGTGGATCGCGCTGTTCGCGGCGAAGACCACGCCCCACACGGCGAGGCCGATCGCGATCGTCGTGTCGGGTTCGAAGCCGCGCTGCACGAGGAACGCGAGCGCGACGAGCGGGATGACCAACGCGCCGCTCCACCCGATCAGCGTGCGACCGGTGGGCGCCGAGCCGACGAAGCGCGGTGCCGCAGCCTGAACGATGCCGTAGCCGATCGTCCACAGCGCGAGGAACAGACTCACCTCGGTCGCGCTCCAAGCGCCGGCCGTGCGCAGGAAGACCGGCACCGCGAGCACGAACCACACGTCGCGCGACGCGAACAGGAAGAAGCGCGCCGCGGCGAGGCGGTTGATGCGCGCGTCGGGCGACAGGAGTCCGCGCACCTTCGGTTGCGGAGTCTTGCCGGGGCGTGTCGGGAGCAGGGCGAGCGCAGCCGCGAGCGCGAGGGCGAGTGCGATGCTCATCGCGATGCACGCCGCGCGGAAGCCGAACGCGCCGAGCAGCACACCGCCGAGCAGGAAGCCGACGCCCTTGAGCGCGTTCTTCGAACCCGTCAGCAGGCTGACGAGGTGCATGAGGCGGCGCGGCTCGCCGTCGGGCACGACGAGTTTCACGTAGCTCTTCGCGCCGGCCTTCACGAGGTCCTTCGCGACGCCGCTCGCACCTTGGCTCGCGAACAGGAGTGCGGCGCCGAGACCTTCGGAGCCGAGTGCGAGCGCGCCGCACACGCCCGCCTGCAACACGAGCCCGAGCACGAGCGGCAGCTTCAGACCGAAGCGCGCGCCCAGTCGGCCGCCGACGAGGTTCGTGACGACACCGAGCGCTTCGTACGCCGCGAAGTAGGTCGCGATCGCCAGCGTCGAGAAGCCGAGATCGGCCAGGTGCAGCAGGACGAGCGTGCGCAGCGCGCCGTCGGTCAGCGTGAAGATCCAGTACGCGCCCGTGACGACCGCGTAGTCGCGCATCGAGGCCGGGCGCGTGGCGGTGCTCATCGACGCACGAGGTTACCGGCGGCCATGGCGGCGAGTTCCACGAGGCGGTTCGCGTAGCCCCACTCGTTGTCGTACCAGGCCAGGACTTTGACGAGACGCCGGTCGGTCACGCGCGTGCTGAGTGCGTCGACGATGCCGCTGCGCGGGTCGTGAGCGAAGTCGGACGAGACGAGCGGCCGCGTCTCGTAGCCGAGGATTCCGTCGAAGCGCGGGCTGCTCGCCGCCGCCGCGAAGATCGCATTGACCTCGTCGCGTTCGGTGTCGTGAGCGACCTGGAACACGGCGTCGACGAGCGACGCGTTGAGCACCGGCGCGCGCACCGCGATCGAGTCGAGTTTCCCGAGGAGCTCGGGCACGATGCGCGTCACGGCGTGGGCGGAGTTCGTGCTCGTCGGCACGAGGTTCACGAGCGCCGATCGCGCGCGCCGCGGGTCCTTGTCCGCCGCGTCGACGACGTTCTGCGAGTTGGTCGGGTCGTGGATGGTCGTCACGAGGCCGCGCTCGATACCGAGTGTGTCGTGCACGATGCGCACGATCGGAGCGAGGCAGTTCGTCGTGCACGACGCGGCACCGAACACCGTCGCGCTGCGCAGGTCGAACGCGTCGTGGTTCACGCCGACCACGACGTTCGGCACGTCGCCTTCGATCGGCGCGGACACCGCGACCGCGCGCGCACCGGCTGCGTGGTGCGCGGCGAGTTGCGGCAGTTTCTTGAAGCGGCCCGAACACTCGAGCACCGTGTCGACGCCGAGTGCGCGCCAGGGCAGTTGCAACGGGT
Source organism: Planctomycetota bacterium (assembly GCA_044358925.1). Classification (GTDB taxonomy): domain Bacteria; phylum Planctomycetota; class UBA1135; order UBA1135; genus Rohdeia. The sequence goes on along the minus strand of JBIKNC010000075.1, from coordinate 4,935 downwards.
CGCTCGCGCGCGAGAAGGCGAGGCTGCGCTCCCCCACCGCGATCACGTCGCCCTCGCCGAGACATGCTTCGCGATAGCGCCCGTGCACCGAGTCGAACTCGACCAGCAGCGCGAACGTCTCGGCGTCCGCGCCGGGATCGTTGATCGCGACGGGTTCGAGCCCGAGTTCGGGGCGCTCGCACATGACTCGCAGCGCGAGCCGACCGATGCGACCGAAACCGTTGACGGCGACGCGTGTCATGGAGCGCGGAGTGTGCCCCCCGCTCGCACGAACGTCCCGTCAAGGGAGCGTGAGGACGTCCGTGCTCGCCGAGTGCACCCGGCGACCGGCTCTCACCGAGCCGCTCACCGATTCGGCCGCACCGAAGCGCGCAGGCCTTCGGTCGCGCGCACGTTGCCGTCGACGCCGACGCAGATGGCCTGGTAGGCGCCGCTGCTCTCGATCAGCGCGAGACCTTGGTCGGGTCCCATCACACACAGCGCCGTCGCGAGTCCGTCGCACACGGTCGCGTCGGGACCGACGACGGTCGCGCTCATGCAGCCGGTCGACGGCCGACCGGTGTGCGGATCGATGATGTGGTGGTAGCGCTGCCCGTCGATCTCGGCGAAACGTTCGTAGTCGCCGCTGGTCACGATGCACGTGTTCGAGACGCGCAGCACCGCCATCACCTCGCCGCGCCGCCGTGGATGGCTGATCGCGATCTCCCATGGCTCGTCGAAGTGGCGGCCGAGGAGTTTGAGGTCGCCGCTCACGTCGACGATGGCGTGTTCGACGCCGTGTTCGACGAGCACCGCCATCGCACGATCGGCACCGTAGCCCTGAGCGATGCCGCCGAGGCCGAGTTCGAAGCCGGCCGGAAGCGTCACGGTCGCAGGTCGGCTCTCGAGGTCGAGGACGACGTGCTCGTAGCCGACGAACGCGAGCGCGGCGCGGATCGCGCTCTCGTCCGGCACCACCGGCGGATCGGCGCGCAGGTTCCACAGCTTGCCGACGCCGCGCCACGTCGGATCGAAGGCGCCGCCGGTGAGTTGGGCGACGAGCAGTGCGCGCTGGACGACCTCGGCCAACTCGCGGTCCACGGGAACCGCACCGGTTCCGGCCGCGAGATTGACCTCCGTCAGCGGCGACGGCCGCCACTCGGTGCACAGGTCCTCGACGCGGCGCAGTTCGGCTTCGGCCGCGATCAACGCGCGCTCGAGCAGCGCTTGGTCCGTACCGACGGCCGAGAGCCGCATCGACGAACCCATCACGCCGCCCGCGCGTTCGACGAGCAGGCGTCCGTCGGCGCGAGTCTCCTTCACCCAGGTCTTCGTCTCGCCCCACAGCGTCGCCGACGAACCCGGGACGACGTCGGCCGGCACGTCGAGCGCAGGTGCGAGCGCGGCCGCCGCGACGTCAACCGCATGCGCGGGTGTCGGCTGCTCGCGCTCGGGAGCGCCGCACGCACCGACGATCGCCGCGAGGCTCAGCGCGGCGAAACGCAGCGCGGCGAGCGGCGACACACGAGCAACCAAGCGGAGCATCACTCGACGAATGCTGCCAGATCGGCCGGCAACTCGTGACCGCGGAAGCGCACCTCGCCGCCGCGGCCGAGAACGACGATCGTCGGCGTGCCCTGCACCGCGAGCCCGTTCGTCAGCGCGAGATCGCGGTCGAGCACCTGCGGATACGAGAGCCCGAGTCGCAGCGCCGTGCCGCGCACCTCACTCTCGTCGACGTCGCTCGCTCCGCCCGCGACCACACCGACGACGTGCACACGCGGATCGGCGCGGTGCGCGCGCTCGACCTTCGGCGCCTCGGCGAGGCAACTGCCGCACCAGGTCTCCCAGAAGACGAGGACGACCGGCTCACCGCGTTCGAGGAACGCGCCGACCGTGTGCACACGACCGTCGTAGTCGCGCAACGTCCAGTCGGCGGAGACGGCGAGTTGCTGCGGCTCGGGCGCGGTCGGCGCCGTTGCGCATGCCGACAACGTGAGCGCGGCCGCGAATGCCGATGCGAACAGTGAAGCGCGAGCGATGGAACGCATGTGAGGCCCTTGGATCAGAAGCCGAAGCGATACCCGAGACCGACGTAGAAGTGATCGAGGCCGTCGGAGCGCAGCGCGTAGTTGAAGTCGACGTACCACGTCGGCGCGCCGCGTTTGTCGAACGCATCGAAGCGGACGCCAACGGTGTGTGAATCGAGATCGGCCAACTCCGAGTCCTGCGTGCGGAATTCGGGCGTGGGATCGGAGGCGAGGAACGACTCGTCGAAGTCGTCCGCCGCGGTCTGCACGTAGTAGCGGTAGCGCAACCGCATCGCGAGCCGGTCGTCGACGACCTCGTAGATGTAGCGCGGCTCGACGGCGACAGCGAACACACCCCAGTCGTCGCCGTACAGGCGCCCGCCCATCTCGAATGCGCTGCGATCGCTCAGCCAGCGCCGCGCGCGCGGTCGGATGGCGGCGCGCAGGCGTGTGTCGGGCAGCTCTTCCGTGATCTCGATGCCGCTCGCGCCGTTGAACAGGTTCGGGTTCGGCAGGCCGCCGGGCGTTTCGAGAACGACCGCGTTGTAGGCCGTCTCGAGGAAGCCCGACTGCAGCGTGAACAGCGTCGTGACTTCGCCGTTCCACAGCCGGCTCAGCGGCCGACTGTGCGACCACGACCCCGTGACCGAGATGCGGTCCTCACTGCCTTCGTTCTGCGTGCCGTCGAACCGAATGATGTCGACGACGTCGTAGTAGAGGTCGAGGCCGTACGTCGTGCTGCTGCCGACCGCCGGGTCCTTCGTCGTCAGCGACGCGCCGCCGTTGAGCGACAGGTAGTCGTATTCGAAGCTGAAGCCCGTGTGCCACGTGAGCGACTGTTCGTTCGACAGACGGTGGCGCGACGACCAGTCGAGGCCGACGTAGTTGTCGCCGCTCGCGCCCGATTGACCCGGGAAGTTCGAGAGGCGATCGATCGATGCCGACGACACGAAGTCGTACGAGAGCGTGATCCCGTAGCCCCAGTCGTCGGTGACTTGTGAGTCCCACACGACGAGCGGCTCGATGACCGTCAGTTCCTCGTCGAGGAACGGGTTGCCGTCGTCCTGGCCGTCCGAGTGGCCGTAGACGCCGAGCTGTGTCCACAGCGACGACTCACCCGGCGCCAGCTCGAAGGCGCCCGGGCGAGCGGTCTCGGCGTCCTGCGCGTGGGCTGCCGTCGCACAAACGAGGAGCGCGATGGTCGCGACGGCGCTCCTGAAAGCGAGGCTCAGTAACAGCCGCATCCGCCACCCCCGTTCGCTCCGACGGCGCCGGTACTGCCTTCCATCGAGTGGATGACCTTGCCGTACCAGTGCGTCTCCGTCGGGTTGTCGACGAACGCCATGAGCGGGTCCGCGTGGAGGCGGCGCTCGTGGAACGGCACGGGAGCGATGCACCCGGAGGCGATCGCGACGAGAAGAAGCGCCGCGAGGCGCGCAGTGCGAGATGTCGTGCGCATGGGTGCGGACCGTGCCGCGGGTTCGAGCAACGCAAGGAGCGTTCCAAGCGCCCTCCGCCTCGCCCGACCGCCCAGCACGCCCACGGGCGGGCTCCCAGCGGCCCCGATTGCAAGAGTTGCAAGCGCGCCTTCAAGGCCTGAAAACGCGCGCCGCGCTCAGCTCGACCCGCTCCGCCGGCCCCGTTCAGTTCGCCTTGCCGAGCACCTGGTGCACGAGCTCGACCCACAGCGTCGCCCCGACCGGCAGGAGCGCGTCGTTGAAGTCGTAGCGCGGATGGTGGACGTTGCACGAGGTCGGCCCGCCGCCGGCGCCGAGCCACAGGTAGGAGCCGGGGCGCTTCTCCAGCATGAACGCGAAGTCCTCGCCGCCCATCGACGGCGACGCATCGCGCACGACGTTCTCGACACCGACGATCGTCGCCGCGGCGGCCGCGATCTTGTCGGTCTGCGCGTCCCAGTTGATCGTCGGCGGGTAGTTGCGCCGGTAGTCGACGGTCGCCTTCGCTCCGAAGGCCGCCGCCACGTTCTCGGCCACGCGCTTGATGCCCGCTTCCATCGCGTCGCGCGTCTCGGGCCGCAGCGTGCGGCACGTGCCGCGCAGCGTCGCGATCTTCGGGATCACGTTGTACGCGCTGCCCGCTTCGACGCGCGTGATCGACACGACGGCGGAGTCGAGCGGGTTCGTCTCGCGGCTCACGAGTGCCTGGAGCGCCGTGATCACGTGCGCACCCACCAGTACCGGATCCACGCCCTTGTGCGGCATGGCCGCGTGTGCGCCGACACCTTCGATCACGATGTCGAGGAAGTCGCTCGCCGCCATGATCGGTCCGCCGCGCGCCGCCGCCTGACCGAACGGCAGCTCGGGCCAGTTGTGCAGGCCGTAGACCTCGTCGCACGGGAACTGCTCGAACAGCCCCTCCTCCACCATCGCCTTGCCGCCCGCGAGACCTTCCTCGGCGGGTTGGAAGATGAAGTGCACGGTGCCTTTGAAGTCGCGTGTCTTCGCGAGGTGCTTCGCCGCGCCGAGCAGCATCGTCGTGTGCCCGTCGTGCCCGCAGCCGTGGAACTTGCCCTTGATCGTCGAGCGGTGCGGCACGTCCCCCTCTTCGTCCATCGGCAGCGCGTCCATGTCCGCGCGGATGCCGATCGAGCCGCCCGCCTGTTTGCCCTTCAGCACACCGACGACGCCCGTCTTGCCGAGGCCGCGGTGCACCTCGATGCCCCACGAGGCGAGGCGCTGTGCGACGAGGCCGCTGGTGCGCACTTCTTCGAAGCCCGTCTCGGGGTGCGCGTGGAAGTCGCGCCGCCACGCGGTCATCTCGTCCGAAAGTGCCTGGATCGCGGGAAGGGTCTTCATGGGCGAGCAGGTTAACGAGGATGTCGCTGTTGGCGCGTACGGTGCCAGGCACCTTGGCGCCACGACCGGCGGGTCACTCTGCGTAGGAGCGCAGCGGCCCCGACCGGACG
>JBIKNC010000284.1:0-5146 GCA_044358925.1 Planctomycetota bacterium | reverse complement strand
CGCGATGCGAGTCTCCGCCCGCGCCGCGCGCGCGTCGTCGTCGATCACCCTGGTCCTCTCGGCGCGCGCAAAAGAGCTGATCCGCAGCGGCCGCGACGTCGTCGACATGAGCGTCGGCGAGCCCGACTTCCCGGCGCCACGCGTCGTGCAGGCCGCCGCATCGGCCAAGGTGCTCTCCGGCGACGTGCGCTACTCGGGCGCCGCCGGCACGCCCGAGCTGCGCGCCGCGCTCGCCAAACACGTGAGCGACACACGCGGCGTGCCGTACAGCACCGACGAGATCTACGTCGGCCACAGCGCGAAACACGCGCTCTCGACCGCCTGCCTCGCGCTCTTCGATCCGGGCGAGCGCATGCTCCTCCCCCAGCCGGGCTGGCTCTCCTACGACGAGATGTCGCTCATCGCCGGACTGGTTCCACAGAGCGTGCCCGGCCGCGCCGACCAAGGCCCCGATCTCGACGCGCTGGCCCGCGCGGCTCGCGGTGCTCGGGCGCTGTGGATCAACACGCCCTGCAACCCGACCGGCTACGTCTGGAGCCGCGAAGAGCTCCAGTTCGTCGTCGACCTGGCCGTGAAACACGACCTCGTCATCCTCTCCGACGAGATCTACCGCCGCCTCGTCTACGGCGAGCGCGAGTTCCTCTCGCCCGTCACGGTCGATCCTCGCGCGCGCGAGCGCACCGTCATCATCGACGGCGCGTCGAAGACCTACTGCATGACCGGCTACCGCATCGGCTTCGCCGCGGGCCCCAAGGACGCGATCGCTGCCCTGACCAAGATCGGCAGCCAACTCGCCGGTTCGCCGAACGCCGTGTCGATGGCGGGCTACCTCGCCGCGCTCACCACCGAGCCGCCCGAAGTCGACCACATGGTCGCGACCTACCGCCGCCGCCGCGATCGACTCGTCGCCGGCCTGCGCGACCTCGGCTTCCAGTTCGCCGTGCCCTACGGCGCCTTCTACGTGCTCGCCGACGCGACGCCGTGGCTCGCCGGCGCGAACGACGCCGCCGACTTCACGCTGCGCCTGCTCGAAGAAGAAGCCGTGGTTCTGGTGCCCGGATCCGCCTTCGGCGCACCGCGCCACGTGCGTTTCGTCTACGCCTTGCCCGAGGAGCGCATCGACCGCGCCCTCGAACGCCTCGCTCGCTTCACCCGCACCGCCGCGCGCACCTGACGAAGATGGCCATGAAGAGCGAAGCCGACGGACCCTCACTGCCCCCGCCCACGTCGCTCGCGCCCGAGCACCTCGCCGCCTTCGACGCGGTCCTGCGCGGTCGCCGCACCGTGCACGAGTTCGAGCCCGACCGCGTGCCGCCGCGCGAACAGATCCTCGCCGCGCTCGAACTCTCCACCTGGGCCCCCAACCACCACCTCACCAACCCCTGGCGCTGGTATTGGCTCGGCCGCCGCACGATCGAGAAGGTGGCCGCCCTCAACGCGCGCACGGTCCGCGAAACCAAGGGCGAAGAGCTCGCGCGCAAGAAACTCGAGTCCTGGCTGCGCATGCCCGGCTGGCTCGTCCTCACCGCGCCCGTCTCGATGGACGAGCCGATCCGCCACCAAGAAGACTTCGCCGCGTGCGCCGCCGCCGCGCAGAACTTCATGCTCGCCGCGTGGGCGCGCGGCATCGCCACCAAGTGGTCGAGCGGCCCGATCACGCGGCATCCGGAGTTCTACGAGCTGCTCGCGATCGATGCGCAGAAGGAGCACGTGCTCGGCATCTTCTGGTACGGGTATGCGACACAGGTGCATGCGAGTCGGCGCGACGCGCCAAGTGCACACGTGTTCGAACGCAAGTGACGGTGAGCGTCGTCGCGGTGAGCGCTCGTGACGATGCGTCCTCGAAGAACGAGAGACTTCAGCCGACCCGGTAGGCGTTCGTCGCGCCGGCGAACTCCTCGAGCGCGACGGCCTGCACCTTCGCGAGCACCGCGGGGTCGGTGCTGTCGGCGAAGACGTAGAACTTCCAGAGTGACTTGTAGGCGCGCTCGAGGTCCGTGAGGCGCGGCACGGCGGCGGCGAAGTGCGCGAGCGGGCGCGGGTCGGGCGTGCCGGGCCAGCGCACGTGCGTTTGGGCTTCCTTGAGCTGCATCTTCGCCGCGGGGCAGTAGACGAGCACGTCGATGTCGCGGCCGGTGGCGAAGCGCACGGCGTCGGCGATGCGGGCTTCGGCGGCGTGGCGGCGCGGCGCGGCGTCGCGCGCGAAGTACTTCGCGACGAGATCCGCCTGGACGTGTTCGTTGCCGGCGAGCGGGAACACGGCGGCGCGTTTGAAGAGGCGGCGCTCGCGCACGCCGACGAGGAGGCGTTCGAGGCGTTTGCGTTCCTGGGGTGAGGCGCGTTCGGCGCGCACGGCGAGGAGTGCGAGGAGCGAGTCGTCGGTCGTGTCGAACAGTTCACCCGGCTCGACGAGCGCGAGTTCGAGGAGCGTGGCCACGGCGCGCGCGAGCATGGCCTCGGCGGCGAGCTTCGCGTGGTGGAAGTAGACGCGCTCGCCGAACGAGTAGCGCGCGTCGAGCAGGCGCACGATCTCGGACAGGATGTCCTCGCGCAGGAGGTCGCGTTTGGCGAGGTCGATGCACAGGGCGCCGCTCTTGCGATCGACTTCGAAGTAGGAGACGACGCGTTCGTCGACGGCGAGGCGCAGGCCGGTGAAGTAGGCGTCGCGCGCCAGGTAGTCGAGCAGGTCGCCGCACACGGTGCCGCTCACGAGTTCCGTCCAGTAGGGCGGAATCTCTCGCGCTCCCTGCCCGTGTCGAGCGTGACCGTCCGGCGCGAGGATCGCGAGCACGTCGTCGCGCACACGCAACTCCACGAGGCGCTTGCCGAGTTGGGTGCGCGGGTCGAAGACACGCTCGTAGCGCGCGGCCGTGTCGTGGCGCGCGAAGAGGCCTGACTGGTCCTCGATGCCGTGCCCGTACGGCATGTGCGTGACGTCGTGCACGAGCGCGGCGATGCGGATCACACGCGCCTCTTCCTCGGTGATCGCGAGGCGCCGGCGCGGGTCGAGTTCGGCGTTGCGGCGCGCGGCTTCGATGAGCGCGCGTGTGACGTGCAGCGTGCCGATCGAGTGCTCGAAGCGCGTGTGCACGGCGCTCGGGAAGACGAGGTGCGCGGCGCCGAGTTGGCGCACGCCGCGCAGGCGCTGGAACTCGCGGGTGTCGACGAGCGACAGCTCCTCGTGCGTGAGGAGCACGTCGCCGTGGATCGGATCGCGCAGGACGCTGAAGGGCTTCGTGCTCACGGGCGAGGCAAGGGTCCCGCTCAGGGCTGGATCTGCACGAAGAGCACGTTCGACACTCCGAGCGGGAGGAACTGTCCCGTCGACACCTCGTACTCCATCACGATGAACGCCGAGAAGAACGCGACGCCGGCGAGGCTCGGGTTGTTCGGCAGGGAGCGTGTGATGGTGCGTTCACCCGTCAGGTCGAGGAGGCCGAACCAACCCGGGTACAGGAGGTACTGGAAGAACGTCGCGTCGAGGTTGAGCGGCACCTGCACACACGGCGGGTTCGCGAGCGAACAGCCGAGCGGGAACGTGAAGCCTGGGAACGGGCTCGCGGCGATGTTGAGGAAGTGGAACTGCGACGGGTGTTGCGGCGAGGAGAGTTCGAAGACGAGCTGCCCGCCGACCTGCGGCACCGCGCCGAGCGCGAGCGTCGTCCCCACCACCGGCGGGTCGTCGTTGTCGTTCACGACGCCCGGTGTGCCGAAGTCGCCGCCGGCCCAGTCGTCGATGGCGTTCGTGAAGTTGCCGACGCTGACCGGTGCGAAGCGGTCGATGCGTTCGTCGCTGATGCCGGGATTCAGCACGACGTTGGCGCCGCCCCAGTCGACGCGTTCGATCGACGTGCCGCTCGGCGTCAGGAGCTCGACGAAGCTCGGTGTGTTGAGGAGCGAGAAGCTCTCCCACGGCGCGACGACGTGGGCGTACACGCTGCCGTTGCGCGAGCGCTTGCCGTCGACAGCGACGACGAAGAAGTCGTCCTGTGCCATGAGCAGGTGGCTGTCGAGGATGAACGTGTTCGCGCCCGAACGGATGCGCAGGCCTTTGAGGTCGAGCTCGCCGCCGCTCACGTTCGCGAGTTCCAGCCACTCGCCGAACGTGTCCGACACGCCGGACGGATCGGCCAGGAACTCGGAGACGACGAGATCGCCGACGGCCGGCGCCGTTCCCGCGTTGCCGAAACACGCGAAGCGCACCGAGAAGTTGTTCGCGGCGCGGCGCACTTCGAAGGTCTCGCCGTCGCTCGTGATCACGATCGTGCCCGCCGCGGAGACGAAACCGCCCGCGCCGTTGCTCGTGTCGCCGTCGGTCGTGCACCACTGCACGCGCGTGTTGTTCGGCGTGCCGAAGTTCTTGCAGACGTCCTCGGTCGGGTGGCCGTAGGGATTGTCGAGGCCCGCCGTGTGCACGACGAAACTCGGATCGAAGGCGGCGACGACGGCCGGTGAGCTGCTCGTGAACGAGCCGTGGTGGCTCGACTGCATGGCCTCGACCTGGCCGACGTTCACCGCCACGGGCCCTTCGACGTTCGCCGTCCCGAGGTTGCCCGCCGTGAGGTCGCCGCCGAGATAGAAGTCGAAGTCCTCGAAGCTGATCACCACCGCGAGCGAGCGCGAGTTCTCCTCCTGCGCGGTGCCGACCACCGGCACGGTGCCGGTCGCATGCTGGCCGTTCACGGCGACGACGCGGATCGATGCGTTCGGGCCCAAGGAGAGCGTCTCCCCCACGACCGGCAGATGGCGCAGCGCGCCGGCCGCGGCCTTGTACTGGTTCTCCTGCGTCGTGTTCTTGGGCGCGACGTCGCCGCGATCCCAGCACGACACGTTCGGCAGATAGCCCTGCGCGAAGACCTCGTCCATCGAGCCGCAGTGGTCGGCGTCGAAGCTCGTCAGGATCGAGTGGTCGAGATCGCTGACGCCGATCGAGCCGAGGTAGCTCGCGACGATGCCGCCCAGACCCGGCTCACCGGCGTCGATCAGGACGCGCGTGCCGTCCGGTCCCTTCACGAACGCACACGCACCTTGGTCGACGTTGATGACGTGGATCTCGAGTTGTTGCGCGGTGAGCGGAGCCGCACCGAGGACGAGAGCGACGAAGACACGCAGCAGCGGGAGGGAGGGCATGTTCGTTCGAGAGTTC
>JBIKNC010000283.1:0-5149 GCA_044358925.1 Planctomycetota bacterium | reverse complement strand
CCGCCGTGGCGGATCCGGTGTCTGACACCGTACCCGTCAACAGCCCGGATCAGATGTCGAGGTTCGTGGCCTCGAGCGCGTGCCGCTCGATGTACGCGCGACGCTCCTCCACACCCGTGCTCATCAGGATCGTGAAGATCTCGTCGGCCTTGATGTCGTCCTCGAGCGTCACCTGGAACAGACGACGACGCGCGGGATCCATCGTCGACTCCCAGAGCTGATCGGGGTTCATCTCACCCAGACCTTTGTAGCGCTGCACGTCGACGTCCTTCTGCGCGCCTTCGCGCACGGCGCGCGCGAGCGAGACGATGTCGGTCGCTTCGCGCTCCTCCTTGCCGCCCTTCACGAAGAAGTGGCCGCCGCCCTTCAGCGACAGGCCGTGGCCTTCGAGGCGCCGCAGCACTTCACCGAGTTCGCGCGCGCGCGACAGGTGCGCGGTCTGCACGTGTGCGGCGGCTTGATCGACGTTGCTGTCGGGACCGGTGTAGACGAGCAACTCGCCGCCCACGATGCCCTTCTGCAGCTCGAGGAAGTTCTTGAGTTCGCCGCCGTTCGCGAACCACTGGTCCATGCCGCCCGCACGCGCCCAGTTCTCCGGCAGCGCGCGCCCGTCCCACATCGCCAGCCACTTGCCGGCGTCGATCTGCGTCCAGCCCGGCACGCTCACGTCGAGGTGGTCCTCGACTTGGCGCAGGTCGTCCGCGACCAGCTTCAGGAGCGTCCCGTCGAACACCTTGCCCGAGACCTTGTCGTGGATCGACAGCGCGCCGGCGCCGAGTTCGACGAGCACGCGGCGCAGCTCGGGCTCGGTCGCGATGTAGCGCTCGAAGCTCTTCAGCTTGACCTTGTAGAGCGGCGGCTGCGCGATGTAGAGCCGCCCCGCGTCGATCAGCGGCCGCATGTGGCGGAAGAAGAACGTCAGCAGCAACGTGCGGATGTGCGATCCGTCCACGTCGGCGTCCGTCATGATGATCGTCTTGCCGTAGCGCAGCTTCGTGAGGTCGAACTCGTCCGCGATGCCGCAGCCGAGCGCCGAGATGATCACCTGGATCTCGGAGTGGCCGAGCATCTTGTCGGCCGTCGACTTCTCGACGTTCAGGATCTTGCCCTTCAGCGGCAGGATCGCTTGGAAGCGGCGATTGCGGCCTTCCTTCGCTGAACCACCGGCCGAGTCACCTTCCACGAGGTACAGCTCGGACTCCTCGAGATTGGTGCTCTGGCAGTCGGCCAGCTTGCCCGGCATGTTGCCGCTCGCGAGCGCCGTCTTGCGCCGCACGAGATCGCGTGCGCGCTTCGCCGCTTCGCGCGCCTGCATCGCGCGCTGCGCCTTGTTGAGGATCGCCTTCGCCGACGCGGGGTTCTCTTCGAGGTAGGTGCCGAGCGCTTCGCTCACCACCGACGTCACGATGCCCTGCGCTTCGCGGTTGCCGAGTTTGTCCTTCGTCTGACCTTCGAACTGCGGATCGGGGATGTACAGCGACACGATCGCCGTGAGTCCCTCACGGAAGTCGTCGCCGGTCGGGACCTTGTCGTCCTTGAACATCTTCGACGCCGCGCCGTACTTGTTCAGCGTGCTCGTCAAACCCGCGCGCAGACCGGCGAGGTGCGTGCCGCCGCCGTGCGTGTTGATGTTGTTGACGTAGCTGGCGATCGTCTCCTGGTAGGCGTCCGTGTACTGGAGCGCGACCTCGATCGTGTAGATCTGCTTCGGGTCGCTCGGCAGCGGCACTTCGCGCGTGAAGTGGATGACGTCCGGATGGATCGCGTCGCGACTCTTGTTGAGGTACTGCACGAAGGCCGTCAGGCCTTGCGGGAAGTGGTAGACCTCCGACTGACCGGTGCGGTTGTCCGTGAGGTCGATGCGGATGTTGCGCGAGCCCATCAGGTAGGCCGTGTCGCGCAAGCGGCGGGAGATGCGCTCCCACTCGTATTCGGTCGTCGAGAAGATCGTCGGGTCGGGTTTGAAGCGCACTTCGGTCCCGCGGAAGTCGCTCGTGCCGACGACGGCGAGCTCGGTCGCCTTGACGCCGCGCTCGAAGCGCATCTGGTGGATCTTCCCGTTCTGGAAGACGCGCACTTCGAGCCACTCCGACAGCGCGTTCACACACGACACACCGACGCCGTGCAAACCACCCGAGACCTTGTACGCGCCCGAGTCGAACTTGCCGCCCGCGTGCAGCTTCGTCAGCACGACCTCGACGGCCGGCTTCTTCTCCTTCGCGTGGATGCCGACCGGGATGCCGCGGCCGTCGTCGAGCACGGTGATACTGCCGTCGGGCTCGATCGTCACGCTGCACTTCGTCGCGAAGCCGGCCAGGGCTTCGTCGATCGAGTTGTCGACCACCTCCCAGATCAGGTGGTGGCAACCGCGCACGTCCGTGTCGCCGATGTACATGGCCGGGCGCACGCGCACCGCCTCGAGGCCTTCGAGAACGGTGATCGCGGCCGCGGTGTAGTCGCTGGCCTTCTGCTGGAGGTCGGTCATGGTTCGAGAGGCGGGTTGCTGCAGCTCGGGCGGCAGCGCGAGCGAGTCGGCGCGTGTGGCGCGTCCTTGGAGTCAATGGGCGTGGCGGAAGACGAGGCGGTCGACGGCGGTCAACTTGCGTGCGCGCACGGCCTCGACGAAGCGCTGTTCGATCGCGCGGCCGGTGAACGCGGTGAGTTCGGCGAGCAGGCTCGGCGAATCGACGTAGACACACAGCTCGCGGCCGCGCAGTCGCGCTGGGCGCAGGTGTGCGGCGAGGCGCGGGCCCGCGGCCTCGGCCAGCAGCGGAGCGAGCGCTTGGAGCGGATCGCGCGAACCGATGCGGTGCTCGCGCAAGAGGCCGGCGATGGCGCTCGAGAGCGGCACGGCTCCCCGCCTGTTGCGGTCGTCACCGTCGTCACCGGTGTTCGCGCCCGTGCGGCCGCGGCGTGTCGCACGTCGCGCGAGAAGATGCGCCCGCATGTTCGCGAGCACGTCCCCATCGACGCCGCTGCGCGAGTGCGCTCGGCCGTCGTTCGCGTTCGAGCTTCGGTGATCGGATCGCATCGACGGGGTGAGGTTGTGGCTTCGTTCGACGACGCGTCGGTCGATGACTCGAGGTCCGTTGCTCCAACCGCGCCAGCGGTTGGGCCATGAGCACTCGAGAGCGCGGTGTCCCGCGCGTAGCGTCGTTTTGTTTTCAGCTCGAGATCAACCGCGCCAGCGGTTGGGCCATGAGCACTCGAGAGCGGGGTGTCCCGCGCGTAGCGTCGTTTTGTTTTCAGCTCGAGATCAACCGCGCCAGCGGTTGGGCCATGAGCACCTGAGATCGTGGTGTTCGGCGCGTAGCGTCGATCAAATTTGCACGATCTCAGATGTCGACGGTGATCGGCATCACGACGTAGACGTAGCTCTCGCCCAGCGTGAACTTGCCCGGGCTCGTGCGGTCGTTGAACTCGAGGCGCACGACGTCCGACTCGCAGTTGCGCAGACCCTCGAGCAGGAACTCGGGATTGAACGCGATGTCGCAGTCGTCGCCTTTGAAGTCGACGTCCATCTGCGACGTGGCCTGACCGGTCGTGGCCGAACGGCCGTAGAGCACGACGCGTCCGGTCGAGAGCGACAGGCGCACCGCGCGCGCGTCGTTCGACGTCACGTTCGCGACGAGCTTGAGCTTCTTCGCGAGCGTCTCCGCGTCCGCCTCCATGAGGTGCGCGGTCTCGGCCGGGATGACGGCGCTGTAGCGCGGGAACTCGCCGTCGATCAGGCGCGCGAAGATCTCCGCGCGCTTCGTACGCAGGCCGAGCTGGTTGTCGGTGAACGACAGGTGCACGGTCTCGAGCGGGTCCGTGATGACGCGCTGGAACGACTGCAGCGCCTTGGTCGGCACGATGGCACGCTTGCTCGGTCCGCCGGCCGTCGCGATCGGGCACGACGACACCGCGAGGCGGCGACCGTCGGTCGCGACCATGCGCAGCGTCTCGTCTTCGACGATGACGAGGATGCCGTGCATCGCGTAACGGCCCTGCTCCTTCGCGGCGGCGAAGGCCGTGCGCGCGATGAGCTTCTGGAACGTGCCGCCCTGGATGGCGAGTGCGCCCTTCTCCTCGAAGCGCGCGACGATCGGGAACTCTTCCGGGTCGTGCGTCGGCAGCTCACCGCGGTCGCCGCCCGACGAGATCACCAGGCGTTCGCCGGACGACTCGAGCTGCACGGTGTCGCCCGCGAGGTCGCGCACGAAGTCGGCGGTCACGCGCCCCGGCACGAGCAGCGTGCCCGGCTCCCCCACCTTCACGTCCGTGATCGACAGACGCAGCGCGACTTCGAGGTCGGTGCCGACGAGTTCGAGTGCTCCGTCGCGTGCGACGAGGAACACGTTCTCGATCGCCGGCCGCGTCGCCTTGTTCGGAATGATGCCGTTGACGAGCGCGAGGCCTTCGCGCAAGCGCATGTGGTCGCAGAGGAGCTTCATGTGGTGGGTGCTCGGTGGGCGGTCGGCGCGGAGCCCAGGCGAATGGGTGTTCGCGGCAGGGCTTCAAGGCAACGCAGCAACGGAAAGTCAGCAGGTCGCGCGCGGGGCTCTCGTGCTCTCTTGTTCTTCTTCTTCGTCGTCATAGGGACCCCGGCGCGGCGTGGAGAAGCACGCAGGGCGGAGCGACAAGTGGCGACGGAACAGGCAGTTGTGAGCATCGCGCACCCGTGGGGAGTGGACGCGCGACGGTGGGAGACTCGTGGAGACGTGTGGAAGACTCGGGGTGTTGTCCACAGGCCTCGCGGAGGAGAGGCGCGGACCCGTGGACGGCTGTGGAGGGCGCGTTGGGTTGTCCAGGACTTGCCAAGGCTTCCCCCACAACTCTCCACCGTCAGGCCCACCGGTCATCCACAGCTTCTCCACGTCGGTGGAGGTCGGTGGAGCGGCGGAAATGCGCGGCGGAGAGCTGCTCGAAGAGCCGTGGGAGAACGGCCCTTCGCGCGCGCGAGATCGTACTCGAAACACGTGTTCCGAAGGCGGTGCGAACGAGCGTCGGAGTGACGCCCGAGCCGCGGTCGAGGGCCTCCGTGACGCGTACGGTGCCAGACACCTGGCAGTACGGTGCCGCACCAAGAACTGCCGGCCGGACGACCTCGGTGACCACGACGCACCGGTGCGCGATGTGCACCGGTGCGTCGCGGTCACCGAGGTCG
>JBIKNC010000282.1:0-5190 GCA_044358925.1 Planctomycetota bacterium | reverse complement strand
CACCACTCTCGGTGGAGCTCCTGACGTCGGCCGCCGGACACTCGTCGTCCGCGCTATCGTGCCACCAACGTCCGACTCGGCTCCGCCGCGTCCTTGCCACTGCGACGACATGCCCACTCGCGCTCCGGTTCGAGCCCTTTGGCCGTTCTTCCTCGTCATCGTCGGCTGTGCCGGCATCGATGGTGAGTCGAAGCAGAGGCCGGATGTCCGCGCCGCGGCCGACATCGGTCGCGCGGAACCCGCCGAAGATCGAGACGTGCGAACGCGCATCGGCTACCCACTCGTCCACTTCGATTGGAATGCGAACGACTCCGATCAAGGGACGTTCAGAGTCGACGTTAGTTGGCCCTCCCTCCCCGACGCAGAAGTCGAAGTCGCCTATTGGGTCCGCAGCGACAAGCGCCACGAGACGAGGCCATTCGGCAACGGAAACGTCGTCACCGGACCGAACCCGGTCGCGCTGCCGGTGACATTCCAGGTCGAGGGGATCGCCGACGGTGAAGTCGGCATCAACCACCTGCTGATCGCCATCCGGACCGAAGTCGAAGGGCAGGAGGTCGAGAGCTTCGCCGAGTTCTCAGGTCGAGAGGACGACAGCCGGGAAGGTTGCGAGATCGCCTATTGGACGTTCCATCCGATTGACGCCACTGGGCTCGTGGCACCGCAGCCGCAGATCGGCGGGACCATCGGCTTCAAACGTGCCCACACCGCCTCGGGTGAACGGATCCGCATCGACCTCGAAGCGACGAAGGTCATGCTCCTTGATGTCGGTGAAGCGGAGGTGAAGCGCGCGTGGGTGTGGGTCTCTTCCGAGCCGTTGTTGCCCTGGGAGTATCGGCATCTCGCGACGGCGGCACTCTCCATCGGCCAGCGGTCGAGTGGCGAGGAAGCGTTGATGCTGGACGGCCGTCATGCGATCCCGCCTCCTCCCGTGTTTCGACTGAGCGTCAAGGAACTCCACATGTGCATCGTCGCCGAGGAGGTCGACGCCAACGGTCGCACGCTCTTCTGGCGCTACTGGCTGAAGGCACCCATCGACGTGTCGCAGCTCGAGCCGGCGGGCATCGTCGAGGCTCAGGTGACGACGAAGTCGATCCAGCTGAAGCCTCTACTCTTCCATCGGACGGTGAGCGCAGGTGTCCGGGTCGGCGCCAACGACCATGGATGCCCTGCGGAGCTCCTTCCGACCAACTGACACGAGTCGTTTCCGCGCGACGATCGTGCGGCGAACCGTCGGCGACTCCGGCGATGTTCCACCATGTCACTACCTCGACTCAGCGGCAACTTCGAGCCTGACGGCGGCACCGGCGCGTTCGACATCACGATCAGTCGTCCGCAGGGTGTCAGCGGGAACTTCGACATCTCTTTCCGGCTCCACAGGGGCCCGCTGCCCTTGCCGAGCGAGTGGCCGGATCCGTGGTTCGAGAAGTTCGACGAACCATTGCCATGGAGTTCTGCGCGCAACCTCGCCCTCACGTCCGGGCCCGAGCCCTTCCACCTCCTCGCGCTCGTGACCTCGCGTTCGAGCGGTACGACCTGGGCTGCGCAAGTGGATGCCGTTCCGAGGCGACGCATCGTCTACGACGAGTTCTGTCAACCGCTGCCGGCCATCGTCGATTCTGGCGCACGGGGCCACTGGAAGGACTGGATCACGTACCTCCAACCTCAGATCGGCGGGACGATCGGCTTCCGCCGTCCGGCCGGAACGAACAAGGTCGAAGTGCATCCGATCGACGATCGGATCTCGATCGCGATTCCCAGCGGCGACGACCATCCGCCGTTCGAGTACGCCGACGTGTGGCTGGAGACGCAGGAGTCACTCTGGTGCCACACACGCCGCGTGATGTTCGCGTGCCACCGTGAGGCGTTCGCGGTCGGTACCAAGTCCGCCCACGTCGACGACTTCGCCTACCCACACCAAGCGCGGTTCGACGTCGGCACGCGTGTCTCCGTGTACGCGACCATCCGTTTCGCAGCCGATGGCGGGGCCAAGCGGTTCTGGCGCTACAGGAGTTCCAAGTTCGCGGTGATCGAGCCCACCGGGACGATCGCGGATCGATTGCGTTTGAATCTTGAACGCTCGCTCGGCACGACGTCCACGTGGCCGCAGCAGGTCTGAGGGCGTGAGATGCAGTCGACGCCTCGCGCCGTACACCGCGCTCTCACGTGCCTGTGGCCCAAGCGCTGGCGCGGTTGGAGCTCGCTCGTGAGCGTTTCCGTTCACCGTGAGGCGGTCGAACGTCAGTTGCCGATGTACACGAACGTCGCCCAGGTGCGCGGATGCCCGGGCGGCAACCCGACCGGAGCCGAGCTGCGCCCACCGATGCCGAAGCGCAATGGTGCGGATGGCGGTGTCGACTCGGTCGCTCGGCGGAGCGCGAGTTTCGCATCACGCAGCGCCTGAGAGGGTGAAGAAGCGCTTCGACGCCTGGCGTGGAAATCGCAGAGCAGGCGGCAGGCATCGTCGTCCGCGACCGGGCAGATGCTCGCGACAACGGCGCGCGAACCGAGTTCGAAGAACGCGCTCGCGAGTGACTGCGCTCCGTCGCCTCGCACGAGCGGCCCCGTAGCGGTCGAACAGGCGGAGAGCACGACGAGATCGGCGCGAACGCGCATGGATCGGATCTCGACCAGGTCGAGAACCGCGTCACCGCTCGGGTCGGGTGCGAGGACGAGTCCGACGGACGAAGGATCGTCGCCGGTCACCCGTGTGTGGGTCGCGAAGTGCAGCGCACCGAAACGACCTTCGAGCGCGAGAACGCGGGCAGGCGTCGCAGCCTCACCCAAGTGCAAGGCGACACCGCATTCGAACGCCAGGGTGATCGATCGCGCACGCGACGCGGGGACCGCAGCCTCGAGAGCGTTCGCCGTTCGGGCTTCCGCCGACGCCGAGCCGGATGGCGACAGCCTCATCAGACCTTCGAACGTGTCCCGGTCCGCTCCCGTTTCGGGCAGGAGCGTGTCGGCGATGCTGAGCACCTCCGTGCGGCTCCACGGCAAGGCTTCGGGGCGCGCACCGTCCAACGGAGCGAACGTCGGATCACCGAACAGTTGCACGTCGCCGATCGGCGCCGCCGCAGACGTTCGACCAAGGTGCGGCACCAGCAACGCACTCGGAAGCATCGCGACCGACCACTGATCGATGACGAACGCCAGTTCGCCGAAAGTCGTCGCGTCCGCTGCGGGCGCCGACGTCACGAGCGCCTCCAAGGGCAGAGTGCCGAGTCCGGCGGTCGTGACCACGAGCAAGCGGCGTTGGTCGGGCGCCGCGTGCGCGACGATCGGTTCGAGCAAGCGCGCGAACAGTGCGTGTGCTCGAAGCCCCACGTCACCGACGCGACTCGCGGCGCCAGTTTCGAGCACTTCCTCGCGGAATCGTGCAGCAGAGCCCTCGAGTTCGATCCGCGATCCGAGTTCCACGAGATGGAGCACATCGTCGCCAAGCACGTAGGCGCGCACCGATTCGCGACCGTCAGCGAAGTGAACGAAGAGCGTGTCGTTCGCGAGGTGCGCGCGCAGCGATGCGATCAAGCTCTCGGCGCTGGGCGCGCTGACGCCGATCGAGAGCGAGAGTGAGCGTCCGGTCCAGCGCGTCACGGCCTCGAGTCCATGCACGATGGCACGCTCGCGACCGGCATCGTCGACGGCGCTCGCCAGTTCGAGCGCTGCCAGGTCCTGCTCGAGTTCGCTCCACGACGCGAAGCGCGCGCGGCGGCTCGTGGAGGCTCGCGGTCCGACGCCGAACAACCCAGGCGACTCGAGCAGGGCACGCGCTTCGTCCGCGGCCGCTCGCGCCGCATCGGCGGCGCCGACCTTCAGTTCGAGAGCGACGAGTGTCTGGAGTGTGTCGAGCAGGTACAGCGCGTCCGAGTGCTCCCGTTCGATGATCAGTGCCTCTGCGAGGAGCGCGCGCGAGCGTTCGAGGTCTCCGCGCTCCAGCGCCACGAGCGCCAAGCCGTCGCAAGCCGCGGCCACGAAGCGGCGCAATGAAGGGTCGGAGCTCGCGTGTCGCAGAGCGATGTCGTAGTCGGTTCGTGCGCCGTCGAGGTCTTTCAGGCGTCGACGACAGGACGCACGTTGGTAGTACGCTCGAAAGCGCGACACATCGACGTTCTGGAGGCCCGCAGTTGCGCACAACTCCACGAGCCGTTCGGCGTCCGCACTCCAATCGGCGTACCGCATACGCAGCCGGTGATAGTCGCAGCGATCCGCGCGCGCCATGAACTCGGCTTCTCCGTTGCCGTCGCGCACCGCGGCTGCGACGACATCGGCCCACCGCGACTCGCACGCCGCATAGTCGCCGATCGCGAACTCGAGGTTCGCGAGGCTGGCCCACGCTTCGAGTGTGAACGGCTCCAGTCGATCGCGCGCCACGATCGCGCGCAGTTCGTCGATGGCCTCCACCACCGACGTCAGATCGAGGTCGTGCTCGGCGATCTTGCCCTCGTAGAGCGCCGCGAGGAACGCTTGGGGGTCGACGATCGACTCGCGGCGTCGTGCGAGCGCGTTGAACTCGCGTGCGACTTCGATGCGCCCGATCTCGATCGCCGTGCCCACCACTTCGAGCATCGTCCAAGTCCAGTCTTCGTCGGGCACCGAGGCATCGGCACCGTCGGCGCGGAGCACGCCGACGGCATTGGCGAGCCAGACGTCGGCCGGACCGTGGAGCTGGCCTTGTGCGCGTTTCAGGAGATCGCTGCGGTCCAGCTCGTGCGCTTGCACGACGATGTGCGCCAGTTCACTCCAGTCGCCGCTCTCGGCATGCCGCGCGAGCGCCTCTTCGAAGAGCGCAGCGAACGAGTCGTGCTGCCAACCGAACCAAGGTGCCAACCAGAGGAGAATGGATGCGAGCATCGGGCTTGGACCCGCGCGGCACGCTCGCAGCTGGAGAGACTGCGCATCCAACTCGGGCGTGGCGATGGTAACGCGCACGCGCAGAGCGTGCGCGGCTGACGACGAAGCGCATCCGCGTCCGGCGGGCACCGGCGCTGCAACGCTGCCGTGTGCAACGTTGCTGCGGCACACCCCGCCGTGAACGCGCCGCTTGAGGCGCCGCGTTCAGCTCTCCAGGAGCTCGTCGTCGAGCGATGACGTGATCAGCAGCAGGCAGCCGCCATCCGTCGACTGAACGGGATGCACGGAACCCGCCTCGGCGCGTTGGAAGTCGCCGGCGCGCATGTTCACGTCGCC
>JBIKNC010000074.1:0-18360 GCA_044358925.1 Planctomycetota bacterium | reverse complement strand
CCGCAGCCGCGCTTCGCGCGGCTGCGGCCTTCTCATCGTCCGGGGCGAAGTGCCGGATCTGGCGACAGGGTGCCTGGCACCGTACGCGTCAAACGAACCAGACCCCTGCCCGCGGGTCACGCGAGCAGGGGTCTGGTGGGCCATGCTGGACTCGAACCAGCAACTTCCACGCTGTGAACATGGCACTCTGCCAATTGAGTTAATGGCCCGGAGTGGCTCGCGGCGCCGTTTCCGAGCCGCGAGGGCGGGGATGGTAGCAGCGGCCCGACGCGATGCAAGGCGCGGATCCGGCCAGACGGAGTGCCGCGGACGATGCGCCATCGATGGCGCGCCACGGAGGACTCGCGACGGGCACAGCGCCGCGGATGCTGCCGACCTGCGCCGCGCGTAGGCCCCGATCAGGCGTCGTCGCCGGTCGACTCTTCGAGGCGCCCCGCCACGATGTCGCGCAGACGCTCCTCGGCGCGCCGCAGCAGCATGCGCACGGCGTCCTCGGTGCGACCGCCCATGCGCTCTCCGGCCTCGCGCAACTGCAGGCCCTGGAAGAAGACGAGCGTGATCGCGGCGCGATGGTCCGGTGAGAGCCGTTCGAGGCCCTTGCGCAGGATCTCGAACTCCTCTTCGCGCGAGACCTGACGCGTGACGGACAGGTCGTGCGCGGCGAAGTCGAGCGTGCGCGCTTCGTCGCCCGTGCCGACCTCCATCGTGCGCTCGCGCGAACTCTCGCGTTTACGCGCCGAGAAGTAGTCGGCCTTGTCCTTGATCTTGTTGTGGAGGATCTGGATCAGCCAGCGCAGCAGGCTGTCCTCGCCCTGATAGCTGTACTGCCCGAAGTCGCGCGTCGCCTCGCGGAACGTCGTCTGCGCGAGGTCGTCGGGTTCGAGCTTCGCGCGCAGCTTCGAACCGAGGCGCCGGCGCGCGACGTCGACCAGCAGGTTCTGGTAGCGCGCGAACAGATCGTTGAGCGCCGCCGCGTCGCCGCTCTTCGCACGTTCGACGAGCGCCCGCACGTCCTGGCCTTGGATCTCGTGCGGCTCCGGATCCGCGCCGCTCGCACCGGCGCCGCTGCCCTCGTGTTGGTCGTGCTCGTGCGTCATGGAAGCGCGCCCGCACCGAGGACATCGGCACGGGCGCGCATACTAGTCCAGTGAGGCGCGCGGTTCCCGCGGGCGCACGGCTCCGCGAGTCACCGACGCGAGCCGCGACCGCCTCAGGGCACGAACAGCTCGGCGGTGAAGTCGACCGGCGAACCGACCGGCAGCAGCGCCTCGCCCGTGGTGAGGATGCGTGGGAACGTCTGCGAGTCGGTCACCGCCACGGCGCCGATCGGGCGCGGCAGGAGCTGGTTCGACGGCGAGGCCCACGAGCTCGAGCCTTGAGTGAAGACCTCGATCACGTTGGCGGGGTTGCCGCTCGTCGTCGTCGAATCCACCGTCGCGAGACCGCCGAGCAGCACCATGCGGTCGCCCGGGACGCGCACGAGCTGACCATAGGCGCGGGCCTGCGCGATCGGGTTCGTGTTCGACCAGGTGCCCGACGCCGGATTGAAGATGCGCGCGTCGTTCCGCGTCGTGAACGCGAGGTTCAGGATGTCGCCGTCGGCGCCGCCCGCGAGCAGCACGCGACCGTCGGACATCAGGGCCTGGGCATGGAACGCGCGGCCGTTCGCGAACGAGCCCGTGACCGTGTGGTTCGTGCCGTCGAACAGGCAGCTCGCTCCGGTGAACGACGGGATCGGGAAGCCGAGGAACACGATGTACGTGAGGCCGCCGCTGACGAGCACACCACCGCTCCCGAGTTTCGTCGCGTTGTGGCCGATGCGCGCGCCGGGGACGTTCGTGCCGTTGCTCCAGGTGTTCGTGATCGGATTGTAGAGGCGCGTCGTGTTCGTGATCGCGAGCAGCGCCGCCGTCGGATCGCTGAAGTCGAGCGTCGACGTGCCGCACGCGACGTACACGCGCCCGTCGTTCAGGAGCACGGCCGTGTGCAGCACACGCGGCGTGTCGAGCGACGGCACCGCGGAGGACGCGCCGGTGAACGGGTCGATGCGCTCGCACGCGCTGAGCACGTTGCCGCTGCCGTCGGTGCCGCCGACGACCAGGACCGAACCGTCCGTGAGGAGCGTCGCGGTGTGCGCCACACGTCCGGTCGTGAGTGTGCCCGGCAGCACGTCGAACTCGCCCGTCTGGTGGCGGTAGCGCACGATCTGGTTGCTCGAGACGACGGAGCCGCTCACGTCGCGCGCCTCGCCGCCGATCAGCAGCACGTCGCCACCGGGCAGCGACGTCGCGGTGTGGCCGCTGATGCCGAGCGGCACGTCCACGACCGTGTTCACCGAGTTGCCCGACAGGCCGAGGCGGAACGCGACGCGGTTACTGATCGCGTCGACGGTCGTCGTCACACCGGGCAGGGTCACGGCCTGCGCGTGGATCGTGAGACCAGCGAGGCTCGGATTGAGGCCGAGGTTCTGCGTCAGCGTCGCGTCGCCGGTCGGCGAGAGGACGCCGAACGCGACGAACGAGAACAGGTCGAGGCCGACGTCCAGCGAACGCGCGTCGAGCGGGTCGAACAGGTTGAGCGCCGTGGGGCCCGTATTGCCCGACGGGATCCACACGTAGGCGTCGAACGGCTGGCCGCCCGTGATCGTGTGCTGCAACGGCCCGCCGAGCGTTCCGCCCGTGCGTGTGAGGGTCACTTGGGCCGCGGCGTCCGTCGCGGCGGCCGTGAGGAGGAGCGGAACGAGGGCGTGAACGAGGCGCATGAACGTGGTGTGCACGAGGGAGTGCACGGGGGGGCGCGGGGGGCGGCTCCGCGCGGCGCGACGTGCGCGGCGCAGGTGACACGCTCGATGCTACTTCGCCTCGGCGCCCGCGGGGGCGGCGGGCGGCAACTCACCCGTGTTCACGAGGGCAGCGAATGCGACTTCGTCGAGCACACGCACGCCCAGCTCCTTGGCCTTCGTGAGTTTGGAGCCGGGCTTCTCGCCGCACACGAGGAAGTCGGTCTTCGCGCTGACCGAAGATGCCACACGGCCGCCGAGCCCCTCGACGATCGTCTTCGTCTCGGTGCGCGACCACGTGGCGAACGTGCCCGTGATGACGACGCTCTTGCCTTCGAGCGGGCCGCCCGCGACGGGCGCCGCGAGCGGCTCCACCGTCACGCCGCCCGCAAGGAGGCGTTCGATCAGCGCGAGGTTCCGCGGCTCGTCGAACCACGCGCGCAGCTTCTGCACGACCTTCTCGCCGATGCCGTCGATGGCGAGGAACTGATCGTCCTCGGCGGCGCGCAGCGCGGCGAGATCACCGAACTGGCGCGCGAGCAGCTTCGCGGTCGACGGTCCGACGTCGTCGATCGCGAGTGCGACGAGGAAACGATCGAACGCGATGCGGCGGCGCTGTTCGAGTTGGGCGAGCAGGTTGTCCGCGGACTTCTCGCCCCAGCGCTCGAGCGCGAGGAGATCGTCGCGCCGCAGATGGAAGACGTCGGCGGGCGTGTGAACGAGATCGGCGGCGATGAGTTGTTCGATCAGCTTGGGCCCGAGGCGATCGATGTCGAAGGCCGGCCGACTGCACAGCATTTCGAGTCGCCCGACGATCTGCGGCGGACACTCGAAGCGGTTCGGACAGCGGTAGAACTTGCCTTCCTGCACGACCGCGGCGCCGCAGGCCGGACAAGTCCGCGGCATCGAGAATTCCGCGCGCCAGCCGTGTGCGACGCCGCTGCGCACGTCGCCGTTCTCGGCGCGCAACGACTCGGGCAGCGACGCGTCCCAGTCGGCGGGTGCGTCGCCTTCGGCCGCGCGCGACAGCCCGTCGACCTGCGGGATGACGTCGCCCGCGCGGCGCACGAACACACGATCGCCGATCTTCACGCCGAGCGCCGCGACGTTGTCCGCGTTGTGCAACGTCGCGTGGCGCACGACCACGCCGCCGACCTCGACCGGTGCGAGGTGCGCGCGCGGCGTCAGGCGGCCGTTCGCGCCGACTTGCACTTCGATCGCACGCAACGTGCTGACCGCTTCGAGCGCCGCGAACTTGAACGCGTACTGCCAGCGCGTCGAGCGCGTCTTGCGCCCGAGCCGCTCTCGCAACGCGAGATCGTCGAGCTTCGCCACGACGCCGTCCATGTCGTACGGCACCTCGAAGCGCCGCGCCTCGAGTCGATCGTGGTAGTCGAAACACGCGTCGCGGCCGACGACGCGCTCGGCCAACCCGCTGCTCTCGAAGCCGAAACGCGCCAGCGTCTCCATGACTTCGGTGTGCGTCGCGAACTCGCGCCCCTCGCAGCGCGTCACGCCGTACGGGAAGAACTGCAACGGATAGCGGGCGACTTCGGCCGGGTCGTTGCGACGCACCGCGCCCGACGTCGCGTTGCGCGGATTGGCGAGCAACGACTCGCCGCGCGCCGTGCGCCGCTCGTTCAATCGCGCGAACGCGTCGCGACGCATGAGCACCTCGCCGCGCACTTCGAGCAGCGCAGGCGGCCGCTCCGCGCCGCTGTCGAGAACGACCGGCAGGTTGCGCACCGTGCGCAGGTTCGCCGTCACGTCCTCCCCCACCTCGCCGTCGCCGCGTGTGAGGCCGCGCACGAGGCGGCCGTGTTCGAAGAGGAGCGACGCACTGACGCCGTCGAACTTGGGCTCGACGACCCACGCGAGTTGCTCGAGCTGCGCCTCGTCGAAGCGCAGGAAGCGCCCGATGTGCTCCTCGAAGTCGACCACTTCCTCGCGCGCGAAGAGGCTGTCGATCGACAGCATCGGGACCTCGTGGGCGACGCGCGCGAGACCTTGGCCGTCGGGCAGCGGCGCGCCGACGCGGCGCGTGGGGCTCGACTCGGTCGCGAGTTCGGGATGCTGCTCCTCGAGCGCGACGAGCTCCGCGTACAAACGGTCGTACTCCACGTCCGAGACCTGCGACACGCCCTCGACGTGGTAGAGCCGCGAGTACTCCGCGAGCAGGCGCTGCAACTCGAGCACGCGCTCTCGCACGACCTTCGTGACCATGGCGCGCGGAGGTTACCCTCGCCGCCCTTGAAAGTGCTCCTGATGGGCTTCTTCCGGCGGCTGTCGAAGCTCTACTACCGCTTCACGCGCCTCGGTCCCACGTTGCCGTCGAGCGGTCCGGTCATCGTCGTCGCGAACCACGTGAACGGGTTGCTCGACCCGGCCGCGATGTTGCACTTCGCCGAGCGCGAGCTGGTCTTCCTCGGCAAGGAGCCGCTGCTGCGCATGCCGCTCTTCGGCGCGCTGTTCCGCGCGATGCACATCGTGCCGGTCTACCGCGCGCAGGACGGTGCGGACACGACGCAGAACGCGAAGACGTTCGCGGCGGTCGGCGAGGCGCTCGTGAAGGAGCGCGTGGTCGTGCTCTTCCCCGAGGGCAAGAGCCACGACGAGCCCGGCCTGCAGCCGCTGAAGACCGGCGCGGCGCGCATGGCGCTGGGCGTCGATCCGCGCGTCGCGGGCGAGGTGAAGATCGTGCCGGTCGGCATCGTGTACGAGCGCAAGAAGCGCTTCGGTTCGCGCGCGACGCTCCTCTCCCATCCGCCGATCGACGTCGCCGACTTCCGCACGCCGGACGGCGCCGCAGACCGCGCGGCGGTGCTCGCGCTGACGGCGCGCATCGAACAGGCGCTGAAGAGCGTCACGATCGAGGTCAGCGTGCACGAGGACCGGCGCATTCTCGAGCTCGCCGAACGCATTTGGCAACCGGCGCGCGGCGCGGAGCGCGTGGAGCGGCTCGCGACGTTCGCCGAGGCCGCCTCGGACCTGCGCCAAGCGGACCCGGCGCGCATCGAGCGCTTGCGCGGGCGGCTCGCGGCGTTCGCGGCGTGCCTGCGGCCGCTCGGCGCGCGTGTCGATCACCTCGAGTTGCAGTACGACGCGCGGCGTGTGCTCGGCTTCGGCGCGCGCATCGCGCTGGAGCTGTGTGTGTTCCTGCCGCTGCTCGCGCTCGCTCTGGTGTGGTGGGGCGTGCCGACGCTCGCGATGCACCTGATCGGGCAACGCGCGGTGCACAAGCCGGATCTCTACGGCACGTACAAGGCGCTCGCGAGCTTCGTGCTCGTGCCGCTGTGGCACGTCGCCGTGTGTGCGTTGGTCGCGTTCGGGCTCGACGAGCCGCTGCGCGCGGCGCTCCTGTTCGTGATCGCGCCGCCGATCGGGCTGCTCGCGCTGCACGGCTTCCGGCGGCAGCGCTGGTTGTGGCGCGAGGTGTTCGTGTTCGTGCGCTTCGTGCTCTCGGGCGATCTGGTGGCGAAGCTGCGCGCCGAACGCGACGATCTGGCACGCGAGATCGAAGAACTGGCTGCGCTGCCGCGCACGGTGACGACGCGCGGTTGATCGCGCTCTCGAGGCTGAACATGAAGATCGAACTGTGGACGACGTCGACCTGCCCGTACTGCGTGCGTGCGAAGGACCTCTTGCGCGCGCGCGGCTTGGCCTTCGAGGAGCACGTCATGGACGGCGATCCGATCGGCCTCGCGAAGGCGAAGCAGAAGTGGGGCCATCCGACGGTGCCGATCGTGGTGATCGATGGAGCCTTGGTCGGCGGTTCGACGGAGCTCGCGCGCAAGCTCGGTTGACGGGTAAGGTGCTCGTGCCCGTAGATTGGCGGGCATGAAGATCGCCGCCGCACTCGCGACTCTGTTCGTCGCACTCGTTCCGTTCGCTCTCGACGCTCGCACCTCGCACGCACAAGAGGAAGAAGGCGAGAAGGCGCGCCGCGACCTGTACGACGAAGCGGCCGACGGCTCGGCGCAGATCGACGCGGCGCTCGCGCGCGCCAAGCTCGACGGCAAGCGGGTGCTCGTGCAATGGGGCGCGGAGTGGTGCGGTTGGTGCCACTGGCTGAACGACGCGTTCACGGGCGACCGCGGACTCGCGCGCGAACTGCTGTACGAATACGAGGTCGTGCACGTCGACATCGGTCAGTTCGACAAACACATGGACCTGGCGGAGAAACTCGGCGCGGGTTTCGAAGGCGCGGGCGTGCCGTACCTGACGATCCTCGCGGAGGACGGCAGCGTGCTGGTGAACTCCTCGTCCGTGCCGTTCGAGTGCGCGGACACGGGCGACGGACTGCGCCACGCGCCGGCCAAGTTGCTCGCGTTCCTCGACGTCTACGAGGCGGAGCCGCGCGCCGCACAGGCGCTGCTCGACGCCGCGCTCGCCGAAGCGAAGACGTCGAACCGCATCGTGATGCTGAGCTTCGGCGCGCCGTGGTGCGGTTGGTGCCATCGTCTGGAGGACTGGGCGCGCTCGCCGGAGGTCGCGCCGGTGCTCGGCAAGGCGGTGCACTTCGCGAAGATCGACGTCGAGCGCAACACGGATGGAAAGGCGGTCATGGAGCGCTACCGCAAGGACGCGTCCGGCGGCATCCCGTGGTTCTGCCTGGTGGCCGCGGACGGCAGCGTCCTCGCGACGAGCGACGTCGACGGCAAGAACCTCGGTTGCCCGTGGACACCGGAGGAGAAGGCGGCGTTCGATGCGTTGCTCGCCGAACACGCGAGCACGCTGACCGCCGAAGAGCGCACCGCGATCCTGGCGCAGTTGGGCGAGCGTTGAGCGCGTTCGGTTGACGCGTACGGTGCCAGGCACCGTACGCGTCAACGGCCCGCGAGCGCGGTCGCGATACTCGCGATCGACGCTCCGAGCGGCTCCCCACTCTCGATCACGAGGTGCGCATGCGCGGGCACGTCGTCGAACGGCTCGCGCTGCGCGGCCAGCTTCACGTAGACGTTCCAGTCCGCATCCGACGGTTGGTTCGGATCCTTGGCGCGCTGCGCCAGCCGCTCCTTCACCAACGCCTCGCCGGCCGTGACCTCGACGAACAGGAACGGCACCCCGAGTTCACGCGCGAGCGCCGCGAACGGCGCGCGCCAGCGGCGCTGCACGAAGCTGCCGTCGACGAGCACGCGCCGCTTGCGGAGCAGTTCCTTGCGCGCGTCGGCGAGGAGCGAGTCGTAGATGCGCTGCTTCGCCTCGGGGCTGTACATGCCCTGGTCGTAGGGCCCGCGCCAGTGCACGCCGGTGGGCACCGCGAACAGCTCGCGGCGGCGGACGTCGCTCTGGAAGAGCGCCGCGTCGAGCGGTCCGGCGAGGTGCTCGGCCAGCCAGCTCTTGCCGCTCGCGGGCAAGCCGCACACGAGCAGGAGGACGGGATGCTGGAGGAGGGGCGCCGGAACGGCAGCGGCGGCATCGCGGTCCTTTTCAGTCATCGCGTGCGGAGGATAGCGGGAGCGGCGCGCTCGCCCACGCGGCGTCGCTCCGTACACTGCCGCGCCCGCCGCGAAACCCGCCATGGCCTCGATGCAACCCAGCTCCACGCGCCCGCTCGTCGGCATCGTCATGGGCAGCGCGTCGGACTGGGAGACGATGGAGCACGCCGCGCGCCAACTCGACGAACTCGGCGTGCCCTACGAGAAGCGCGTCGTCAGCGCGCACCGCACGCCGGACCTGCTGTTCGAGTACTGCGCGAGCGCGGCGGAGCGCGGCCTCGAAGTCATCATCGCGGGCGCGGGCGGCGCGGCGCACCTGCCCGGCATGGCGGCGGCGAAGACGCACCTGCCCGTACTCGGTGTGCCGGTGAAGAGCAAAGTGCTGGCGGGCGTCGACTCGCTGCTGTCGATCGTGCAGATGCCCGCCGGTGTGCCGGTCGGCACGCTCGCGATCGGGCCGGCGGGCGCGACGAACGCGGCACTGCTCGCGACGTCGATCCTCGCGCTTTCGCGGCCGGATCTGCGCGCGCGTTTGTTGGCCTTCCGCGCCGCGCAGACGAAGCGCGTGCTCGAGACCGAACTGTGAGCGCTTCGCGGAGTGACCACGCCGGTGCGATCCTGCCCGGCGCGACGATCGGCATCGTCGGCGGCGGCCAACTCGGGCTCATGACGGCGCTGGCGGCGCGGCCGCTCGGCTACCGCGTGTGGGTGCTCGATCCGGAGCGCGAGTGCCCGGCGGCCGGCGCCGCCGATCGACACATCGCAGCGCGCTACGACGACGCACAGGCACTCGAAGAACTCGCACGCGGCTGCGACGTCGTCACGTTCGAGTTCGAGAACGTGCCCGCGTCCGGGCTCGAGCGCCTCGCGCAACTCGTGCCGGTGCGGCCGTCGCCGGCCGTGCTCGCGACCTGTCGCCACCGCGAGCTCGAGAAGAACTTCCTGGCGAAGAGCGGCTTCCCGGTCGTCGCGCACCGCTTCGCGTCGTCGGCGCAGGAACTCGAAGAAGCCGCGGAAGCTCTCGGCACACCGGCCGTCGCGAAGGCCGTCGAACTCGGCTACGACGGCAAGGGCCAGTCGCGCGTCGAGTCGCCCGACGACGCGCGCCGCGTCTTCGATGCGATCGGAGCGCCGCGTGTCGTGCTCGAACGCTTCGTTCCGTTCGACGCCGAACTCTCGGTCGTCACCGCGCGCGGCCCGGACGGCTCGCACGCGACGTTCCCGATCACGCGCAACGACCACGCCAAACACGTGCTCGACGTGACGTGTGCGCCGTCGGGTTTCTCGGCCGACGTCGAACGCCGCGCGCGCGCCATGGCGATCGCGATCGCGGAAGCACTGGACGTCGTCGGCCTCGTGACGGTCGAGATGTTCCTGGTGGGCGAGGACCTGATCGTGAACGAACTCGCGCCGCGGCCGCACAACTCGGGGCACCACACGCTCGAGTCGTGTGTCACGAGCCAGTTCGAACAACACGTGCGCGCGGTGTGCGGTCTGCCGCTCGGCGACACGTCGCTGCGCTCGCCCGTGGCGATGGTGAACCTGCTCGGCGATCTGTGGTCGAGCGGCGAACCCGACTGGACGCGCGTGCTCGCCACGCCGAACGCGCACCTCCATCTGTACGGCAAACGCGTCGCACGCCCGGGCCGCAAGATGGGCCACGTGACGGTGCTCGACGCCGACGCGGCGCGCGCGGTGCGCATCGCACGCGAGTTGCGCGCGAGCCTCGCGCCCCACGTGTCGCGCACGAAGTGAATCAACGGCACACGCGTCGCGCGTGTGCTTTCCGACATCCGAACACGACGCGCGTTCGTACCAACGAATGGCGCGCGTCCGACCCTTCGGCCCGCTCGACCATGCAGAGAATCGCTCACGCTTCCGTGCAGAGAATCGCTTTCGCTTCCGTGTCGCTCTTCGCCGCCACGCTCCTCGCAGCGGCGCCGGCGCTCGCACAACAGGATCGCAGTCAGGAGGCCGAGACCGCGCCCGCGCTGCCGTCGCCGCGCGAACGTTCGAGCACGCCGATCCCTCTCGGTGATCCCGCGTGGTCGCCCGCGTTGTCGTGGGACGAGCCGTTCTTCCCCGACTCGCAGCACGACAGCGCGCTGCCGTCGCCCGACACGATCCTCGGTGTGCCCGCGGGCAGTCGCGTGGCGAGCCACGACGAGGTGCTCGCCGCCTACCGCCTGTGGGACAGCGCGTCGGAGCGCATGAAGCTGTTCCCGTACGGCCGCACGCACGAAGGCCGCCAACTCGTGTACGCGGTGATCACGTCGCCGGAGAACCATGCGCGTCTCGAATCGTGGCTCGCGTCGCGCTTCGAAGGCGACGTGCCGAAGGAGCGCGACGCGTCCGCCGACGAGTCGTTCGCCGCGGAGAAGCCGATCGTCGTGTGGCTCGGGTACGGCATCCACGGCGACGAGCCGTCGGCCACCGACGCTGCACTCGTCATGGGTTGGCACCTGTGTGCGGGCACGAGTCCCGACGTGACGGCGCTGCTCGACGACATGGTGATCGTGATCGATCCGTGTCTGAACCCCGACGGACGCGAACGCATCCGCACGCAGCTCGTGCAGATGTCGGGCTACGTCACGAACATGGACCATGCGTCGATGCAGCGCGGTCGTTGGCCGCACGGCCGCGGCAACCACTACCTCGTCGACATGAATCGCGACTGGGTCGCGGGCGTCGCGCCGGAGACGCGCGGTCGTTGGCGAGCGCAGCGAGTGTTCGAGCCGCAGGTGCTCGTCGACGGTCACGAGATGGGGCCGCTCGACACGTTCCTCTTCTATCCGCAGGCGGCCGCGCACCATCCGCAACTGCCGCCCAAGCTCGGCGACTGGCAGAAGGAGTTCGCCGACGATCAAGCGAAGGCCTTCGATCGCTACCAGTGGGGCTACTACACACGCGAGTGGGCCGACGCGTGGTATCCGGGCTACTCGGATGCGTGGGCGTCGCTGAACGGCGCGATCGGACTCCTGTACGAGAAGGGCCGCACGCTCGGCCAACCGGTGCGGCGCGCGTCCGGTGAGATCGTCAGCTACCGCGAGTCTGTGCACACACAGGTCGTGAGCAGCACCGCGAACCTCGCCACCGCGCACCGTCGGCGCGCGGGCATCCTGGCCGACTTCTTGCGCCAGCGCGCGGAGACGATCGCGGGCCTCGACGAGTCGAGTGAACAGGTCTTCGTCGTGTTCCCCGGCGACAAGCCGGAGCGCCTCGCCGTGCTGCGCGACATCCTCGACGGGCAAGGCGTGGCCTACACGTTCGCGGCGTCGGGCACGCTCACGAACGCGACGAGTCGACTCGGTGTGGCGCACGAATCGCTCGCGCTGCCGGCCGGTGCGCTCGTGATCTCGCCGAAGCAACGGGCCGGTCGCCTCGTGCACGCCTACTTCGACTTCGACCCGCGCATGCCGGACGACTTCCTGGCGAAGGAGCGGCGCGAACTCGAACGCACGGGCAACGGCTTCATCTACGACATCACGGCGTGGAACGTCGGCATGGCGCTCGACCTCGATTGCTACTGGGGCGCCGCGAGCGACATCGCGACCGGCGAGGCGCCGATCGACGGCGAGAACGCGACCGATCGCGGCGGGGCGCGCGAGGCCTATGCGTGGGTCGTCGACGGCGCG
Organism: Planctomycetota bacterium; assembly: GCA_044358925.1. GTDB lineage: Bacteria > Planctomycetota > UBA1135 > UBA1135 > Rohdeia. The sequence goes on along the minus strand of JBIKNC010000074.1, from coordinate 6,508 downwards.
AGCGATCGCGCGGTCGTGTTCGCGGCGCGCGCGCTCGAACTCGGTGTGCAGGTGCACCTGGGCGACGAGCCGTTCACGGCCAACGGTCGTTCGTTCGCGCGCTTCAGCCTGCTCGTGCGCGCGCACGAGAACGGGCCGTCGGTCGCGCGACTCGTCGACGACGCGGGCCGTTGGGCGGACGTGCGTGTGCACGCGCTCGGGACGGGGCGCTCGCCCGACGAGGGCCCGGACCTCGGCGGCCAGCACTTCACGTTGCTCGAGCGGCCGCGCGTCGCGATCCTCGGCAACTCGCCCGCGTCGACGACGGAGTTCGGGCACCTGTGGCACCACCTCGACGTGCGCCTGGGCATGCCGCACTCGATCCTCGACGGCCTGTCGGGCGATCTGCGCCGCTACAACGTGATCCTCGCGCCGTCGGGCATGGCCGGCGAGCTGCGCGGCGGGGCGCTGGCCGATTGGGTGCGCGCGGGCGGCACGTTGATCGCGATCGGCAGCGCGGTGCGCGGCGTGACGGGCGAGGACGGCCTCATGGAGCTGGTCGAGCACGGCTCGGCGCTCGAGGACCTGGCCGAGTACCGCGCCGCGGCGAAGCGCGCGCTCGGAGCGGGCGGCGTCGCGATCGACTCGGCCGCGTTGTGGGCCGGGACGCTCGCACCGGCGGGCGACGATTTCGACAGTGAAGACGGCAAGGCGCTGAAGGGCGGCGAGGAGCGCGACGGCTGGATGCGGCGCTTCGCCCCCGCCGGTGTCCTGCTGCGCGGCCTGGCCGACGCCGAACACTGGCTGTGCGCCGGAACGGGCGAAGAACTGCCGGTCTTCTTCAGCGGATCGTCCGCGTGGTTGACGAAGGGCGACAGCCCGGTGCGTTTCGCCGACACGCCCGCCTTGAGATTGTCGGGGCTGCTGTGGCCCGAAGCGGCGGAGCGCGTGCGCCTGTCGAGCTACCTCGCCGTCGAATCGGTCGGGCGCGGCCAGGTCATCGCATTCGCCGATGATCCGACGTTCCGTGGATACACGCTTGGAACGGCGCGACTGCTCTCGAACGCGCTCGTCTACGGGCCGGGCATGGGCACGTCGGTGCCGGTGCCGCGCTGATGCGGGCCGCGCCAGCGGCTCCAAACGCACCGCGGGCCCCGCGCAACGGCTGTTGCGCGGGGCCCGCGGGCGTTCACCGACTTTCGCTGACGAAGGGCGCCACCTACTTTCGGTGCCGCGAGGCGGTGCTGTCGCGACGTGCGGTCGCGACGTGCGTCGTTTCGCGCCGTCGTTTCGTCGGCGACGACCCTGGAAACGAAAAGCGGGCGCACCAACCTCCGCTCAACCCAGTTCCCCATCCAGACCGCGGAGGCGGTGCGCCCTTCGACTTCTCGTCGGGGGGGGATACGACAACGGGCGCCGCATCTTTGCGAGGAGTCGGCAAATCTGCGGCGCATCGTCGACGGACGTCGGCGGAGCCGCTTCGGCACACGACTTCGGTGCGCGGGGCCGCACATTCGGACCGAGCCGAGGCCCCAGCAACGCGGTCAGGCGCCGTCCGTCGGTCGGGCGATGGCGGCGCGGCCGCGTTCGAGGTCGACGCGCGCAAGGAGCACGCCGCCGATCAGGAAGAACGGCAACAGGACGAGCACGGTCCACGGACTGTTGCCGGTCGCCTGGGTCGCGACGGCCAGGACGAGCGGGCCGAGGATGCTCGCGAACTTCTCGGCCACGCCGAACAGGCCGAAGAACTCGGCCGAGCGCTCGGGCGGCACGAGCGAGGCGAACATCGAGCGCGACAGCGCCTGCACGCCGCCCTGCACCAGGGCCACGCACAGGGCGAGGATCACGAAGTCGCGCTCGCTGCTCATCCAGCCCGCCAGCACCGTGATGCCGGCGTAGCCCGCGACCCCCGCCAGGACCGCGCGTTTGGTGCCGAACCGGCGCGCGAGAGCGCCGTAGGCGAACGCGGCCGGCAGCGCCACGAACTGAACGAGCAGGAGCACCTTCAGGATGAAGGCGGGCTCGAGGCCGCGCTCCTCCGCGAACATCCCGGCCATGCGGATGATCGTGACGATGCCGTCGTTGTAGACGAGGAACGCGACCAGGACGAGCAGCGCCTGCGGGTGTGCGCGCAGCACGCGGAAGGTCGACGCGAGTTGTCGGAACGCGCCGAGTGGCGCTCCGCTGACGGGTGCGGCCGGAGGCGGTTCGGGCACGCCGCGCAACAACGGGATCGAGAACACGAGCCACCACAGCGCCACGATCACGAACGACGTGCGCACGGCGGCGATGCCGCTCGTGAGGCCGATGAGCTCAGGCTGCGCGATGAGCGTCGCACACACGAGCAGCGCGAGTCCCCCACCGAGGTAGCCGATGCCGTACGCCGCGGTCGAGATGCGGTCGAGCTCGTGCGGCTTGCCGACGAACGGGAGCAGTGAGTCGTAGAAGACGAAGCTCACGGTCGCGCCGAGGTTCGCGACGCCGAACGCGACGAGCGCCGTGCGCCAGTCGCCGACGCCGCAGGTCGCGAGCATGCCGACCGCGAGCACGCCGACGCCCATCGAGAGCGCGAGCAGCAACTTGCGCCGACCGCGGGCATCGGCGTGCGCGCCGAGTACGGGACCGAGGAAGGCCGACAGCAGCAGCGCGGCGGTCGTCGCGTAGAGGAACGCGCTCTTCGCCTTGGCCGGCTCGACCCCTTCGGCGAGCGACGTGCTGTAGAAGACCGGGAAGACCGCCGTGACGACGACGGTGATCATGGCCGAGTTGGCCCAGTCGTAGCTCGCCCACGCGCGCGCTTCGCGAGTGCCGAGTCCGTTGCGTTCGAGCCAGCCGCGCACGTTCATGCGCGGACTCTACAGGGCCGTTGACGGGTACGGTGTCAGACAAGGGATCCGCCACGGTGAGAACACGGTGCCGTAGCAAAGAGCCTCAGGATTCGCGGCGCGTCGGATCCGTGTCTGACACCGTACCCGTCAACCGAACAGGCGCATCAGTCGCCGTAGAAGCGAAGGTACAGGTGGACGTTGTCTCGTACGCGCTCGGCAAGAGCACGTATCCCCTCGACGACACGCACGTCCTCGGCGCGCGTTCTGTCGAGGACGAGCCATCCCAGCTCCTCGATCAGCCGCGGCGCCTGAGGCCGGTTGAAGACCGTGTCGCCATACCGATCGACGTACTGCAGGCAGTGGAAGCGCATGTCACCGCACTCGGGCAGAAGTCGGTGGAGCACGTTGGTCGGGTCTTCGATCGACGCGCGCACGTCGCCGTTCTCGCCCTCCAGTCGGATCGTGATGCCCATTGAGGGTGTCGAGGAGGTCGCTGTTGACGCGTACGGTGTCCGACACCGTACGCGTCAACGAAGCCGAGGTAAGAGGACGAGGCCCACGCCCGCGCATGGACGTGGACCTCGCCCGAGCCCCTTCCCGGGCTCCCACCCCAGATCCCCGCCGTCAGGCCGAACGGGCCTGCGTCGAGGACTGCACCGAATTGACCTGGTTGCGGCCGTTGCTCTTCGAGACGTAGACCGCCTCGTCGGCGAGCCGCATCAGGTGATCGAGATCGTCGATGCCGGGCATCCGCTGCGCGGCGCCCACACTGATCGTGACGTTGCGGTCGAATCCACCCACCGTCATGTGGTTGCTCTCGACGCGCAGGCGGATGCGCTCGCCGATCATGCGCGCCTCGTCGAGGTCGGCACCCGGGCAGATGACGAAGAACTCTTCGCCGCCCACGCGCGCCGCCGTGTCGTTGCGCCGGATCGAGGCTTTGAGCACACGCGCCGTCTCCTTGAGCACGACGTCGCCGATGTCGTGGCCGTAGGTGTCGTTGACGGCTTTGAACTTGTCGATGTCGAGCATGAGCACCGACAGCGGTGTGTTCGTCGCCTGAGCGTGTTTCCACTGCTTGTCGAACTGCGCCATCGCGAAGCGACGGTTCGGCAGGCCGGTCAGGAAGTCCGTGTTCGCCGCTTCGCGCAGTTGGCGATTCATGCGCGACATCTGCGCGGCGTTCTTGCGGTGGATCTCCTGGTCGATTTCGACTTGCTCCTGCAGCTTGACGAGGCGGATGCCGGCGCGCAGGCGCGCCATCAGCAGCTTGGGCTTGAACGGCTTCGTGATGTAGTCGTCGACGCCCGCGTCGAACGCCGTGAGGACGCGGTCCTCCTTGTCGTTGCCCGTCAGCAGCAGCACGTAGATGCGGCGGCCCCAGCCGGTGCGACGGAGTGTGCGCGTGAACTCGACGCCGTCGAGTTTCGGCATGAACCAGTCGCTGATCACGACCTGCGGGCGCTGCTTGAGCGTGAGCGCCAGCGCCTCCTTGCCGTCGCGGGCGAGCGTGACGCGGTGACCTTCTTCCGTGAGCAAGGTCTGCAGCACTTTGAGGCTGATCGGATCGTCGTCGACGACGAGCACGTCGACACCGTCGGACTGGCGGCCGGCTTCCTGGTCGGACGTGCGCTTCGCGTCGACTTCCCAGTTGCGATCGGTGCGCACCTTCGACGCGAGCTCGCGCGTCGGCAGGTTGAGCAGCTTGCCCCAATCGACCCACTGGGTCATGACGTTCTTGCAGAGCGCGCTCAGCTTGACGTCGTAGACGGCGAGTCGGCCTTCGAGCTGACCCATGTCCGACAGCGTGTTCGCGTCGGCCGTCGCTCCGCGCATCGCGTACTCCGCGATGATGCGCGACTCGGAGAGGATCTCGAACAGCTCGCGCGAGTAGCCCTCGAGCGTGTCGTCGCCGGTGTCGCTGCCGAGCGCCATGCACACCTCGCCGAACGAGTCGGGCAGTCCCCACTCGGCCATGAGGGCGTCGGCGACTTCGAGGTGGTTGATGCCGAAGAACTCGGCTTCGAGCGCCGTCAGCTTCTGCGACGGATCCGCCGTCCAGCGATCCATGAGTTCGGCGTACGCCTCGGGGTGGCAACTCGCCAGAGCGAGCGTGCCGACCATGCTGAGCAGCGCACACGTGAACGCTTCGGCCGACACGGCGCGGCCGGTGCGCTCACTGATCTCTTGCGCAGCGAGTGCGCGCACCAGCGAACGGGCCCAGTACTCGTCGTAGTCGAAGCGCTCGCACTGACCGGAACGACCACTCGAGACGAGCGAGAAACCGAGCGCGACGCTCGTGACCGTACGCAGACCGAGGCGCATGCACGCCTCCTTGACCGAACGCACCGGGTTGGCGCCGGACGCGCCGACCGAACTCGCGAGCTTGAGGATGCGTCCCGTGAGCGCCGGGTCGGCTTGGAGGATCTTGTTGAGCTCGTCCATCGAGCAGTCCTCCTGCTGCGTCAGCGTCAGGATCGCCATCCCGACGCCGGCGGGCGAGGGCAACTGCCCTGTCTGTTTGAGCTCTTCGAACTCTTTGCGGTTCATCTCGATCGGGGTCTCTCTGCAGGGGGACTCGAGTTCAGCCGAGCTGTTGATTCAACGCCGTGCGCACGCGCTCGTATTCGCTCTGCGACTCACGCACGAGCGAGGGCACGCCATCGACCGAGCCGTCGCGGCACGAGTGTTCGATCGAGCGGCACAGCTCGACCATCACGACCGCTCCGAGGTTGCCGCAACTCGACTTGAGCGAGTGCGCGACGCGCCCGGCCTCGTCGAAGTCGCCGCTGTCCACTGCCGCGATGAGGCGCTCGAGGCGCTGCGGCGTGTCGCTGTTGAACAGCTCGACGAGTTCGCCGAGGAGTCCGGTGTCGCTCTCGCCACCGAGCTCCCTGAGGCTCTGGATGACGTCGAGATCGATCGAAGAACGCGGATTGGGGTCGGTCACGGTCGGGGCACCTGGGGTGGGGCGCCGCGCAAGAGTCTCGGGACCTTCCGACGGGCACGTGTCGGTGGGAACGGTTCCGCGCTGCGCGTGCGCCCGGTTGTTTCCGCCTGCGAGGGCGCGGATCTTTACGGCACCTGTCGAACTCCGCCCGTCGGCGTCGACAAGTCGTGCAACTTCGTCGAGAACACGCTCGTCGCCGCCCGTGTCGACGACGACGAGTCCGTACACGGCGTCTTGGAACGCACGTACGAGATCGGTGTGCGTGTGCACGCGATCGACGACGTGACCCGCGAGCTCGAGACGGCGCGCCTCGATGCGCGCACCGAGTTCGTCTTCGCACGCGAGCAGCACGCGCAGGCGTTCGCCCGGTGTCCGCACGGCGGCGCTCACGACTTCGCCGAGCCACTCGCGCAGTCGCGCCGGGCTGGGCGGGCACGTGACACACAACGCGGCGCCGCTGTTCTCGAGCGCCCGCGCGTCGAGGCGCGTCGCGGGATCGAGCAAGAGCACACGCGACGTGTTCGGCCACGCGCGCGACCAACGCGTCAGGTGTTCGGCGCCGCGGCCGGCGTCGAGGGCCGTCGACACGAGCAACACGTCGGCACCGCCCTCCTCGGCCAACACCGTGTCGACCTCGGTCGCGTCGGCGCAGCGGCGGACGAGCCAACCGAGGCCGGTCGCGACCCCTTCGACGAGATCGCCGTCCGGGCCGCTCGGTGCCGCGACGAGTGCACGCAATCCCACGTTGTCG
>JBIKNC010000073.1:0-18518 GCA_044358925.1 Planctomycetota bacterium | reverse complement strand
CGTCGCGTCGCGCTTCGGCGGCGGCGTCGACGCGTGGATCGGTCGCGACGTGCGTGCGGACGTGCGCGAAGGACGCATCGCACTCGGCGACGTGGCGCTCGACCTGTTGGTGCGCACCGGCGCGCGCCTCGAGGAAGCGGCGTTCGGCGACGCGCCGCGTGTGGAGCGCAGCACACTCGTCACGACCGCGCGCGATCTGTTGGAGGAAGGCCTGTGATCCGCTTGGTCACACACATCGCACTCGTGCTGACGCTGATCGTCGGCTGTGCCGGTGCTGCGGCGGCGCAGCCGCGTGTGCAGGACGAGGGCGCAGCGCTCGCGAGCGCGAGCCCCGAAGCCGTCGGCACGGACGACGATCCGGTCGCTTTGTTCGACGCGGGCGTCGCCGCGTGGCGCGAAGGGCGCCACGAGCGTGCGGGTGAACTGTGGCTCGCGTCGCTCGAGCGCCTCGGCGCGCCCGACGCCCCGTCGCGTGACGGCGGGCCGTTCGTCGACCGCCACGTGTTGCTCGCGAATCTCGGCAACGCGGCGTTCCGCGGCGGCAGAGCAGGCGAGGCGGTCGGTTGGTACACCGCGGCGCTCGCGTACGCGCCGCGCGATCCCGCGACGCTCGCGAACCTGGCCCTCGCGCGCGAACGGGCGAAGCTGCCGGAGCCCGCGCGCCGTGGTTGGCGCGGCGCGGTGGAGGCGCTCGCGGTACGCGTCACGGACGGCGAGGCACGACTCCTGGCGCTGATCGGACTCGCGCCGCTCGCGCTGGCGCTCCTGTTCGAGGCGCTGCGCAGCGGGCGCCGCGGTGTGTTCGCGGTCCTCGTCGCGCTGAGCCTCGCCGCGGTCTGTCTGATCCCGCTCGCGGCCCGCCATCTGGATCGGCGGGCTGCGCCGCACCTCGTGCTCCTGTCGGGCGTCGATCTCCTGGCCGAAGCGCAGCCGGGAGCGACGGCGGTGGGGGCACTCGCTCCGGGCGCGATCGTCGAGGTCGTCGACGAACTGCCGCACTGGCTCGCGGTCGCGCGCGACGGTGCGCCGCCGGCCTGGGCGCCGCGCGCCGCGCTCTTCGCGCTCGAACGCTGACACGAAACACGGCGAACACAGCCGGCGCTTGACTCGCGCGCCGCACATCCGACGATGGTGCGCGAGCGGGAGTGGATCGGTGCTGGTGTGCCGCCCGGTCTTCAAAGCCGGTTCGGGGCACGTGAACAGCGTGCTCGGTGGGTTCGATTCCCATGCACTCCCGCCATACTGCGCCGCGTGTCGAATCGGGCGAGTGACGGAGGTCTCGGCGACCGTGGTTCCGCCGGCCGTGGTGCCGGGGATGCGGAGACGGCCGCGCGCGGCTATGCGCTGCGCGGCTACGAGCCGGGCGACGAGGGCGCGATCCTCGAGACCTTCAACCGCGTCTTCGCGCGCATCGACCCGACCTTCACGCCGCGCGACCTCGCGACCTGGCGTTGGTTGTTCGAGCGGAACCCGTCCGGGCGCCGATTGTGGCTCGCGGTCGCTCCCGACGGCCGCATCGTCGCGCAGTGCGCCGGAACGGCGCAGCGCATGCTGATCGACGGCGCGCCGACGCACGTGAGCCAGTCGATCGACTCGCTCGCCGACCCCACGTTCACGGGCGGCCTCAAACGCCCCGGCGTGTTCGTGACGACGTGCCTCGCGTACTGGAACGCGTACAGCGGCGATGCCATCGACCGCGATGCGTTCGTGTGGGGCTGGCCGGTCGAGACGGCCTGGCGCATCGGCAAGAGCCAGCTCGAGTACGAAGTCGTGCGCACGCAGCTGCGCCTGTTCGCGACCACACGCACGTTCGCTGCGCGCGCGGACGCGAGCGTCGCCGTGCACGAGGTGCAGCGCTTCCCGGCCGACGTCGACGCGTTGTTCGCGCGCGTGGCGAGCACGTCGCGCTGCATCGCGGTGCGCGACGTCGCGCAACTCACGTGGCGGTTCATCGAGCGCCCCGGCTTCGACTACACGATCGCCGAAGCGCGCCGCGGCGGTGCGCTGGTCGGGCTGGCCGTGTGGCGCGCCGCGTCGTTCGACGGTCGGCCGTGCGGAGCGCTGTGCGAGTGGCTCGTCGATCCCGGGGTCGAGAGCGCCGCTCACGAACTGGCGGCTTGGGCTTTCGCTCGCACGCGCGCTGCCGGTCTCGACGAACTCGTCGCGATCGTGCCCGACACCCATCCGCAGTGGTTCGTGTTGCAGTCGATCGGTCTGCGCGTCGGCCCGACGAAGTACTTCCCCGTGTTGCGCCACTTCGCTCGCCGCCACCATCCGCGTTGGGCGCAGGCGCACTGGTACTACACGCTCGGCGACACCGATCTCGTCTGAACCACCGTGAGCGCTCCGCACTACGAGATCCGCGAGTACCGACCCGGCGACGAGCACGGCATCCTCGCCACGTTCAACGCGGTGTTCGCGGCCGGCGATCCGCGCTTCCTCGGCCGCGACCTCGCGAGTTGGCGTTGGGCCTACGAACACAATCCGGCGGGGCGGCAGGTCGTCGTCGCGACGACACAGGTGGACGGCGCCGATCAGATCGTCGCGCACTACGCGGCGCTGCCCGTGCGCATGATCCTCGAGGGCCGCGAAGCGGTGTATGCACAGGGTGTCGACTCGATGACACACCCGGCGCACCGCGCGGGGCTCAAACGGCCGGGCCTGTTCGTGAACACAGCCGAGGTCTTCTTCGCGCGCTTCGGCGGCGCCGATCGCGACGTGATCGTGTACGGCCTGCCGATCGAACAGGCGCACCGCATGGGTGCGCGCTTCCTCGACTACGAGATCGTGCGCACGCAGAGTTTCCTCGGGCGCGAGACCGGCGGCGCGTCCGGGCAGTTGCCGGCGGGCGTCGAACGGCTCGAGCGCTTCGACGAACAGGCGCGCTGGCTGTTCGATCGCTGCGCCGGTGACTTCGGCGCCAGCGCGTTGCGCGATGCCGCGTTCCTGTCGTGGCGCTTCTCCCGACCCGGCGCGAGCTACACGACCCTCGGCGTGCGCGACGGCGTCGGCATCCTGCGCGGCCTGTGTGTGCTGAGGCGCATGCGCCTGCTCGAGCTCGACCTCGTGGTCGTGTGCGAGTGGCTCGTGCCGCCGAGTGAACCCGAGGTGGGGGAGCTGCTCGAACGCGCCGCCTGCGCCAGCGCCGCCCGCGAGGGCGCGCCCGGACTCGCGGGCGTCGTGCCGGACCACTCGCCGTGGTTCGCGTGGTTCCAGGAGCGCGGCTGGCGCGTGCATCCGTCGCCGTACCTGATGTGCACGCGCCACTTCGCGCGGCGCTACGACCCACACTGGTCGCGGAACAACTGGTGGTACACGCTGGCCGACACGGACCTCGTGTGACCCGACCGCGCTGACGTACGATCGTCGCGTGGGTCACGTCCTCGCCTCGCGCCGCCTCGCCGCCATCCTCTGTCTCGTGCTCGGAGCGTTGCTCGCGGCGCGCGCGCCGGCGGTCGCACAAGACTCGGCACAGGAGTTGGCGAGCGTGCGCCGCGCGCCGGTGCACGTCCTGCTCGAAGGCGAACTCAGCGCGGCGTCGCTCAGTCTGCTGCGGCGCGCGATCGACGCGGCGAAGGGCGAGAAGCGCGTCGTGATCCTCGAGCTCGACACACCGGGCGGCGAGGTCACGCTCATGTGGAAGATCGCGCGAGCGATCGACGCGGCGCGCAACGATCACGACCTCGAGTTCATCGCGTTCGTGAACGAGCAGGCGCTGTCGGCCGGTTCGCTCATCGCGATGAGCTGCGGTGAGATCCACATGTCGCCCGGCGCGCGCATCGGCGCGGCGACGCCGATCACGATCGGCATGCAGGGCATCGAGAAGGCGGAGGAGAAGTTCCTGTCCGCGTTCCGCGCCGAGTGGCGCGCGTGGGCCGAGCGCCACCGCCGGCCGCCGGCACTGGCCGAGGGCATGGTCGACGAGAACGTCGAGGTGCTGCTGGTCGAGGTCGACGGAATGCGGCGCATCGTGAACGGCACCGAGTGGGACGACCTGCGTGCGCGCGGCGAGGCGGCGACACTCGTGCGCACGATCGCGGACGACCAGACGCTCGTCGCGCTGACGGCGGCCGAGGCGCTCGAGTACGGCTTCAGCGACGGCACCGTCGCCAACCTCGAAGAGTTGGTCGAAGTCGTCGTCGGTGCGCGCCTCGACGACGTGCTCGACGTGCGGCCGACCGAGTCGGAGCGTTTCGTCACGCTGCTCGCGCCGCTCGCGCCGTTCCTGCTCGTCATCGGCATCGCACTCGCACTGATGGAGCTGCAGTCGCCCGGCTTCGGCATCGCAGGCGCCGGTTCGCTCGCTGCGTTCACGCTTTTGCTCGCGTCGCGTTACCTGACCGGCCTGGCGGGCTTCGAACACATCGCCGCGATCGCACTCGGCTTGGCGCTGATCGCAGTCGAGGTCTTCTTCGTGCCCGGCACGTTCGTCGCAGGCATCGCCGGCGCCCTGTTGTTCGTGTGGGGGCTCGTCGCGTCGCAGCTCGGGCCCGGCTTCGACTTCAACGAATTCGCATTCGACCGACGACTCCTGTACTCGGCGGTCACGTCGACCCTCGCTTGGACGCTCGTCGCGATGGTCTCGAGCATGACGCTCGGGCGCTTGTTGCCGCGCACGCCCTTCGGGCGCTTCCTCGTCAACGATCCGCAGGGCGCGCCGACGTTCGCCGCCGCGGTGAACGAACTCGAAGCGGCGCACGGCGCGGCGCGTGTCGGTGTGCTCGCGACGACGACGACGGCGATGCGCCCGGTCGGGCGCGTGGCGCTCGACGGTGTCGCCGGCCGCGAGTTCGAAGCCCACGCGCCGGGCCACGTGCTGGACAGCGGCGTGCGTGTGCGCGTCGTCGCGATCGACACCGGCCGCATCGTCGTGGAGCCGCTCGAAGCGCCGCCGCGCCCGACCTCGTCGCAGCCGCCGACTCCCGAGCCCGAGGTGACCCTGTGAACATCGGAGCGACTCTCGCCTGCAGCGCGGCACTCGTGCGCGAAGCGACCGGCGACGGCAGTTTGGTACTGCCGATCGCGCTGCTCGGTCTGGGCCTCGTCTTCGTCGTCGCCGAGGCGCTCCTGCCCTCGGTCGGCGTGCTCGCGATCGGTGCAGCGCTCTCGATCGGGACCGCCATCGTGCTCGCGTTCGGCGTGAGCGTCTCGACCGGCACCGCGTTCCTCGTCGCGGTCGCCGTGCTGTTGCCGCTGACGATCGCCTTCGGGTTCTGGCTCTTCCCGCGCTCGCCGCTGGGCAAGTGGATCGTGAATCCGGGACTGTCGTTCGAGGCACGCGCGGCGACGGACGAGCGCGACTTGGGCCTCGTCGGTCGACGCGGAGTCGCGGCCACCATGCTGCGGCCGGCCGGTCACGCGACCATCGACGGGCGCCGCGTCGACGTCGTGAGTCGCGGCGAGATGATCGCTGAGGGTGTGCCCGTCGTCGTGGTCGAGGTCGAGGGCAATCGCGTCGTCGTCGCGCGCGCTGCGGAAAGCGGGAGCTGATCGGCGCCTGGTATCGTGCGCGCCGCAGCGCTCGGGACGTCGCACTCGGCGATGGAAGAGCGCTCACTCGCACGCACCGATGACCACTCCGTTCGCTTCCGCCCCGTTCGCAGCACTCGTCCAAGGTGAGGGCGAGACGTCGATGCTCCAGACCGTCCTCCTGGTCGTCCTCGTCCTCGCGGTCATCGCGCTGGGCGCGCTGTTCCTGCGCTTCGCGCGCCTGTACGTGCGTTCGATGCTGTCGAAGGCCGGCATCGGTCTGTTCGACATGCTGGCGATGAGCCTGCGCAGCGTGCCGCCCGCGCAGATCGTCGACGCGCGCGTCATGCTCGTTCAGGCGCGCCTGGCCGACATCGATCGCCGCGACCTCGAGGCGCACGTGCTCGCGGGCGGTCGCCTCGGCAACGTCGTGCGTGCGCTGATCGCCGCCGACCGCGCGGGCATCGCACTCGACTTCCGCACCGCGGCATCGATCGACCTCGCGGGTCGCGACGTGCTCGAAGCGGTGCGCACCTCGGTCACGCCGAAAGTCATCGACTGCCCGAACCCGGCTTCCGGCAAGACCGAGATCGCGGCGGTCGCGAAGGACGGCATCCAAGTGCTCGCGAAGGCGCGTGTGACGGTGCGCACGAACATCGCGCGCCTCGTCGGCGGCGCGGGCGAGGAGACGATCATCGCGCGCGTCGGCGAGGGCATCGTGTCGACGATCGGTTCGAAGGCCTCGCACAAGGAAGTGCTCGAGAACCCCGACCACATCTCGAAGACCGTGCTCGCGCGCGGCCTCGACGCGGGCACGGCGTTCGAGATCGTCTCGATCGACATCGCCGACGTCGACATCGGCAACAACATCGGTGCGCGCCTGCAGGCCGACCAGGCCGAGGCCGACAAACGCGTCGCGCAGGCGAACGCCGAGAAGCGGCGCGCGATGGCCGTCGCCGCAGAACAGGAGTTCCAGGCCAAGGTGATGGAGAACCGCGCGGCGGTCGTGCTCGCCGAGGCCGAGGTGCCGCGCGCGATGGCGAAGGCGCTCGAGAGCGGCAACCTGGGCGTGATGGACCTCTACCGCTTGCGCAACGTCGACGCGGACACGCGCATGCGTTCGTCGCTGGGCGGTGAGACGCGCGGCGAGAGCGGGAGTTCGACGACGCGATGAGCGCGTCGTTCGTGAGCGACGCGTCGTGGAGTGGCGTGCTCCTCCAGCAGGAGGACGGGCTCGGACGCATCGTCCAGCTCATCGCGATCGCGCTGTTCCTGTTCGGACCGGTGGTGCTGCGCGTCCTGCAGCGCCTCATCGGCGGAACGCGGGCCGGTCAGCAGCCGCCGCCGAACCGGCGCGCTGCGCGGCGCGCGGAAGCGCCCGACGATCCGGGCGCGAGCGACGCCGAGACGAAGGGGCGCGACCTGTGGCGCCAGTTGATGGAGCTGGAGGAGCGCGCCGAGGAAGAGGCGCAGACGAAGGCGGCGCCCACGACGGCGGCGCCGACGGCCTCCGCCGCGCCGACCGCCGCAGCGACGCAGGCACCTGCAGCGGCGCCCGTGCGCCGGCCGTCGGACCCGCTCGCCGATCCCGACGTCGAGCTGACGCAGCGCCGCCTGCGCCAGCGCGCGGCCCCAGTGCAACCGCCGCGACAGGAAGTTCAACCGCCGCGACAAACGGTCGCCGAGAAGCCGAGCGCCATCCTCGAGCTCACGCCCGTGCTCGAGCGCGTGCCCGACGAGTCTTCGATCGAAGCCGCACGATCCGCAGCGCCGCTCCCGGTCGCCGCTCTCGGCAACGTCGCGCCGCCGCAACTCGTCGAACGCGGTTCGCAGGCTCTGCGGCGCGGACCGTCTCGTGAGGAGCTGCGGCGTGTGCTCGTGCTGTCCGAGGTGCTCGCGCCGCCGGTGTCCCTGCGCGCGGCGGGCCGCGGCGGTCACGATCCACTGGCATGAAGGAGCGGGGCATGAAGAAGCGCGCCGCGAAACCCGGCATCGCCGCGCAGAGGGACGCACTCGCGCGGCACTGGCTCGTGAAGAGCGAGCCGGACGTGTTCTCGTTCGACGACCTGTGGCGCGCTCCCAAGCGCACGACGGCGTGGGACGGCGTACGCAACGCCCAAGCGCGCAACTCGATGCGCGACGCCATGCGGGTGGGCGACGGCGTGCTCTTCTACCACTCGAGCTGCGACGAGCCCGGCGTCGTGGGCGTGTGCGAGGTCGCGAGCGCGCCCTACGCCGACCCGACGCAGTTCGATCCCGACTCGCCCTACTTCGACGCCACATCGGATCCGAGCGAGCCGCGCTGGATCCTCGTCGACGTGCGCGCGCGCATCCGGCTGGTGCGCCCGGTGCCGCTCACGGCTCTCAAGGCCGAGCCGCGGCTCGCCGGCTTCGGCGTCGTGCAGAAGGGCACGCGCCTGTCGGTCCTGCCGGTGTCGGACGAACACTGGCGCGTCGTGCTCGAACTTGGAGCGACGAAAGACCCCCTTTCGTAGGCAGGAGAGCTCCGCCGGCTCGAGCCGGCAGCTCCCTGAGCGAGCATGTCGCGACCTGCGGGAAACCCGGCGCTTCCGGCTCGGAACCCCGCGCACGAGGGTCCTGCGGGCCGATCGGGCAGCCCGCCGTGACGCACGAGGGCCCTTCGCGCCTAGACTGGCGGCCCGTCCGAGGTTGCCCCGGAGCGATCGGACGGTTGCTGCACTCGCCCCGGGACCACCTCCAGCCCAGCACCCCCGAATGACCCAGAACTACGAGAACATGATCGCCACGGTCAATGCGGCCCGTGAAGACGTGGAGAAGGCCAAAGCCGGTAACAAGGCGGCCTGCTCGCGCGTCCGCAAAGCGATGCAGGACGTGAAGAACCTTGCCCAGGACATCCGCAAGGAGATGCTCGAGCTGCGCGACGCCGGCGGCGGCGCGTGACCCGTCCCGCGGTTCACCGCGGCGCCAGCAGCATCCGGGACCGCACCGGGCGCCCCTCGTGGGCGCTCGGTGCGGTCCCGAGTCGTTTCGAGGAGTCGGGTTTCGAACGTGGGGTTCAGGAGCGGTTGCCGCGCCGCAGCGGGTCGCCGGCCGCCACGAGTTCGGCGAGGCCGCGCCACGCGTCGCTCCCGCGTTCGAGGTGCCACGCCCGCGTGCACTCCGCTGTGGCGAGCGCGCGGTAGAGGTGGGGGAAGAGCGCGCCGTCGCGCGAGGGCTCGTCGACGAGCTGCGTGCGGTCGGCGAGTGTGAGTTCGAGCGCGAGCACGGCGTCCACCCCGCGAAAGTGCACGGCGAGCGTGCCCGCGAGTTGGTGTGCGTACGAGAGGTGCACGAAGCCCTCGCGCGCGAGCGACGGCGGCGCGAAGTGTGCGGCGCCGCTCGCGACGTGGTCGCGCCAGACGTCGGGCAGTACGAAATGGAAGAGGCGGTTCACGTGAGTTCGAGCACGTCGCAGGGCCGCTGCGCGCGCGTGAAGCCGACGTCGTGGGCACGGCGCCACAATTCGTGGAGCGCAGCGCGGCCCTCGAGCCCGAGTTCGACGGTGCGCTCGTTCACGTAGGTGTGTGCGTGTTGCATCAGCACCAGGTCGCTCTGTTCCTGAGCGTGTCGGCGCATCGTGGGCAGGCACAGCTCCGGCTGCTCGCGCGCGGCGACGATCGACGCACGCAACGCGCGCGCGAAGCTCAGCACCCGCTCCGGTTCGTCGCGCAGGAATTCGCGGCGCACACCGATGCCGCCGAGCGGCAGCGGCAAGCCGCTCGTGTGTTCCCACGCGGTGCCCAGGTCCTGCACGAGTGCGAGCCCGTGTTCGCGGTAGGTGAAGCGCGCTTCGTGGATGCACACACCGACATCGGCCTGGCCGCGCACGAGGGCCGGCAGGATCGCGCTGAACACGCGCTGCTCGACGTGAGTGCAACGCGGCTGGAACATCCGCCACAGCAGGTGCGCGGTCGTGTCCTCGCCGGGGGCGAGTACGCGTGTGTTCTCGTCGAGCGCGACGTCCTTCGAGCGTGCCAGCACGACCGGCCCGACGCCGAAACCGAGTGCGGCGCCGACCGGCAGCAGCACGACGTCGTCCGCGAGTCGCAGCGCCGCCGCGAAGCTGAGTTTGAAGACGTCGAGGTCGCCGCGGCGCGCGCGTTCGTTGAGCGCCTGCACGTCGTCCAGGAACCACTCGACGGGGCCGAATCCGTCGGGCCGTTCGCGCTCCATCAGCCCCTCGCGCTCCATCAAGTGGTGGAACGCGAACGTGTCGTTGGGACAGGTGGACAGGCCGATGCGGAGCGGTTTCAAGGGCGACCATCCTGGGCCGTGAGCCAGGGCGCTGCGAGTGTCGCGCGCGCAAGTTCCGCCGCACTCGCGAGTGCGTCCGCGACACGCCAGGTCGCGAAGCGTCGATCGCCGACCGCGTTCGAGATGCCGCGCACGACCGCACACGGCACGTCGAACTCGCGCGCCGCCAGCGCGACGCCGAAGGCTTCCATGTCCTCGGCCAGAGCGTGCGGTCGGCGTTCGAGGCGCGCGGCGCACTCCGTCGCATCGCCGCTCGCCGTCGGCGCCGTGAGCAAGAGCGCGGGCCGTGTGCCCTGCGGTGCGGCGAGAGCGAGCACGTCGAACACGGCAGCGTGTGTTCCACGCGCGGGCACCTGCGCGAATCCGAGTTCGCGCGGGCCCTTGAAGCCGGTGGAGGTGTGCACACCCAAACCGTCGAGCACGACGCTCGTGAAGAGGTGGGCGGTGCCGATCGGCTGAGCGCTCCGGTCGTAGCTGCCCGCGATGCCGATCAGGAGCACGCGTCGCGCGCGCGTCGCTGCGATCAGTGCCGCCGCACGCGCCGCGGCTGCGATCGGGCCGAAGCCCACGCATTCGAGTGTGTGTCCCTCGAAGTGTCGTTCGAGCTGAGCGCGTTCGAGTTCCGTCGGCACGAGGACGAGTGTCTCGCCCAGTCCGCTCACGGCCGTTCCTCGAGCCACGGCACCCAGTTCGTGTGGACGGCGGCGCCGGTCGCGGTCAGTCCGACGGGCAGCTCCACGCCCTCCGGCAGGTACACGAGGCCGCGCGCACCTTCGAGCGCGCCGGCGCCGGTGAACTCGAAGCGCACCGCGTGTGTCGGATAACGACGCACGTCGCGGCACGGGAAGGGGCCCACGAACGAACGTTCGAGCACGGCGAACGTCGCAGGCGCCGCTGCCGCGTCGCGCGCCAGTTCGTCGAGGTCGGACGCGACGAGACCGATCGACGCCGTGCGCGGCAGGCCGCTCTCGATGCCGTACCACGTCGCGAGCGCCGCGACGATCGGGAACGCCCACCAGGCGAGGCCCGCACGCGCGGCCGCGCCGCCCGCGCCCGGCTCGCGCCGACGCACGTGCCCGATCGCGTGCACGAAGCCGATCGCCCACAGCGGCAGCAGCACGAGCGTCATCAACCCCGTGAACGTCAAGAGCGGCCACACGATGCCGGTCGGCACGGCGAAGGCGGCGTGGAAGAGCAGTGCGACGAACACGCTCAACGCGGCGAAACGGCGGCCGCGGTTGCGGCGTTCGTGCGCCGACAGGCCCCAGTGGCGGGGCTCGAGTTCAGGGGCGGCGACGATCACGATGGGCTCGACGTGAGGCTCAACGGCCGTGCACCGGACCCGTGCCCGCAGCGGCTGCGCGCAACGTCTCGCGCACGTAGACGGGCACCATCGCCTTGCGCCACGCGGCGTCGCCGGGGACGTTGTCCACCGGGTGCAGTTGGCGGTGGGCGAGTTTCACGGCCTCGGCCACCGCGGCTTCGAAGCGTTCGCCCGCGAGCGGCGCGCCGACGAGCGCGGCGGCGGCCTTGGGCAGGAGCAGCGGCCGCGCCTGCAGCGCGACGGCGGCGAGGCTCGCGTGTGCGATGTGCGCGCCGCTCTCGTCCGCGTCGAGGCGCGCGGCGACGCCGAGCAACGGGAAGTCGATCGAGCCGCGCTCGCGCAACTTGCCGTACGCGCCGCGGTGGCCGCTCGGCGTCGCGGGCACCACGACGCGCACGAGCAACTCACCGGGTTCGAGCGCGAGGTGCGCGGCGCCGTCAGCGCGGTACAGCTCACTCAGCGCCAAGGTGCGTGTGCCGCGCACACTCGCGAGTTCGAGCTGTGCGCCGAGCGTGAGGAGCGGCGCGGCCGTGTCGTTGCTCGCCGCCGCGACACACTTGCTGCCCGATTCGACGACGTGGCACAGCGTGCCGTCCTTCTTGAGGCAGTAGCCGAGCGCCGTGCGCCAGAAGTACGACTGGTTGTACCACTGGCAGCGCGTGTCGAGCAGGACGTTGCCGCCCAGCGTGCCCATGCGCCGAAGTTGCGGACCGGCGACGAGGCTCGCGGCCTGTGCGAGCGCCGGTGCGTGTGCGTTCACCGTCGCGTCGTGGGCGAGCGCATCGAGTGTGACGAGTGCACCGATGGACAAGGCGCCGTCCGCGCGGCGCACGCTGCCCTGCAACGCGGCGATGCCGCCGAGTGCGACGACGATTCGCGGGCTCAGAAGCTCGTGTTTGACGTTCGGCAACAGATCGGTGCCGCCGGCCAGTGCCACGGCTCCGTCCTGCGCGAGCAGTGCGAGCGCCTCGTCCACCGTCGTCGGCTGGACCAACTCGAAGGGCTGCATCCTCAGCACGGAGCACGCTCCTCTGTCGCAGCGTTCGCGACGCCGCGCGCGCGCGCCGCTTCGATCTCGCGCAGCACACGCCCCGGCGTGAACGGCAGGTGGCGCAGTCGCACGCCGATCGCGTCGAACACTGCGTTCGACAGCGCGGGCAGCGCGGGGTGCAGCGGACCTTCACCCGCTTCCTTCGCGCCATAGGGGCCTTCGGGGTCGATGCTCTCCACGATCAGTGCCGCGAGTTCGGGCGTGTCGACACTCGTCGCCATGCGGTAGTCGAGCAACGACGGACCCGCGTGCAATCCGAAGCGATTGACGCCGTGCTCTTCGAAGAGCGCTTCGGCCAGCCCCATGTACGCCGAGCCCTCCATCTGACCGGCGACGAGCATCGGATTGAGCGCGCGCCCGCAGTCGTGCGCGATCCAACACTGCACGGCGGTGAGGCGCCCCGTCTCCTCGTCGACCTTCACCTCGACGACGTGCGCCGTGAACGAGTAGGCCGGCGACGCGCCGATCGTTCCGCCGCGGTAGTCGCCGCCGAGCTTCGGCGTGTTGTAGGAACCCGTGCTGCCGAGTGTGTCGAAGCGCGTCTCGGCCAGGTTGAAGGCTTCGCGAGACGTGATGCGCCGGTCGCGTTGTTCGAGGTCGAACACTCCGCCGCCGCCCATGAAGACGCGCGCGGGTGCGACGTCCCACGCTTCGGCGACGGCTTGAACGACCTGGTGGCGCAGCTTGCGTGCCGCGTCGATCGCGGCGTTGCCGACCATGAACGTGACACGCGAGCTGTACGCGCCGAGATCGACGGGGCACAGGTCCGTGTCGGCGGCGATCACACGCACGTGGCTCGGATCGAGGCCGAGCTCCTCGGCGACGACGTCGCGCACGACGCTCGACGAACCCTGGCCGATGTCGTTGCCACCCGTGAACGCCGTCACGAGGCCCGAACGATCGACCTTCAACTGGATGCCGGCCTGCGGCATGTCGTTCGGGTACACGGGATAGTTCGTGCCCGAGATGTACATCGAACCGGCGATGCCCAGTCCGTGGCCGCGCGGCAACTTGCCGCGGCGCTTCTTCCAATCGCTCGCGCTTTCGACGGCCGCGAGGCACTCGAGGAAACCGTTCGACGTGATGCGTTGACCGTTGACGGTGCTGACGTTCGCGCCTTGGAAGTTGCGGCGGCGCAGCTCGATCGGATCCAGGCCGAGTTTCTCCGCCAACTCGTCGAGCTGCACCTCGAACGCGAAGCGCGGCTGCACCGAACCGTGGCCGCGCTTCGGCCCGCAGGGCGGCTTGTTCGTGAACACACGCGTCGAATCGAAGCGGTAGGTCGGGAAGTGGTAGGGCCCGCCGAGCAACTGCCCCGCGTAGTACGTGGTGACGAGACCGAACGACGAGTACGCCCCGCCGTCGATGAGGATCTTCGCGTCGACACTGCGCAGCGTGCCGTCCGCGTCCGCGGCCGTGCGGTAGGCCAGCTTCATCGGGTGCCGACCGCGGTGGAGGTAGAAGACCTCCTCGCGCGTCAGCAGGAACTTCACGGGCCGGCCCGTGACCATGGCGAGCTTCGCGGCGCAGAACTCGAAGCCGAACGGGTCGGACTTGCCGCCGAACGCGCCGCCGAGCGCGGGCTGCACGACGCGGATGCGGGCGGGGTCGAGTTCGAGCACCTTCGCGAGCGCGCGGTGCACGTAGTGCGTGATCTGCGTCGACGACCAGACGGTCAAGAGGCCGTCGGCCGACCAGCTCGCGACCGCGCCGTGGGGTTCGATCGCGGCGTGTGTCGTGCCGTGGAACGTGAAGTCGCCGCTGACGACGTGCGCCGCGCGCGCGAACTCGCCGTCGACGTCGCCGAACTCGAGGCGTACGTGTTTGCTGACGTTGGGGCGCGGCTTGCGCGTTTCCTTCCCGTCGCCTTTGGGCGGCTTCTCGGCGGCGTGGTGGATCGGCTCCGCGTCACTCGCGAGCGCCGCTTCGGGCTCCAGGTAGTGCGGCAGGTCCTCGTACACGACCTTCACGAGTGCCGCGGCACGCTGCGCCGTCTCCTCGTCGATCGCAGCGACGGCCGCGACCTCGTCGCCGATGAAGCGCACCTTCTCGAGTGCGAGCGCGTGTTCGTCCTGCGTCCACGGGATCACGCCGTACGGGATCGGCAGGTCCTTGCCCGTCAGCACGGCATGCACGCCGGCGAGAGCGAGGGCGGCGCTCGCGTCGATGCTCACGATGCGCGCGTGCGGGCGCGTGCTGCGCACGAACTTCGCGTGCAACATCCCGGGCAGTGCGATGTCGTCGACGTACGGCAGAGCGCCGGTGGCCTTCGCGAGGCCGTCGACTTTGCGGCTCGGTTTGCCGATGACGCGGAAGCCGCTCGTGCCGTCCGTCGCGGCGCCGCCGGGAGCGCGCCAAGGCGCATCCGGTCCGTGACGATCGCGCGCGCCCATCAGTGCGCGCCTCCATCCGTGCGCGAAGCGGCGGCCTTCGTCCAGGGCTCACCAGCGGGCGACCAACTCGGCGCCGCGGGCCGTTCGCCGCAGCTCTCGGCGATGCACAGCTCGACCGCTTGCACGATCTGCGTGTAGCCGGTGCAGCGGCACAGATTCCCCGCGAGCGCCGCGCGGATCTCGTCGCGCGAGGGCTGCGGCGTGTTCGCCAGCAGTGCGCGCGCGCTGAGCATCATGCCCGGCTGACAGAAGCCGCACTGCAACGCCCCGCAGCGGTCGAAGGCTTCTTGCACCGGATCGGCGCCGCAGCCGCCGCTCGCGCGGTGCGCGGGCAAGAGCCCCTCGATCGTCGTCACCCGTTTGCCGACCGCCGTCGCGGCGAGTGTGAGGCAGGCCAGCACCGGCCGACCGTCGACGAGCACCGTGCACGCGCCGCAGTCGCCCTTGTCGCAGCCCTGTTTGCTGCCCGTCAGTCCGAGGCGATAGCGCAGGACTTCGAGCAACGTCCAGTGATCCGGCGCAGCGACCTCGCAGCGGTCGCCGTTGACGTGGAGTTCGACGATGCGCGTCGCCATCGCGCGCCATGGTCGCACGAGCGCGCGCGGCGGAACAAGGCCGACGGCTCCGGCGGCTCACGGCTCGCGCCATGCTCCGCGAACGCGGCTGCGAAAGCCGCGCGCGCCGGCCCTCGTACAGGCTGTCGGCGCGACGTCATGCTGTGGCGGTGACCGCCCTCGAGATCGGACTCGTCGCCATGGCCCTCGCCAACCTGTGGGCCTTCGGACTGTGCGCCTTCGACAAACGCGCCGCGCGCCTCGGTCGGCGGCGTGTGCCGGAACTCCGGCTGCTCGCTCCCGTGGTGGTGGGCGGGCCGCTCGGGCTGCTCGCGGGCATGCAGCTCTTCCGGCACAAGACGGTGAAGCGCTCCTTCCAACTCAAACTCGCCGTCGCGACGCTGGTCTTCCTCGCGTGGACCGCGGCGCTGATCTGGGCACTGTTCCGTACGTGAACCGCCCAGCCCGGGAGTGAGCTCCAACCGCTCCCGCGGTTGGGCCATCAACACAGGCTCCAACCGCAGCCCGCTGCGGGAGCCTGTCTCGTCACGCGGTCAGGGCGTGATCTCGAGCGTCGTGACGTTCGACATCGCGACGATCCCCATGGTCGAAGGATCGATGACGATCGCGACGTGGTGGGCGACCATGCCGACCGCCCAGGTGCCGACCGCCGAGTGCAACGAGTAGATCGCCGTCGCGCGCCCGTTCTCGTCGAGCAGTCCGAGGTTCTGGTAGATGAACGGGTTGTTCGGCGTGAAGACCCCGATCTGTGTGTACCAGTCGAAGTCGATCGGCACGTGCAACGCTCCGATGTCGAATCCGACCGACGTGCCCGTCACCGAACCGAACACCCAGTACGGGTAGAAGGCGCGCGCGCTCCCGGCGTCGAGCGGCATGAACTGATCGCCCTTCTTCGAGAACGAGATGATCGACGGACAGGCGCGCAGCATGTCGCCGACTCCGTCCATCTCGAAGATGCGCACTTCTTCGGTCAGGGGCGTGTCGACGACGACGGCGAGCAATTCGCCGTCGAGCGCGAGAGCGCCGTGCCAGGCCGCCACCGACGCCGGTGCTGCGAGGGAGACGGAGCCGCGATCGGTCCAGGCCGCGCCGGCGGCACCGCGTTGGAAGATGTGCATGTCGCCCGCCGCGGCTGCCGTCGTCGGCGGCCTTCCGAGCACGAGCAGTTCGCTCGACACGCCGAGTGCGCGCGGCGCAGCGGCGCTCCCGGTCGCTTGGACGTGCGTGACGGAACTCCACGGCGACGGCGCACCGGTCGAAGCGCGCACGAGATGCGTGATGCGCGTCGGGACGCCGTTCGCCGCCCGTCCCGCGACGAACACGTCGGCGTTGTCGACCTCCACGACGCGCCCGTACTCGCTGTGACCCGGGGGAGCGTCGGCGTGGGTCGCGACCTCGTGCCAGGCGCCGTTGTCGAGTTCGAACAGGTGGACACGTCCGGCGCCGGGCGCGCCGACGACGAGCCGCGTGCCGTCGAGTGCGACGTCCGTTCCGAAGTGTGCGCCACTCGTCGGCGCGTTCGCCACGAGCAGTGCGTGCGGTTCGAAGCGCCCGTTGACGAATCGGCGAACCTCGACCGCACCACCCGCGCCGACGCCGCCGACGTTCGCGAACGGCGCACCGACGACCAGCCAATCTCCGTCGAAGGCCAATCCGGCGTCGCCGTGACCGAGCGCCGCATGAGGCGTCGTCCAAGCGTCGGCCAGGTTCCAGGTCGAGCCGCTGCGACGGAAGTGGACGAAGCCCGCCGTGTCGGCGTCATCGCGCACACCGTACGTCGCGACGATGTCGTCGCCCGCGATGGCGACCGCGCGACCGAGTCGTTCGACGTACGCGAACTGCGGCAGCGGCTCGAGTTCGAGTTCGATCTGCCACACGCGGAACGCATCGCGTCGCCGAACGGCGAGAGCGCCGACGTCCGCGAAGCCGTGCGCGTCGTGGCCCGGCCGACCGACGACCACCGTTTCGATGGACAGGTCGATGGACAGTTCGGCGGCGCCGCTCGCAAGCGTCGACGGCGCCGACCACTTCGCCGCTTCGCACTGCGCGAGCAGCGCGGGAGCGCTCACACAGGTCGCGACGACGAACGTCGCCGCGCGCGCGAGGAAGTTCGACGAGAGTGCGAGAACGAGCGGACTGGCGGAGTGGAGTGACATCGCAGAGGAGCGGGGCTCCTTCGATGGTAGCTCGCGCTCGCCGAGTGCGGCGCCCCTCCGCGCCCGCTCACTCCCCCTGTTCGCGCGTGGATTCCTCGGTACCGCGCACGAGGCGCGGTTCGTCGAGCAGGGGGGCGAGCACGCGCCCCTGCACCGCAACCGGCGTGCGGTAGCTCGTGATGCGCTGCCAACCCTCACGTGCGTCGTGGCGCACCGAGTGGTCCTCCCAGTACACCCGCAGCTCCTCGGCCGCGTTCGCGAGCCGCTGCGGCGGCACTGCGAGCAAATCCCTCGTGAAGAGGAAGGCCTGTCCGGCGAGGTCGACGTGCGTCGCGCCGCCCTCCCAGCGCTCGAACCGCGCGAGCCGGTCGACCCACGTGCCTTCGAGCGGGCGCACGCGCTGCGCCGTCTCCCACTCGAGCGCGAAGTCCCGCGAACTCTCGCCGCGCGATTCGAGCAGGCAGCGCACGCTGCCGAGCACGTCGCGTTCGACGTGCCACGCGAGGCCGTCGCGCAACCATTCCGGCAGGTGCGGGAAGCGGCGCTCGAGCACGTGCTGCGCCGCGCCCTGCACGAGTTGGTGCGCGTCGGGCACGGACCCCACGCGCCACAACCACGCACCGACTTCCGGCGTGAAGAACGAGCGCCCCGGCTCGCCGAGGTGGCGCGCGTTCGCGACGTCCGCGAACTCGACGAGGGCCATGTGATCGGCGTCGGTCTCGAGCTCGAACAGCACACCGCAGTGGCTGTTCACCGGCTCGAGGTCGTGCTTCCAGATCGGGATCTCGCCGCCGAGCGGATAGACGCGGCGCGCGGGACCGCCCGTGCCGGTGATCGGCCCGGTCTCGCGCGAACGCGGCTCCGGCAGCCATTCGTCGAGCAGCGTCTCGACCTGGTCGACGAGGCGCATCTCGTACGTCGCGACGCGCCGCGCGAGTGCGAAGTACAGCACCGACTGATCGGGCGAGAGGTGACCGACGTAGCCGTGCGCGGCGGCCCATGGACCGAAGCGCAAGAGCGCGGC
The DNA here is from genome assembly GCA_044358925.1 of Planctomycetota bacterium. GTDB lineage: Bacteria > Planctomycetota > UBA1135 > UBA1135 > Rohdeia. The sequence continues at coordinate 251 of JBIKNC010000073.1, read as the reverse complement.
CCGCGCCGACTCGCTCAACTCGCGAGCGAACGGCGTCCCGAGGTAGGCCGCGGGGCCCGTGAGCGTTTCGCTCCGAACCTCAACTTCGTTCGACGTGACGTCGCCGGCCTTCGCCGAGACCTCGTTCGAGGCCGGATGGCGTTCCTGCGCCGCGGCGCGTTGCGCGACGGACGACGAGATCGCCGCGATCAGAACGCACAGTGCGATCGACTTCCCCATGTGAGCGCGCGAACCGAGCCCGGGGCGACGAG
>JBIKNC010000179.1:0-9151 GCA_044358925.1 Planctomycetota bacterium | reverse complement strand
CAACCGGCGGACCGGTTCAGTGGCTGGCTCGTGCGCGAAGCTGACTTCGCGTGCGAGCCCGACGGCTCTCGTCCCCACTCACAGCGGCGGGACCGCGGTGGATTCGCACCACCTTCCCTTGGCCGAGCAGTGCGGCGGAGACTACGCGGCGGATTGCAATTCCGTCAAGTGCCGCGCCGCAGCAGCACCGTCTTGATCGTCCCGACGAGGATCGACAGGTCGAACGGCACCGAGTGGTACTTGATGTAGAAGAGGTCGTACTGGAGCTTCTGCAGCGCGTCTTCGACCGTGTTGCCGTACGGGTAGTTGATCTGCGCCCAACCCGTCACGCCCGGCTTCACGATGTGACGCTGGTGGTAGTAGGGGATCTCTTTCGCGAGCTGCTCGATGAAGTGCGGTCGCTCGGGACGCGGACCGACCATCGACATGTGCCCGGCCAGCACGTTGAAGAGCTGCGGCAGTTCGTCGAAGCGCGCCTTGCGGATGAAGCGCCCGACACGCGTCACACGCGGGTCGTTCTGCTGCGCCCACACCGGCCCCGTCTTGGCCTCCGCGTCCGTGCGCATGCTGCGGAACTTCATCAGCACGAACGGCTTGCCGAAGCGGCCGGAGCGCTCCTGTCGGAACAACACCGGGCCCGGTGAATCGAAGCGCACCGCGAGTGCGGTGAGCGCCATCACCGGCCACAGCACGAACAACAGTGCGAGCGCCGACAGCACGTCGAACGCGCGTTTGGCCGCGTCCTGGAACGGATGCTGCGCGAAGCCGCGATTGAAGATCAGGTACGACGGGCGCATCGCGCGCACGCCGATCTTGCCCGTCACACGTTCGTAGACGGACTCGGCCTCTTCGACCGTCAGACCCGCGAGGCGCGCGCGCAGCAGATCTGTGGTCGGCATCGCGCCGCGCCGGTCGGCGAGGGCGACCACGATCGAATCGACGCCCAGGCGCAGAGCAACGCCTTCGAGCGTCTCACCGGGCAATGCGAGCACCTGCGGCAGCGCCGGTGTGTTCGCACTCGCTGCCGGTGCGGCCGTGTGCACGTCCTCGTTCGGCAATTCTTGTCGGCGCGTCGCGACGACGCCGACCGGACCGCCGCGCGGGCCGCGGCCGCGCAACGCACGCGCTTCCTGGAAACGCGCCGCGCCGCCGAGCGGGTCGTCGCTCGGCGCCGTCATCTCACTGCCGGGCGCCGACGCGAGTGCGCCGACCACGCGGTAGCCGGCATCGCTCGCGCGCGACAGTTCGTCGTAGAGCGTCGCGGCCGAGGATCAGGATCGACTCGACCAGGTCGAAGCGGTGCATCGCGCGTGCGAAGACGCGCCGCCACCAGTACAGGACGAAGAAGCCGAACAGCAGCGAGAAGATCAGCGCCTGGATGGTCTGCCCGAGCGTGAGGCCGGGGAACTCGAACAGCGCGCCCGAACCCCACATCACCGACGCCGCGAGGCCGACGAGCGCGAACACGATCGCGAGGCCGGTCGCTGCGATGAAGCGCGCGAAGCGGTCGTAGCGGCTCGACGCGACGCGGAAGTCGTAGAGTTCGTTGAGGTACAGCGCGAGCTGCCCGATCAGCGCGACCAGGACGCTGGAGAGGATCGCGCGCAGCGTCGCGCCGGGCACGGTCGAGCCGAGTTCGGCGAGTTCGCGCATGACGGAGCCGCTCGGCCGCCACAGGTGCGCCGTCATGCCCACGGCCACCACGAGGCCGAGCAGCAGCGCTTCGCTCACGAGGAGCAGGACCTTCCGGATGGGAAGGTAGTGGCGGAGGAGACTCAGCATGCCCGGGGACGGGGACCCCGACCGAAGTTCGGCGCGGAGGTGCCTCGGAATGAAATCGAGCCCTTCGAACTCGACCGCGTCGAGTGGAGTTCTCACAAAGTAGCGCCGCGCCGCTCGGACGGCGCACCGCGCTCCCAGGCGATCTCGACGCGCCGCGCCGGCCCCTGCACCCAGACTTCGACCACGTCGACGCGCACGCGGCGCCCTGCGGACCGGCCGAGGGCACCCACCGCCGCGGCGAGGCGCCGGCGACGCACGTGGTCGACGCGGTCGAGCGGCCGATAGCGGCGCTCGCCCAGGCCGCGCTGTGGGAACGAGCGCGAGGTCTTCACCTCGACCGCCACCAGCACGTCCGCGTCCCACACGAGCACGTCGATCTCCGCGCCCGCGGCCGTCGAGTTGCGCGCCACGAGGGCGAGTCCGGCGCGCACGAGATGGCGCGCCGCGAGTCCTTCGCCGATGCGCCCCAGTTCGTGGGCGGTCGGCTCGAAGGCCAGCAGCGCGGTCCGCGGAGCGCGCCGCACGAGCAGCGCGCGCAGCGACCGCAGGCACGACTTCAGCGTCGCTGCGGCCACGGCCCGCACGCGTTCGCGAACGCCGCGTCTCGGGCGCGCGGCGCCGTCGCTCCGGGCGCCTACTTCTTCGCCAATTCGGCAGGCTCTTCCGCCTTGCCGTGTTTGCCGTCCTTCGCGTCCGCGTCCGGCGCTTCGAGCTTCGTCTGGATCGCCGCGCGCGTGAACTTCAGCCGCACGCCATCGTCCACTTGCAGTACGACGACGTCGTCCAGCACCTGCACGATGGTTCCGAGCAGGCCGCTGCTCGTCATGACCTTGTCGCCCTTGCCGAGGCTCTCGAGCAGCTCCTTCTGGCGCTTGCGCGCCTTGCGCTCCGGCATGAACACGACGAAGTAGAAGATGCCCACCATCATGAGCACCAGGAACAGCGGGTTCATGCCCGGCGTGGCCACCTCCTCTGGTGTGACCGGCGTTTCCTGGAGAGCCAGCACGAGCGGGAAGAGCGTCGTCGCCATCGATGCGATCATGGTGTCGGTGTGCGCAGCGGCCGCGGATCGAAGTCCACGCGGCCTGGAGGGCGAAAGAGAGTAGCCAGCGCGGTCGCTCGCGTCCTCCCTCGGCAGCGGTGTGTTGCGACGAGGCACCCGCCGCCGCCGTGCGCACCTCTCGGCCTACGAGCCCAGCCTGTGCGGGTGCGACCGCGGTTCGGCGAGGCGCCTCCTCGACCGTTCGTCTCCGTTCGTGTTCCATGATGGGTCGCATGTCGCCCCGTGAAACTCCTGATCGCGCTCCCGCGCCCGCCACAGCCGATGTCCGCGCCGCCGCGCGAGCCCACCGCTCGGCCGCCGCGGCCGCGCAGCGGCGTGCCGTCGCCGCGGCACTCGCTCGCGGCGACTGCGACGCACCGACGAGCCGCATGGTCGTCGCGATGAGCGGCGGGGTCGACAGCTCGACCGTCGCGTGGCTGCTGAAGGAGCGCGGCCACGACCTCGTCGGCCTCTTCATGCGCAATGGCGTGAAGCTCGACGAGACCGAGGTCGTGAAGAAGTCGTGCTGCTCACTGGGAGATGCACGTGACGCCCGGATGGTTGCAGCTCGTCTCGGAATTCCGTTCCAAGCGGTCGACCTCGCGCGCGAGTTCCGCCAGATCATTCGTTACTTCGTCGACGAGTACCGCGCGGGCCGCACACCCAACCCGTGTGCGGTCTGCAACCGCGACCTCAAGTTCGATCGACTGCTCGAACTGGCGGATGAACTGGGCGCGGCCGGCGTCGCGACCGGTCACTACGCACGCATCGAAGTGCACGACGGCCGTGTGCACGTGTTGCGCGGCGTCGACGGCGACAAGGACCAGAGTTATCAGCTCTTCGCCGTCAGCGAACCTCACCTCGCGCGCACGCGCCTGCCGATCGGCGCGCTGACGAAGCCGCATGTGCGCGAACTCGCGGAAGCGGCGGGGCTGCGCACCGCGAAGAAGCCCGACAGTCAGGAGATCTGCTTCGTGCCGGGCAACGACTACCGCAAGTTGCTCGCGCAGGAAGGCGTCGAACTCACGCCGGGTGAGATGGTCGACACGAGCGGGCGTGTGCTCAAACAGCACGAGGGCGTCGAACACTTCACGATCGGCCAACGCCGCGGACACGGAGTGGGGGGCACGAGCGAGCCGCTCTACGTCGTCGAACTCGAGCCCGAAGCGGGGCGCGTCGTGCTCGGCACGCGCGACGAGTGCACGACGACGACGGCCTTCGTGCGCGACGTGAACCTCGTGGGCATCGACGAGCCGGAGAGCGGCGTGCTCGAGGCCGAGGTGCAGATCCGCTACCACCACAGCGCGGCGCGCGCGCGCATCGAATTCGTCGAAGGCGGCGCGCGCATCGAGTTCGAGACGCCGCAGGTCGCGGTCGCGCCGGGACAGGGCGCTGCGTTCTACGACGGCGAGCGCATGCTCGGCGGCGGTTGGCTCGTGCGCGAGCGCGAACTCGCGAGCGCCACGTGAGGACGCCGCTCGTCGCGGCCGCGCTGCTCGCCGCGTTCGGCGCGTGGCTCGCCTTGCCGCGCGAAAGCGCAGAGAGTGCGCCGCGTTCGGTCTGTCTGGTCGACGTGTCGGCGTCGGTGCGGCGCACACGACCCGATTGGGGCGCGTGGGTCGGGCGCCGGCTCGAAGACTTCGCGGAGCGTGCGGCCGCGCGCGGTGAAGAGGTGCGTGTGCTCGCGTTCGCCGAAGGTCGGCGCGAACTCGTCGCTGCGACGTCCGCCGCGGATCTCGTGCGCACGCTCGCCACCGCGCCGCTCGATCCGGTGCCGCGCGGCCTGGGCACGTTCGCGAGCGATCTCGCCGCGGCGCTCGCGGACGTCGGGCCCTGGCTCGACGAGGCGACGGCCTCGGAAGTCGTCGTGCTGACCGACGGCGAGGTCGACGACGCCGCGCTCACGGCGCGCCTGCTCGAACGCCTGGCAGCGAGCGGCGCCGCCATCGTGTTCGACGAACCGCCGCTGCCCACGCGGGCCGACGTGCGGCTCGCGCGTCTCGAAGCGCCGCTCTTCGTCGAAGCGGGAGCGCCGCTCTTCGTCGACGTCGAACTCGCGCACGTCGCCGCGCAGGGGCGCAGCGCGCGCGTCGTCGTCGAGATCGCAGAACCAGGCGCGACGGTGCCCACGGCGAGCGCGAGTGCGGACCTCGCACTCGACGACGCGGCGCGTGTGCGCACGAGTCTCGAACTGCCCGCCCTCGACGCGGGTCTGTGGGTCGTGCGCGCGCGCAGCGAACTCGACGGGGACGCCGCTCCGGAGAACGACCTGCTCGAGCGCTTGTGCCGCGTCGGCGGCGGCCTGACCGGCGCGGTCGTCGCACGCGCGGACGATCGCGAGTTCGCCGGGCGCCTCGCGCGCGCGTTCGAAGAGGGCCTCACCGCGTCGCACTGGTCGGTCGTCGAACCCACGGGCCTCGACGCACTCGTGCGCGACGTCGACGTCGTGTGTGCGCTCGACGTGCCGCCGTTCGATCTGCCGGTCGGTGCGCTCGAGGTGCTGCTCGCCGAGGGCGGCGGTCTCTTCGTACTGGGCGGCACGACCCAACACGTCTCGCGTGTGCGCGGGCCCGGGGTCGATCTCCTGCCGCTCGTCGCCGAGCCGCCCGGCTCGACGCCGCGCGACGTCGTGCTGTTGCTCGACGGCAGCGGTTCGATGCAGGGCGAGCCGTTCGTCGCCGTGCGCAGCGCCGCGCGCGACCTGTTGCTGTCCACGCCGCCGGGCGACGGTTTGCAGGTGGTCGTGTTCACCGACGGCCTGCGACCGTCGCAGATCGACGTGCGCGCCGATGAAGTGCTCGACGAACGTGCGCGCAGCGCGGCGGAACGGTGGCTCGCCGACCTCGACGCACCGGGCGGCAACACCTCGATCCTCTACAGCCTCGAACAGTGGCTGCGCGACCGTGAGAAGCGGCGCGCGGTCGACGGCGAGCGGCGCGCGGTGATCGTCATGCTCACCGACGGCCAGGAGAACCTCGACGCGCCGAACGTCGAACAACGCCTCGTGAGCGTGCGCGCGGAACTCGAGCGCTTGGACGCGGCGCTCTACACCGTCGCGATCGGCACACGCATCGACCGCGAGTTCATCGCGAAGCTCGTGCCCGCGGCGGAGCGTCGCCTCGAACCCGCGCCGGGTGACTTGCGTCGCGCGGTCGCGGATGCGGCCTCGGCCGAGCGTTTGATACCGGGGCCCGTGCGTGTGCGCGCGACACCCGCCGGCCGCGAACTCGGTCTGCCGCTCGTGCTCGAGCCGTGGAGCGCGGCCTCGCGCGCGACGCTGCAACCGGGCGCGGAACTCCTGTGCAGCGGCGCGAACGACGAAGCGCTCGCGGCCGTGTGGTCGGTGAAGGGCGGGCGCGTCGCGGTGCTCGCGGGCGGCGTCGACTGGGTGCCCGATCTGCTCGTGCGGCCGCAGCGCTTCGCGGGCCTCCTGCGCCACCTCGCACGCGAACGCCGTCCGAGTGCCGCGCAACTCGTGCGCGACGACGAAGGGCTGTTGATCGTCGGTGCACCGGCGGCCGAGCCGCGCGTCGTCGGCCTGCTCTCGCTCCTCGGCGGGGGGTCGCGCACCCTCGCGTTCGACGCACACAGCAGCGGCTGGCGCGCCGACCGCGGCGGACTCACCGAACTCGAACGTTCCGGCCTGCCGGCGTTCCTCGAGATCGACGGGCTCGGGCGCTGGCCGGTGCCGGTGCGCGCACCGCGCGAGTTGCGCGGCGTCGAGCGCAGCGTGCCGCCGACCACGCGCGGCGAACCGCCCCCGCGCGAACGGCGCGGCCACGCGGCGGCGCCTTGGGTCCTCGGTCTCGCGGGCGCACTCGCGGCGCTGGCCGCGATGCCGATCCCGGGAGTGCGTCGGCGGGCCGTCAAGCAGGAGCGCACCTCCTTCCGATGACCCCGGCCTGAAGGAGGCTCGAAAGGGCTGCTCCGGCGCGTCCGTTCGAGGCGTGCCGCTGCCCCGCGCCGCGACCACCATGGCCACGCAATCGCTCACGCTCCGCGCCGCTACCGGCGCATTCGTCCTGTTCCTCGCTGCCTGCTCGTCGACCAAGGACGCCACGGCCGGTGATCCCGGTGACGGCAAGTGGATTCGAGCCTCGCCCATGCTCGAACAGCAGATCGAAGACGCCGCGGCGCAGTTGCCGTGGGCGAAGGGGCTGCAACGCCTGGAGCTGATCCGCTTCTTCGCGACGCTCGGCGAACCGGCGTACCCCACGTTGCTCGAACTGGCCTGCGACGAACGCACCAGCGTCGCCGCCTCGGCCTACTCGGCGCTGGGCGCGACCGGTGACGGTCGCCTCGTCGACGCGATCAACGAACTGCCGTTCGACGCGGAGAACGCGCCGACGGACCTGGCGCTCGAACGCGCGCGCACGCTCGCGCGCCTCGGCGACTGGCGCAACCTGCCGGTGCTCATCCGCGGTCTCGAGGACGAACGTCTCTACACGCGTGCGCTGTGCGCTCAAGCGCTGCAGGAGACGACGAGCGAGACCGTCGAATACGACCCGCGCGCACCGGCAGCGCAGCGCGCTCTCGGCGTCGCGGCCTGGGAGCGCTGGTGGCTCAAGTACTCGGGACAGCCGATGCCGCCGCGTCCGACTCCGGTCGTCGAGCCGACGCCGATGCTCACCGACTGATCGACCGTTCGACGACGGTCGTCAGGCCTGTTCGGGCGCCGGTCCGAACAGTTCGACGAAACGCGGGCTCGTGCGCGCGGCCTCGAGATCGGGGTCGCTGTGTGCGAGCCCGAGGTCTTTCCAGCCGCACTCGCGCGCGCGCAGCAACTCGTCGACCGCTTCGTCGATCGCGCCCGTCAGGCTCAGACTGCACGCGAGGTTGTAGCGCGCGGTCGGATCGACGGGCGCCAGTTCGACGATGCGCCGATCGACGGCCAGACCCTCGGCGTAGCGACCGATGCGCGTCAGCGCGTGCGCCAGGTCGCCGAGCAGTCCGAGGTCGTCCGCCCGCGCCGGTCGCGCGCGTTCGAGGAACTCCACCTGGAACTCGTGCCCGATGCGCGCGAGATCGGCCGTCAACGCGGCGTCGAGTTCGAGGAAGTCGTCGCGACCGTTCACGAGTGGCAGGGTAACGCTCGCGGGCGCGCCGGTCTCCGGGCGGTTCAGGGCTGGGCCGCATGCGAACGGGTCCTGTTGCCGGGCTCCCGGCTCTTGCTAGACCGTGCCGACAGGAGGCGAGGCCTCCGACATGGACATCCAGTTCTGCGACATCTGCAGCGAGTCGGTTCCGCTGCACGACCTCGAGGTCGGCAACGCGAAGCGCTTCGGCGGTCGCGTGGTCTGCAAGAACTGCGACGAAGCGATGACGAGACACGTGGCTCCGGCGGCGCAGTACTCCTCGCAGGCACTGGCGAACGACGCGCCGCCGCGCACGGCGGGCGCCACGGGCGGCGCGGTGTGGCTCGCGGCCTCGTGTGTCGGTGTGATGGCGCTGCTCGCCTACCTGTCCGTTCAGTGCGTCGAGGACGCGGAGTCGCGTGTGCAGTCGGACTTCGCCGGGCAGCTCGCCGGCGTCGAACGGCGCCTCGGTCTGCTCGATGCGCGCCTCGAACGGCTCGGCGACGAGCGCGCCGAAGCGCCGGCCCCGGACCCGCGCATCGACGCACTCGCCGATGCGATCGCGAGCCTCGCGCGGCGTGTCGACGAGGGTGGAGACGATGTGGCGCTGCTGGCTGCGTTCGCGGCGCTCGACGCGCGCCTCGAAGGCCTGGCGCTCGCCGACACGCAGCGCCGCGCCGAGGGCGATCGGCAGTTGGCCGCGCTCACGCTCGAAGTCGAACGCACGCGCGGCGATCTCGCGCTGCTCGCGCAGGCGCTGCTCGAAGAACTCGCCGCGGCGAAGGCGGAGCCCGAACCGGCGCCCGTCCTGCCCGAACCGATCGGCGCGCCGTGGCTCGCCTTCCTCGGCGGGCTCGCGAGCAGCGACGACAGCGAACGCTGGAACTCGGTCGAGGAACTCGGTGCGAGCGGCGACCCGGCCGCTGCGCCGCACGTCGTGCCCGTGTTGACCGACCCGGAGATGTTCGTGCGCATGGCCGCCGCGCGTGTGCTCGGCAACCTCGGGAACGAGGTGGCGCTCGAGCCGCTCGTGCGCGCACTCGACGATCCCGAACCGAGCGTGCGTGAAGCCGCGTACGCGAGCCTGTGCAAACTCTCGGGCGAAGCGTTCGTGTTCGAGCCGAGCGCCGAACCGAAAGTGCGCGCCAAACAGGTCGACGCGTGGCGCGAGTGGCTGGCCAAGCGTGCGACCAACGGCAACTGAGCCGAACGGCAACCGAGCGGGGCCCCCGCGGCGACTGAAACACGACGG
>JBIKNC010000172.1:0-9552 GCA_044358925.1 Planctomycetota bacterium | reverse complement strand
GACCCCCGCCGGCGGCGCGCGACCGTTGCTGGTCGCGCGCCGCCGTCGCTTTCGAGTGGCCGCCGTGTTCGGCTCCGCACCGACGGCCGATTCGTCAGCGGCTGATCTCGATGCGCCGCGCTCCGTCCTTCGCGCAGGCCTTCGGAAGGACGACTTCGAGCACGCCGTTCTTCATCGCGGCCTTGATCGCACTCGCGTCGACCGGGCCCGGCACGCGAACACTGCGTTCGAAACAGCCGAACGTGCGCTCCGACGCGACGACGCGGTCGTTCTCGGTGCGCTCTTCGGATTTCTTCTCACCGGACAGCACGAGAACGTCGTCATCGAACGACAGCGAGACATTCTCGACGTCCAGACCCGGCAGTTCGGCGCGCAGCAGGTAGTCGGCGCCGCGGTCGGTCCACTCGAGGTGCGGCACGAAAGCCGGCGCGTTCGAGGCGCCGCGAGCTGCGTTGCTGCCGAAGATGTTCTCGAAGAGGTCCGAGAGCGCCGCGCCGGCGAGCGGCGCGAAGGACGAGGGACGGACGAGACGCGACGTGGGGCGGATGGAGTTCATGGTGGTCGTGATGCGGGTGAGCGCGTGGTCTTGTGAGCGCACGGTGCTGTGTCGTCGCGCTTTGGCGCTCCTCGCCACGCGACGTTGGCGGACTCGTCCGCCGCTTTGCGCCCCCGACCAAGCGAAGCGTGTGCCAGACCGCGCCGCGACCGCGCGCTCGCGCAGAACGCTGCTCGCCACATCCCGATCCTGCCGAGCTGGCAGTCGTCGGTCGAAACGGCAGCAGACGCCGCTTGAAGGCGCGCCGTGCGGCCCCGTAGCTTCGCGGGGATGAGCACACGCACCGAGACCGACACGATCGGCCCGATCCAAGTCGCCAGCGACCGTCTGTGGGGCGCGCAGACCGAGCGTTCGCGCCTCAACTTCGACATCGGCGGCCACACGTTCCCGCGCGAGATGATCCGCGCGCTCGGCCTCGTGAAGCTCGTGGCGGCGCGTGTGAACCGCGAGCTGGGCGAACTCGCGGCGCTCGATCAGCGCCAGTACGACGCGCTCGTCGCGGCGGCGCGCGAAGTCGTCGACGGCGTGCACGACGAGCACTTCCCGCTCGTCGTGTGGCAGACGGGCTCCGGCACGCAGAGCAACATGAACGCCAACGAGGTCGTCAGCAACCGCGCGATCGCGATGCTGGGCGGCGTGATCGGTTCGAAGAAGCCGATCCACCCGAACGACCACGTCAATCGTTCGCAGAGTTCGAACGACGCGTTCCCGACGGCCATGCACGTCGCGGTCGCCGAGCGCACGCGTGCGCGCCTCGTGCCGGCGCTGCGCGCACTCGAAGCGGGTTTCAAGGCCAAGGCCGCGGCTTGGAACGACGTCGTCAAGATCGGCCGCACGCACCTGCAGGACGCGACACCGTTGACGGTGGGGCAGGAGTTCTCGGGCTACGCCCAGCACCTGTCGGACGGCGTGCGCGCGCTCGAAGCGATGCTCGTGCCCGTGTTCGAACTCGCGCAGGGCGGCACGGCCGTCGGCACGGGCCTCAACTCACACCCCGACTTCGCCGTGGCATTCGCGCGCGAGATGGCGCGCGAGACCGGCTTGCCGTTCGTGACGGCACCGAACAAGTTCGCGGCGCTCGCGGGCCACGACGCACTCGTCGGTTTCCACGGAGCGGTGCGACAAGTCGCTACCGCGTTGATGAAGATCGCGAACGACATCCGCTGGCTCGGTTCGGGCCCGCGCTGCGGTATCGGCGAGCTGCGCCTGCCGGCCAACGAACCCGGCTCGTCGATCATGCCGGGCAAGATCAACCCGACGCAGTGCGAGGCCATGACGATGGTGTGTGTGCAGGTCATGGGCAACGACACCGCTGTTGCGATCGCCGGCAGCCAAGGCAACTTCGAACTCAACGTCTACAAACCCGTCATCGTGCACAACGTGCTCGAGTCGGTGCGACTGATCGCGGACGCGTGTGATTCGTTCCGCGAGAAGTGCCTCGACGGACTCGAACTCGATCGCGCGCGCATCGACGCACTCATGCGCGAGTCGTTGATGCTCGTCACGGCGCTCAACCGCCACATCGGCTACGACAACGCGGCGAAGGTCGCGAAGAAGGCCTACGCCGACGGCACGACGTTGCGTGTGGCGGTGGCGGCGCTCGGCTTGATGAGCGGCGAAGCGTTCGACGCCGCCGTTCGGCCCGAGGAGATGGTCGTTCCGCGCGCGGAGTGACAGCGCGAGGCGACTGGCTCGGAGCGGCGCGTATCCGTGCGCGCCGCTGTCACCGCTGTTCGAACCACTCAGTGGTCCGAGATCTCGACGTACCCCAGGCCGTAGATTCCGGACGCATCGAATTGCACGGAATCGCCGAGGAACGACCCACCGGGCGGGATGTTCGATTCGCCCCAGTAGCCCAGCCCGCCGGAGCCGGGCTGGTCGAACAACGACAGCGGTCCCGGCTGCGGCCACAGGTCACCGGTGTCGCCCAGCGCGCTCGACTCTTCCCCGGTCCAAATCGGTGATCCGCCGTTCGCGGCCTGATCCAGTTTGTTCGTCCACTCGCCGTCGTTCGGATCGAGTTGCTGCGCGTGTTTCCACGCCGCGACTGCGAGATCGTTCTCGCCCGCCATCCAGTACATGTCCGCGACGTCGCCCCACATCTCGTCGTTCTCGGGCAACTTCGATGCGGCGGAATCGAGCAGCGCCAGCGCATCCGCGGGATGCGCCTTGACGACTCCGATCGGGATCTGCGGCAGCCAACCGCCGCCGGCGAGCGACTGCTCCCACAGGTCGGCGAAACACTCGAGCGAACGTTTCGTCGCGCCGATGTTCGCGAAGTGGTTCGCGAGCGTCTGCTGCACGTCCATGTCGACGGGGCCCAGCGCCAACCATCGGTCGAGTTCGGCATCCAGCGTCGCGGCGTCGAGCGACTGGATCATCTGCCACCACAGTCCGCTGTCAGCCTTCCCGCCGGCGAGGGCACTCTCGAACAACTCCATGGCCTCGAGTCGCCGGCCCTGGCCCGTGAGCAACGTCAGGAGTTGCTGGTTGGCGTAGTTGCCCCATTCCGCGTGTCCCACGTTCTCGCGCAACATCTGCTCCGCCGTGGTCGGATCCAGCGCGACCAGCGTCGAGAGTCCGGTCCAGTACTGTTCGGGATCCTCCATCAGCGCGAGCAGCACGTCGCGCGCGCGATCGGTCTGTCCGTTGCGCGCCAGCGCGCGGGCTTCGAACGTGAGCAGCTCCGGCGTCGACACGAGCGACCGCGCGCGCAGCAGCGCGAGCATCTCGAGTGCGGCCGAGGGATCCACGTTCAAGAGGCACTCGAGGTGGTGCGAGGCCGGATGTTCGAACGTGGCGGGCAGACCGCCGGCGTCGAGCGTCGCGAGGTGCTGGTGGAACGCGCGCCGCATCGCGATCGAGGCGATGTCGGGGTGCGTCGCCGCGCACAGGCTGTAGAGCTGCTCCCACGTCCCGAGCGACACGTTGGCCTGGCCCTCGAGGAGCGCGAGCGCCTGCGCCGGCTGACCCAGTTGCACCTCGAGGCGCACGAGCAGGTCGAGCAGCGCGTCCGGGTTCTCCGCGAGCTTCGCTTCGAGCCGACCCGAGGCGATGAGGGCGAGCAGTTCGTCGCGCAACGCCGAGCCCGCGGGCGTGGCGTCGCTTGCAGCAGGCACTGATCCGGCGCCCGTCGGCACACCGGCAGCGGTGTTCGGGGTCGCGTTCCCAGTCGACGGCCGCGCGCCGTGGCCCGCGGCGCCCCTTCCCTCGGCGCCCCGCCCCTCGGCGCCAGCGGTGCGCGCCGCTTCCGCCACGCTTGAGTTCGCCGCGCCCGCAGCGTTCAGGGAGTCGCGCTCGATGCGCCGGAGCGCGGCGACCTCGGCAGCGTCCGGCGTCAGGAGGAAGCCGCCGAGGATGCCCGGAACGAGGCCGGCGGCGGCGGCGAGTGCGAGGCGGGTGGGCGACGTTTGCATGGGATCACGCTGGGGGACGAATGCACTCGAACGAGCAGGGCAACGCGCTCCGGTCACCGCGCGTCGGATGGGCCAACGCGCGCCGATCGCCCCGCGTTGGCGCCGCGCCCCTTCGAATCCTGCGCGCGGGTCGACTTTCGCGCCAGGTCGCAACCTGCGGCGAACGCGCGCCGTCCTGTCCGCGAGTCACCTCTTCCAGGCCGGCGCGCGAGCCGCTACGCTCCTCGCCCCTCGAAACGAAGAGGACCGCCATGCACACCAAGATCCGCAAGAGCAGCGCGAAGCACGCGAAGAAGACCGGCTACCGCACCCGCCAACGCACCTACGGCGGCCGCAAGGTCAACGCCCGTCAGCGCGCGCGCCACGGCAGCTTCTGATCCGAGCCGCCGAGTCTCTCGGTTGAGCTTCGAGCGGGGCCTGCCACACGGCGCCGCTCACCTGCGCAGGGCACCCCGCGATCGGCGGAGTGCCCTGCGGGTGTTTGAAGGCCATTTCAGCGTGATGCTGCTGCTCGAGATTCTGTGTGCCGCTTCTGCGCGGTGAAGCCCGTGTACACGCACGGGCCGCGCTCTCAGAACGGCGGCTTGCCTTCCGCGAGTGCAGTCAGCTTGCCCGTCCATTCGCCGTCGCCCGGGTCCAGTTGGTTGGCTCGCCGGTAGGCGTTCTCCGCCGCGGCCGCATCGCCCAAGCGCCAGTAGTGGTCGGCGATGTCGCCCCAGATCTCGTCGCGGTCGCCGGCCTTGGTCGCGGCCGCGTCGACCATGCCGCGCACGAGCGTCGGGTTCTGGGTCAGCAGCGCCTCGGGCAACTGGAACAGATAGCCGTCCTTCGCGAGCTGCTCCTCCCAACCGTCCTGCAGCCACGGCAGCGCGCGCTCGACGTTGCCCGCGTTCGCGAAGTGCTCGCCGACCTGTTGGAAGAGACCCGACTGGTTGTCGTTGCTGGCGATCCACGCGGCGAGTCGTGTGTCGTCGACGAGTTCGGACATGTTCGACAGCGCCGCGGCGATCAGCGCGTACGACTGTTCGGACGGCTGGGCGAGTGCGACGTCGAGCGCGGCGAGAGCGTCGGTGCTGCGTCCCTGGCTCGTGAGCAACTCGACGAGCTGCACGTGCAACTCCGCATGGCCGCCCGCGCCGAGCACGCGGCGCAGCTCCGACTCGGCCAGCGTCGCGTCGAACTCGGCCAGCGCGGCGAGCGACGAAGACACTTCGCGATTCTCCGCGACGAGTGCGAGCAAGGCCTCGCGCGCCTCGTCCGTGCGTCCGGTGCGCGCCAACGAACGCGCGAGCGCGAGCCGCATCGCGCTCGGGTCGCCCGCTCCGCTCTCGCCGCTGCGCTCCTCGAGCAGCGCGAGTCCGCGCGCCGGATCGAGTTCCGCGAGGCGCGTCGCCCAGCTCGCGAGCGGCTCCTCCCACGCGAACCGGCCGGCGGCTTCCAGCGCGGCGGCATACGCGTTCGCGGCGTCCTTCGCGCGCCCCGCGCCGTCGAGCGCCTGCGCGAGCTGCGACCAACCGCCCGCCGTCGGATCGGTTCGCTGAGCGAGCGACAGCGCCGCGTCGAGGTCGCCGAGCCCGAGGTAGAGGTGCATCAGGAAGTCGGCCGTCGCCTCCTCGCTCGCACCCACGAGCGCCAGCAGCGCCGGGTCCGCGAGCAGCGCGGTCAATTCACCGACGAGCGGGTTCGCCGCCGCAAGCGCCGCGAGGTCGACCGCGGGCGCCGTCGTCGCGTCGGCCGCGTCCACTTCGCGGCGACGGTTGGCGTCGGCCGCTGCGCTCGACCCGCCTCCGAGTGCGTCATTCGCGAGTTCGTCGCGCCGCGCGGCGCCGTCGTTCGCGGCGTCCGACGCGCCCGTTTCCGCCGAGCCCTCGTTCGCGCTGGGTTCCGCATCCACGTGTGCGACGCCCCAACCGATCGCGAGCCCCGCCGCCAAGGCACACACCGCCGTGACGAGTTCGACGTTGCCCGCTCCGCGCTGCGCCTGTTGCTTCATCGTGCTCGCTCCCTGCCGTTCGAACTCGTGCCCGCCTTCGACCGGCTACGCAACGCCGCGGTCCCGCGCGAGCATGGCGTTCGTTCAACGGCGCGGAGTGCGGAGCGGGCGAGCGAGTGTCAGATCCTGGCCTTGGTAGCTGGCTCCGCCGGCGCGGTTCCGTCCGTAGAGAGCGCGCGGGCGAGCCGTCGTGCGGTAGTAGCGCAATCGGAAGAAGATCTGCCCGTCCTCGACGAGGAACGGCACGTCGTGCGCGCGCACCTCGAGCACGGCCGGCGTGCCGTTGCCGGTCGGTCGGCCCGCCGCGTCCTCGCTCCAACCGAAGCCGTTGTCGAAGAAGCCCGCGTAGTTGTTGCGCAACTCGCCGAAGCCGACGTCGACGGGCAGCATCTCCGCACACAGGTCGGGCGGCACGCGCAGCCGCTCGCGGCTCGCGAAGATGTAGAAGCGGCCAGGATCGAGCACACACCCGCCGCGCGGGCTGCTGCCGGAGTTTCCGCCGCTGCCGATGTACAGCGGCTCGAAGAACTCCTGCGCGTCGTGCACGCCTTCGCCCGCGAAGTCGATCGCACTCGTGTTGAGCGCCGCGCGCCAGCCGAACGGCTCGCGCCCCGACAGACCGACGCGCAACTCGAGGGCGCCGCTCTCGTCGAAGCGCACCTCGTCGATCGGCACCGGTTGCTCGCCGACGAAACACAACGGCGTGCGTTCGTACACCGCGCGCAGCTCGTCGCGCGAGAGCGCCGGATCGCCGCGCTGCAGACGCACCTGCGCGAGTCGATCGCCGCGGCGCACACGCACCGGGAACGAGAGCGGCACGATCTCGATCCACACGCGACCGCGGTAGCCGGGCGGCGCCTCGTCGAAGCGCGGGTGGCCTGGCGCGAGCACGCGGCAGAACAGATCCAGGCGGCCGGTCGAGCTGCGCGGATTGAAGCGCGCGAGCACGTCGGCGGGCAGTTCGAGCCACTCCTCGAGTTCGACGAGGTAGATGACGCCGCGCTGCAGGACGAGCCCTTCGCCCGTGAGTTCGAAGGTCTGCACCGAGAGCTGGTCGAGGCGCTCCTCGACACGCGCGTGTTCGGGCAGGAAACCGGCGCGCAGTTGATGGACGCGCGCGCCGAGGCGCAGGTCGAGACTCGACGGTTGGAGCTGCCGCGCCGCGTCGATCGGCACGTGCGACTGGAGCGCGCGGCCGAACTGGGCCTCGAGGCCCGCGTCGACGAAGACGCCGCGCGGTGCGGCGGCCGCCTCGCCGCTCGCGGTCGGCCGTGACGTCGTTCCGAGATCCGCCGCCGTTCGTCCGCCGCCTTTCATCGGTGCCATGGGAGCCGTCCGCCCGACCGCGATCAAGGCCCGCGCTGGATCACGAACCGCGCGCCGATATCCTGCTGCGCTCCAGAACCCAACCGAACACATGAAGATCCACGAGTTCCAGGGCAAGGAGCTGCTGCGCAGCTTCGGCGTCGCCGTCCCGCGCGGTTTCGAGTGCACGACCGCCGAACAGGCCGCCGAGGCGCACACGAAGCTGGGCACGCCCGTCACCGTCGTCAAGGCGCAGATCCACGCCGGCGGGCGCGGCAAGGCCGGCGGCGTGAAGGTCGTGAAGAGCGCCGCCGATGCACGCACCGCCGCGGCGGGCATGCTGGGCAAGGCGCTCAAGACGATCCAGACCGGACCCGACGGTCAGATGGTGCGCCGCTTGTGGGTCGAAGAGGGCTCCGCGATCGCACGCGAGTACTACCTCGGCATCGTCGTCGATCGCGCCGCGGGCGGCCCGGTGATGATGGCCTCGAGCGAAGGCGGCATGGACATCGAAGAGGTGGCCGCGCACACGCCGGAGAAGATCCTCAAGGTGCCGTTCGGTTCGAACGGGAAGATCGACCCGAAGAAGGCGCTCGAACTCGCGGCGGGCATCGGCCTGCCGAAGGAACTGCAGGCGCAAGGCGCCGCCATGATCGAGAAGCTGTGCGTCGCGTTCGTGAAGCTCGACGCGTCGCTCATGGAGATCAACCCGCTCGTGCACACGCACGACGGGAAGGTGATCGCGCTCGACGCGAAGCTGAACTTCGACAGCAACGCGCTCTACCGCCACCCCGACGTCGTTGCGCTGCGCGACCTCGACGAAGAGGACGGCAAGGAGATCGAGGCCAGCAAGTACGACCTCTCGTACATCGCGCTCGACGGCTCGATCGGCTGCATGGTCAACGGTGCGGGCCTCGCGATGGCGACGATGGACGTCATCAAACTCGCGGGCGGCGAACCGGCCAACTTCCTCGACGTCGGCGGCGGTGCGAGCGAGGAGAAGGTCAAAGCGGCCTTCAAGATCATCCTCAGCGATCCGAAGGTGAAGGGCGTGCTCGTCAACATCTTCGGCGGGATCATGAAGTGCGACGTCATCGCGCGCGGCGTGATCGCGGCGGTGAAGGAGATCGCATTGAAGGTGCCGCTCGTCGTTCGCCTCGAAGGCACGAACGTGAAACTCGGCCGCGAACTGATGGAACAGTCGGGCCTGCCGATCGTGACCGCTGCGGACCTCGACGAGGCCGCGAAGAAGATCGTCGCCGCCGTGAAGGCCGCGAAGAAGTGACCCGGAAACGCACACACGCACAGCACGGACCGATCACATGAGCATCTGGGTCGACAAGAACACGAAGGTCATCACACAAGGCTTCACCGGCAAGACCGGCACCTTCCACGCCGAGCAGGCGCTAGCCTACGGCACGAAGATGGTGGGGGGCGTGACGCCGGGCAAAGGCGGCACCAAACACCTCGGCCTGCCGGTCTTCGACACGGTCGCACAGGCGCGCGAAGCCACGGGCGCGACCGCGTCCGTGATCTACGTGCCGCCGCCGTACGCGGCCGCCGCGATCATCGAAGCCGTCGACGCCGGCATCGAACTCGTCGTCACGATCACGGAGGGCATTCCGGTGCTCGACATGGTCAAGGTGCGCGAGCACATGCACGGCAAGAAGAGCCGCCTCATCGGCCCCAACTGCCCGGGCATCATCACGCCCGAGCAGTGCAAGATCGGCATCATGCCCGGCTACATCCACAAACCCGGTCGCGTCGGCGTCGTGTCGCGCTCCGGCACGCTCACCTACGAAGCGGTGTGGCAGCTCACGAGCCGCAACATCGGTCAGAGCACGTGCATCGGCATCGGCGGCGACCCGATCAACGGCACGAACTTCATCGACTGCCTCATGGCGTTCAACGCCGACCCGAACACCGACGCGATCGTGATGATCGGTGAGATCGGCGGCACCGCCGAGGAAGAGGCCGCCGACTACATCGCGAAGCACGTGAAGAAGCCGATGGTCGGTTTCATCGCCGGTGTGACCGCGCCTCCGGGCCGTCGCATGGGCCACGCCGGCGCGATCATCTCGGGCGGCAAAGGCACCGCGCAGGACAAGATCAAAGCGCTGGAGAAGGCCGGTGTGTTGATGACGCCGAGCCCCGCGACGCTGGGCAAGCTGATGGAGCAGCGTCTGTCGGACGCGGGCCTGCTCGCGGAGCGTTGACGGGTACGCCGACACGAACACGTACGGTGCCGCACCAGAAGTTGCACACCCCGTGAGCCGCAGGGG
>JBIKNC010000281.1:0-5422 GCA_044358925.1 Planctomycetota bacterium | reverse complement strand
TCGGCGGCGCGGCGCCGGATCGCGCGGCCTCCGAGGCCGCACCGCAGGCGTCGCAGACGCCTCCCGACCCGCGCTTCTGAGAGCCGCCGGATCGGCCCGCTCCTTCTCCCGGCCCGGGCCGGTCCGTATCCTGCTCGGCCCTCGCACGTGAAGAAGAGGCGCTGCGAGCCCCCGGAACCCTCCCGCGAGTACCCACGATGACCCTCCCCCTCTGGATCAGTCTCGGCTCGGCAATCGCCGCGCTCCTGTTCGCGTTCTTCCTCTACGGCCAGATCATGCGTCACGACGCGGGCACCGCGAAGATGCAGGCGATCTCGCGCCAAGTGCAGGACGGCGCGAAGGCGTTCTTGTTCGCCGAGTACAAGTGGCTGGTCTGGTTCGTGGCCGCGGTGGCGCTCGTGATGTGGTTCGCGCCGGAACTCGGCGTCGAGCAGGGACTCGGCCCGAACACCGCGATCGCGTTCGTGAGCGGCTCGCTCGCCTCCGCCGTCGCGGGCTACATCGGCATGCACACGGCGACACGCGCCGCGGTGCGCACGACGCAAGCCGCGACGAAGAGCCTGTCCGCGGCGCTCAAAGTCGCGTTCGGGTCGGGCACGGTCATGGGCATGGTCGTGGTCGGCCTGGCGATGCTCGGCATCGTGGTCTTCACGGTCCTGTTCGCCGGTGCCGGTCCGGCGATCGAAGAAGCCACGATCAACGAAGTCCTCGGCTTCAGCTTCGGCGCTTCGTCGATCGCTCTCTTCGCGCGCGTCGGCGGCGGCATCTTCACGAAGGCTGCGGACGTCGGTTCGGACCTCGTCGGCAAGATCGAAGCGGGCATCCCGGAAGACGACCCGCGCAACCCGGGCACGATCGCCGACAACGTCGGTGACAACGTCGGCGACGTCGCGGGCATGGGCGCGGACCTGTTCGAGTCGTACGCCGGCGCGATCATCGCGACGATGGCGCTCGGAGCAGCCCTCTACGCCGGCGACCCGGCGATGGTCATGCTGCCGCTGGTCGTGTCGGCCTTCGGCATCGTGGCTTCGATCCTCGGCACGTTCGTCGTGAAGACGAACGACGAGAAGGGCCTGGCTGCGGCGCTCTTCCGCGGCCTCATCGTCGCGAGTGTGCTCGTCATCGGCGGCACGTTCGCGATCGTGAAAATGGGTCCGACTTTCGGGCTCACCTTCCCCGCAGGCGTCGATCCCATGAACCTGTTCTGGGCGATCGTGTCGGGTCTCGTCGTCGGTGTGGCCGTCGGCAAGCTGACCGAGTACTACACGGGCTCGGGCACGAAGCCCGTGCGCAACATCGCCAAACAGTCCGAGACGGGCGCGGCGACGAACATCATCCACGGACTCGCGACCGGCATGGAATCGGTGGCGCTGCCGGTGCTCACGATCTGCATCGGCATCGCCGTTGCGTTCTACCTCGGCAACCCGGGCGGCACGGGTCCGAACGGCGTGATCGAAGGTGGTGTGTACGCGGTCTCGATCGCGGCGGTCGGCATGCTCAGCACGCTCGGCATCTCGCTGGGTGTCGACGCGTACGGCCCGGTCGCGGACAACGCCGGCGGACTCGCCGAGATGGCGCATCTGCCGCCGGAAGTGCGTGAGCGCACCGACTCGCTCGACGCGTGCGGCAACACGACCGCGGCGATCGGCAAGGGCTTCGCGATCGGTTCGGCGGCGCTCACGGCGCTCGCACTGTTCGCTGCGTTCCGCACGACGGGCGAGAAGCTCATCAGCGAGGCCATCGCCAACGGCGTCCAGATCGACGCGTTCGATCTGTCGATCGACAACACGAAGGTCGTCATCGGCCTCCTGATCGGCGGCATGTTGCCGTTCCTGTTCAGCGCCATGACGATGCGCGCCGTCGGCAACGCGGCCAACAAGATGGTCGAGGAGATCCGCCGCCAGTTCCGCGAGATCCCGGGTCTGCGCGAAGGCAATGCCGAGCCGGACGCCGCGCGCTGCGTGGCGATCTCGACGGAAGGTGCGCTGCGTCAGATGGTGCTGCCGGGTGTGCTCGCGGTCGCTGCACCGATCGTCACGGGCTACTGGAGCGTCAACGCGCTCGGCGGCCTGCTGGCCGGCGCACTCGTCACGGGCGTGATGATGGCCATCTTCATGTCCAACGCAGGCGGTGCCTGGGACAACGCGAAGAAGTACATCGAGGCCGGCGCCCACGGCGGCAAGGGCTCCACGACCCACAAGGCGGCGGTCGTGGGCGACACGGTCGGCGACCCCTTCAAGGACACGTCCGGCCCGTCGCTGAACATCCTCATCAAGCTCATGACGGTCGTGGGCCTCGTATTCCTGCCCTTGTTCGTCCATTGAGCATGGCTCCGGCCCTGGTCGCCGGATGATCGAGGGGGCGAGCGGCTCGCGGCCGCTCGCCCCCGTCCACTTTCCTTCGAACATTCACCGGCGGAGCGACGTCGTTCGACCTCGCCGCTCCGCACGCACTAGACTTCTGTGACACCGCAGCCCCTCTCCCTCTCGGAGGCCACGATCGACACCCGTGTACTCGCGGCCGCCGCCGCCCAGATCGCCGACCTGAAACGCGCTGAGAACGTGGAAGTCATCCACGTCACGGGTCAGTTGAAGGTGGCGGACTACTTCGTCGTCGCCACCGGCACGAGCCGCGCGCACGTCAAAGCGCTGTTCGACGAACTGCACGTGCGCCTCAAGGCCATGGGCCATCAGCACAAGCCGGCCGAGGGCCTCGATCTGGGCTGGTGGATCGTTCTCGACTACGGCGATGTCGTCGTGCATCTCCTGCAGCCGCAGGCGCGCGAGTACTACGACCTCGAGCGCCTCTACGGCGAGTGCCCGCGTCTCGCGTGGCGCGACGTGCCGGTCGAGCTGCCGGACCTCGGTCCGATCCAGGCCTGAGCCTCCCTCGCGCAGTCAGCCCGCGAGCAGCCGGTGAGCGACGCGCCCGGCGTGTCGCTCACCGAACACCTCGGACGCATCCCTTGGGGACGCGTTCCTTCGGAACGCATGCATCGGGAACTCGGTGTGCGTCGGCGGCGTAGCCGTGCGAGTCCCTCCGGAACTCGCAAGCGACCCATGCGCACGTCGATCGTCCTCGCTGCCCTCTCTCCGCTCCTGTTCGGTTGTGTCGTCCACACGGACGACCACGTCGTCATGGGGCTGCGCCGCTACCCGCACGCGCGCTCCGTCGAGTTCACACCGAGCGACGCGCAGGTCCGCCGCCTCGTGATCCGCTCGGACGTGGGCGACGTGACGCTCACGGGCGGCGCCGAGGCCAACCGCATCGTCGTGCGCGTGCACGAGCGGCTGCCGAACGCAGCGAGCGTGGCCTTCGACGGCGGTGTGCTGGTGCTCGACGCGGCCGAGCGCGACGCGCTGCTCGGCGACGTCGTGATCGAGGTCGCTGGCGAACTCGTCGACGTGGTGCTGGACAGCGGCGCGGGCGAGATCGCGCTCCGCACCGCGGCCGTGAGCGGTCGGGTCGAACTCTCGAGCGGCAGCGGCGACGTGCGGATCGAGGCGCTCACGGAAGCACACGAGGTGGAGGTCGATGCCGGTGCCGGCAACGTGTGGATCGAAGAGTGCGACGCGCGCTCACTGGTCGTCGGGACAGGCGCCGGCGACGTGTCTCTGCGGCGCGTGCACGCGGACGCCGCGAACCTCGACTCGGGCCTGGGCGACATCGTGGTCGAGGAGTCCGTGATCGGAGCGCTCGTGGCGGACACCGGCCTGGGCGACATCGACATCGTGGGCGGGCGCATCGATGGTGCGCAGTACGACACCGGCCTGGGCTCGATCGAGACGACGCCCTGAGCCCTCGGCCTTCAGCACCTGCAGCCGGCGTCCGGTCCGCCGCGAGCTATGCTTCGCGCACATGACCGCGGGTGACGAGCGCGCGAACGATCCCGCCGCCTGCGGCGTGCCCGTGCCGCGCGGCGCCGGGCCGAAGGACTTCGACGACGGCAAACCGCTCGTCGAAGTGCCGGCCGCGGACTTCTGGGCGGCGCTCTACGGGCGGCGTTCGATCCGCAAGTTCAAGGACGACCCCGTCCCGCGCGAGCTGGTCGACCAGGTCTGTCACGCGGGCATCTGGGCGCCGAGTTCATGCAACTACCAGATGTGGGACCTGGTGCCGGTGGACGATCCGGCGATCAACGCGCAGCTCGCGGCGCTCAGTTCGCAGATGGGCAACGCGCCGGTGAACGTGATCGTCACGTACGGCAGCGGCTTCTCGACGGAGCACTGGGCCGGCATCCAGTCGGCGAGCGCGCTCGTGCAGAACATGAGCCTCGCCGCGCACGTGCTCGGGCTCGGTTCGTTCTGGATCACACAACTCGGCGACCCGGACGCCGTGCGCCGCATGGTCGGCCTGCCTCCGGATCGGTTCGTGGTCGCCGTGCTCGCGCTCGGCTACCCGAAGGTCGTGCCGAAGGGCGTGCAAAAGCGTCGGCCGCTCGCCGCGGTCCGGCACTGGAACCACTACGGCGGTCGACCGATCCCCTCCTCCGCCGCGCCCGACGACTGGCACGCCGACGATCTGTCGGTCTACCAGCGCGCGCGTGTGTTGAACGGACTGCGGCACAACAAACCGCGGCCGTGGGAGGTGGAGGCGCTCACGAACGTGGTCGACGCGTGGGTGCACGACGGCGTGGAGCGCCCCGCCGAGCGCGGCGCGACGATCGGGCGTTGGCTCGACGTGCTGCCGTGCACGGGCATCGTCACGGACCTCCTCGCCAAACTGCGACCGGGCTTCTCGTTCGACGTGCTCGAACGCACGCCCGAGGTCGGAGATTTCGTGCTCGGGCGCGTGATCGAGCGCGGCGGCTTCCGCCAATGGCCGCATCCGGGCGGGCCGGCGCTCGAGAGCGGCGTGTATCGGCGCGCATCGATCGTGCACCGTCTCGAAGGCCTGCGCACCGAGCAGCGCGCGGAGTTGCTCGCGCTCGTGTACGACGCACTCGAACCGGGCGGTGAGTTGCTGCTCGCGTTCGTGTCGAAGCGCTCGCTCCACGACGCGACCGAGTGGCTGCGCCGCCGCGGCAAGGGCCCGAAGGGCGTCGAGTACGTGCTCTCGCCGGACCCCAACATCGGCCCGTTCGAGAGCCTCGTGCCGAGCGACGTCGAGCGCCTCGCGCGCGCCGCCGGATTCGAGGTCGTGGAGCGCCGCGGTGCCCTCGTGCTGCCGCCGCAGGGCGAGCTCGACTTCCGCACGCGCAACCTCGGCGCGCTGGGCAAGCTGCTGCGCGCGTTGGGCCGGCTCGTGCGCCCGCTCGAACGCACGCCCGGCCTGTGGCGGCTCGGGAGGCAGCGCTATGTGCGCCTCGTGAAGCCTGTGGGCAGGCGCTCGTGACGCGTACGGTGTCAGACACCGGATCCGTCATGAACACGTACGGTGCCGCACCGAAAGTTGCACACCCCGTGAGCCGCATGAGGCGCGC
>JBIKNC010000280.1:0-5445 GCA_044358925.1 Planctomycetota bacterium | reverse complement strand
GCCCGGACCTTCAGCGACCGAATCGTTCACGTGCGTGTTCGCACAGCCGCACGACGGTGAGCGCTCCTTCAAGTAGGCGCGTGTGATGCCGTGCGCGCGGCAGTGGTCGAGTGCGCGCTCTGCGCCGAACGTGAACGCTGCGGTCACGTCGCGGCCTGCGTCGGTCACGACGCGGGCGCGGCCGGCGACGACGTCGGCGGCGGAACTCGTGAGCCAGGCGGGCGGCCGCGGCGTTCCGAGCCCGCCTTCCTCCTCGGGGCAGAACGGCACGGCGTGTTCGCCGCGCGCGGCGAGTTCGCGGCGCAGCAGGTCGTCGTCGTTGTGGCGGCCGTCGTAGCGGCACGTGCGGCCGAGCAGGCAGGCCGACACGAACACCGGCCGCGTCGAATGCTCGCCCTCGTGTGCGTCCATCGCTCGAAGGTAGCGCCGACGTCGCTCGCGAGCGGCCAAAGGTAGACTCGGTCCTCGATGCGTTCTGTTCCCGAAGCGACCGATGCCGGCACGGCGGGCCCCGCGACGCGCGGTGTGCTCGTGCTCCTCGCGGAAGGCTTCGAGGAGATCGAAGCGGTGACGGTCGTCGACGTGCTGCGCCGCGCGCAGCTCGACGTGACGGTCGCGAGCCTCGCCGCACAGCCCGGTCTCGTCATGGGCGCGCACGGCATCGCGGTGGCGGCGGACGCGGCGCTCGGCGACCTCGAGACGGAGCGCTTCGGCGCACTCGTGTTGCCCGGCGGCATGCCCGGCACGAAGCACCTCGCGGACGATGCGCGCGTGATCGCACTCGTGCAGCGCTTCGCGGCGGCGGGGCGCCCGCTCGCGGCCATCTGCGCGGCGCCGCTGGTGCTCGCGCGCGCCGGTGTGCTCGAAGGGCGCCAGGCCACGTCGCATCCGAGTGTGCGCGGCAAGCTCGGCGGCGCGACCGTGCTCGGCGAGCCGGCCGTCGTCACGAGCGACACCATCGTCACCAGTCAGGGCGTCGGTACGGCGCTGGCCTTCGCGCTCGAACTCGTGCGCCAATGGAAAGGGCGCGAGGTCGCGGAGCGGCTCGCGCAGGCCATGATTGCGTGAGCGCGCCACGCTGCGCACGCACCCAGTTCACGCTCACGCACTCGCTCTCCGTTCCATGTCGCACTCGATCTTCGCCACCATCGCGCGGCTCGTCGCCGCGGGCGAGGACTGCGCGCTCTGCACCATCGTCGAGACGAAGGGCAGCACGCCGGGCAAGACGATGATGAAGATGCTCGTGCGGCGCGACGGCAGCTTCGAGGGCTCGGTCGGCGGCGGTTGCCTCGAAGCCGAAGTGCTCGAGGCCGCGCTGCTGTCGCTCGACGACGAGAAGTCGCGCATGCTCGAGTTCGCGCTCAACGAACGCGACTACCCCGACTCCGGTCTGATCTGCGGCGGCCGCGTCCGCATCCACGTGGAACCGATCACACACGCGAAGCTGTTCCTGTTCGGCGGCGGCCACGTCTCCGCCGCCATCGCCCGCATCGCCGCGCCGGCGGGCTTCCGCGTGGCCGTGCTGGACGATCGCGCCGACTTCGCCACGAGCGCGCGCCACCCCGACGCGAGCGAAACACGCAGCGGCTCCTGGAGCGAACTCGCGCGCGGCATCGCTCACGAGCCCGCGCCGTACGTGTGCATCGTGACGCGCGGGCACGACGGCGACGGCGACGTGCTGCACGCGCTCCACGCGGCCGGTGTGCGACCGCGCTTCTTCGGCATGATCGGCAGCCGCGCGAAACGCGAGCAGCTCTTCGGCGCGCTCCTCGCCCGCGGCGTCGCCCCCGGTTTCCTCGCCACCGTGCAGTGCCCGATGGGCCTCGACATCGGCGCGCGCTCCCACGAGGAGATCGCCGTCAGCACCGTGGCCGAGCTGATCCGCGTGCGCCGCGGCGCCGCAGCGCTCGTTCCAGCGCGCGACGGCGCCGCGGTTTGACCCTCCCGCGAGTCACTCCTATCCTCACTCCGCCCGCGGGCGCGCGGTAACCCCAGTCCGGCGCCGCGGTACCTCGGAAGGAGCGCCCACTGCGGCGCTCCGCCGTTTCCGGGCTTCTCCGACCTCGACCTTCGGCCCTCGACCCCCGGCCCTCGTCACGCGATCCGCATGTTCTCGCGCATCAGCCTCTCGTCCACGTCCGCGTTCGTCGGCGCCGCACGGACTTCCGTGTCGCTGCTCGCCGCCGCGTTCATCTCCATCGGTCTGTGTGCGAGCGCGACCGCCGACACGATCCGCCTCGCGTCGGGTGAAGTCATCGACGGCGTGAACGTGCAAGAGGAGACGATCAAAGCCGTCTTCTACCGCAAGGGCGGTACGGCGCGCGACGTGCCGTCCGACCAGGTGCTGACGGTCCAGTACGACGAGTACCCGCGCCTCGTGCAGCAGGCCGAGGACTCCGTGACGGAAGGCTCGGTCGACGACGGCATCGCCGACTTCGACACGTACGTCGACGGCCAGCTCGCGAACCCGACGGAGAAGCTCGTGTGGGCGCCCGCGTACGCCGCGTACCGCTCGGTCGAGCTGAACCGCTCGCTCGGTCGCTACCCGCGCGTGATCGAGGTCTCGAACCGCCTGCTCACGAACTTCAAGGAGTCGCGCTTCGTTCCGGCGACGTACCTCGCGAAGGCCGAGGCGCAGCGTTTCACGGGCGACATGAACGGCGCGAAGGCGACGCTCGAAGAGCTCGCCGCGCTGGTCAAGAGTGCCGAGCTCTCGCAGCGCTACGCACTCGACACCGAGGCGACGCTGCTCGAGATCGACCGCAACATCTCGCTCGCCGATCGTCAGAAGCGCATTGCGGCGCTCATGCAGGCCGCGGGCACGACCTTCCCGACCGTCATGCGGCGCGCCGAGCTGCTCGACGGCCAAGCGCAGATCGCCGCCGCGAACGCCGCCTCCGAGAAGAAGGACGCGGCCGGTGTCGACGCGGCGCTCGCCGCCGCGCGCGCGCGCTTCGAAGCGATCCTCGCCGCGCCGGAGTCCGACGACGGTGTGCGCGCCGGCGCCCACGTGGGCCTGGGCGACGTGTACTTCTTCCGCGCCGCGACCTCCGAGGACGTCGAGGGCCTGCTGAAGGCCGGCCACGAGTACCTGAAGGTCACCGTGCTCTACCCCGGCGAGCGCATCCACCTCGTCCGCGCCCTGTACTTCGCGGGCCGCTGCTTCCACGCGATCGGCCAGAAGACCGGCAACCAGGTCGACATCGATCGCGCGCAGCGCATCTTCTACCGCCTGCGCAGCGAGTTCCCCGGCAACCCGATGTCCGAGGAGTCGCGCAACTACCGCGCGGCCTGACACGAGCGGCGCCGCGCGCCGCGCGCCGTGAGTTCGGTCCCCGCGGGCCGCGCGTGCCGAGGCATGCGCGGCCCGCTGTGTTGTCCGAGCGGACGGTGAGTGCCGAGCGTTCGCGGCGCGCTGTGGTCTTCGAGCGGCTCGTCGTGTGCCTTCCGCACTCGCGCGCTCGTCGACGTCGTGGAGGAGTCGCGCGCGGCGGGCGGCGGCGCCGCGCGGCGGGTCGGAGGCGGTCTGTTGTTCCGCGTGCACACGTGTGCGCGTCGAACCACGGCCCCCTCGGACTCGTCATGCACCTCCACCACCCGATCGTCGACTGGACCGGCCTCGTCGACCTCTTGCCCGATCTCGAACGCTGCCTCGCGACGCGCTGCCGCGATCCACACGACGTCGAGGACGCCGTGCAGGAGAGCTTCGTGCGCGCCGCGCGCTACCGCAGCAGCAAGCACCCGCCGCAACGGCTCAAGCCGTGGCTGCTGCGCATCGGCCTCAACGTGCTCGCGGAACGCGGGCGGCGCATCGTGCGACGGCCCATCGACATGGTCGACGACAGCGTGCTCGACGAGCGTGCGGGCGGGCGCGATCCGATCGAGGTCGTCGACGAGCGCGAGGTCTGGGTGCGCGGGCGCATGCTCGGACTGACGCGGGCGTGCGCGCTGCTGCGGCGCGCACTGGGGCGGATCCCGCCGAACGATCGTGTGGCGCTCGACGGCCTGTTCGTCGAGCAGCGTTCGCGCGACGACATCGCGCGTGAACTCGGCATCCCGACACCGCTGCTGAAGGTGCGGCTGTTCCGCGCGAAGCGGCGCTTGCGTCATGCGCTCGAGCGCGAGCTGGAGGTGGCGGCGTGAAAGTGCACCACCTGGTTCTCGCACCCGTACTCGCGCTGGCGCTCGTCGTCGCTCACGCGGCGGCGGAGGCTCGCCGTGCCGACGGACGCGACACGCACATGCGCGTCGAGGAGGTTCCGGTGCGCGGCAGCCTGGTCGTCGATGCGGTGCCGCGCGCACCGAGCGCCGCACAGCAGCGCACCCATGCGGAGAGCCTGGTCGCGCGGCTCGAGTCGTACACGGGCCGCGAGCGGCTGCGCGCACGGCTCGGCGCGATCGAAGCGCTGCGCCGCGTGCGCGATTGGCACCCCGCGAGCGGCGACGACGGGGCGCGTGCGGCGCTCGCCGCGGCATTGCAGTTGGGCGTGCTCGGGCTCGACGACGAAGCGCTCGCGGAGTGCGACGCCGCGGTGCGCCTCGCACGCGACGACGAGCTGCATGCGGCGGCTCGCTTCGAACGCGCACACGCCGCGCGGCGCAGCGGCGCGTTCGAGCGAGCGTGCGACGACTACCGGTGGTGTGCCGCACATCTTCCGCACGACGTCGCAGTCGGCGCGCTTCTGCGGCTCGGTGACGTCGAGCTGGCGCGCGGCGACGCGCTGCGCGCTCGAGCGGCGTGGGAGCAAGGAGTCGACCTCGAGATCGCGAGCAGCGACACCATCGACGTCTTCGACCGTCTCGCGCGCGACGCGTTCGAACGCGGCGATCGCGAGGCGGCGGCCGCGTGGCTCGACGCGTGTGCGCGTTCGCTCGGTGACGCGCTGCGTGCACACACACCGACCGGTACGACGTTGCGGCGAGCGCTGCTCGCGATGCGCACGCGTCACGAACTGGCGTGCGATGCACTCGAACGCGCCGCGTACGACAGCGCATCACACGTCGACGACGAGTGACATGTGGTCGTGTGCACCGCACACGACGTGCGGTTGGCGGCGTGTGTGTGCGTGCGACATGCGGCACGTCGTGTGTCTCGACTCTGGGCCTCGGCGAATGTCACGCACACAAGAGTTGACAGAAGCGCGCCGATGCTTCAAAAGTCGACACAGGTAACGAACGCACGCCGTTCACTTCGGCTGACCGATGTTCGGTCGCGGTGCGCGCTCTTCACCTTGTCTTCCACGACATCACGGACGGCTCGACTCCTCCCCGGGGTCGAGCCGTCCAGTCGTTTCAGGGGAGCGTGCGAGGTCGATGGTGTGACGCGCGTGCGACGACCGACACGTCGCAACTCCACGTGACGCGTACGGTGCCAGGCACCCTGTCGCCAGATTCGGCAGTTCCGCGCCCCCCTGGAACACGACGAGCCGCAGCGCGAAGCGCTGC
>JBIKNC010000072.1:0-19002 GCA_044358925.1 Planctomycetota bacterium | reverse complement strand
CAAAAACTGCCAGCCTGCCCGCATCACGGTGCGCGCCTTGGCGCGCACCGTGATGCGGGCAGG
Source organism: Planctomycetota bacterium (assembly GCA_044358925.1). Lineage (GTDB taxonomy): Bacteria > Planctomycetota > UBA1135 > UBA1135 > Rohdeia. The sequence continues at coordinate 18,939 of JBIKNC010000072.1, read as the reverse complement.
CTGGCAGTTTTTGGTACGACACCGTACTGCCACGCGTCGGACACCGGACGCGTCAACCGAGCGCGGCCACCGCCGCGGCGAGCTTCTCGCGCGGCACCTTCGGTCGGATCAGGATCTCGCCGTCGCGCACGTCGAACGTGACGGTCTCGGGCGGGTCGTCGGCGACGGTGCGTTCGGCGCGTCGGCCGCCGCCTTGGCGCCGCTGCACGACGAAGCGCACGGTGTACGTGCCGGGTCCCGCGGACATGAAGCGGCCCTGGCCGTCCGCATCGAGTTCGGCGGTCGTGCGCCCGCCGCCCCAGCCGACGGGTTCGAGGACGACGGACGTGCGGTAGCGCTCCGGATCGGGCAGGACGTCGCGATCGATGCGCACCGACACGTCGAGCGCCGGATCGAGTGTGAGGTCGCCACTGCTGGAGACGCCCTCGAAACGCGTCGGCGCGAACCCGCGCGAAATGACGTCGAGGTCGAGGATGCCGCCGTCGGCGACGATGCGCGTGCGCCCTTCGCCGTCGACTTCGAAGCCGCGCCAGGCTTCGGAGCCGGAGACGCGCCAGCGTCCGCTCGCGGAACCGACGGGGTCGCCATCGGCCTCGAGGAATCGCAGATCGAACACGTCGAGCAGTCGCGTCACGTCGATCGGATCGAGTCGCGCGTCGTGCGTCGTCTCCGCGCTGCGCACGAGCACGTCGCCCGCGACGAACAGGACCGTCGGCAACTCGGTGTAGGCGAGCCAGAACGTGTACGAACCGGGTGGCACGCGCGACAGCTCGAACGTGCCGTCGCCGCGACGCGACGAGGTGCGTGCCACCGATGCGCGACCGAGTGCGTCGCGTGTGGGTTCGACACCGGCCGGCGCGAGACCGACTTCGAAGCGCCGCGCGTCGACGCCCTCGGGCAGGCGCATCGAACCTTCGACGCGGCCCGCTCGAAGGAGCGTGACGATCACGTTCTTCGCGCCCGGATCGAACGGCACGAGGTCGGCGCGCACGTGGTCGCGTGTGTTCGCGCGCAGCGCGAGCGGTGAACCGGGCGACCACGCCGCGATCTCGAAGCGACCGAGTTCGTCGCTCGTCGCTCCGAGGTCGGGCAGTCGCGGCCACTGCTCGCGACCTTCCGCGTCGACCGTGCGCAGGTGCAGCGCGATCTCGACGTCGGCGACCGGGAGGCCGAGTTCGTCGACGACCGCGCCCGCGACGAGCACCGGCGGCGGCGACAGCCGGACTTTGCCGAGGTCGTTGACGCCCATCAGCAGCGGCGCCGGCACCGTGAAGACACCCGCGAAGGGCGGCGCACTCGCCGGTGGCGTGACGAGCGTCGCGACGCTGCCCGACAGCGGCGCGGGTCGACCGGCCCAGTCGCTCGGCAGGTCGACGACCAGCAAGCCCTCGGCGTCGGTCGTGGCGAAGCGCTCGCCGGTGTCGCGACCGCCGTCGCGACCGCGTCGGCCGCCACCCTGCGGCGGCGTGCTCCCGGCGGCGTCGACGAGGCGGAACTCGACGCGTCGCGCGGCGAGCGGTGCGTCCTCGTCGTCGACGAGGCGCAGCGTCACGACCGGGTGATCGGGCGCGAGTGCGAAGCGCACGACGCTCTCGACGTCGGGCACGAGCGACGCACTCGCGCGCAGCGTGTGCCGACCCGGCGAGCCTTCGCGCTGGAAGCCGAGGTCGAGCGACACGCCGGGCTCGACGTGCTGCAACACCACGCGCGCTTCACCGGCCAAGTGGCGCTCGAACGGAGCCCGACCGCGTTCGCCGGCCGTCGCGGCGGTGAAGCGTCCGGAACTCGTGAGCGGCTCACCGGTCGCTTCGAACAACTCGACGACCACACGCGCCGTCGGCGGCAGCACGAGTTCGACGGGTTCGCTCGGCAGCGCCGCCGGATCGAGGAGAGCGAAGCTGGGTTCGAACAGCGGCACCGCGAGCGCGACACGCCACTGCCACTCGCGGTCGCCGCGCTCGAACAGCTCGGTCGGGTGGCCGAAACGCGCGAGGCCGTCGCCGCCCGTTTCGACGATGCGCACGTCGCGCACTTCGCCGCGACGCTCGCGGTGAAGCGCGACCGGCACCGCGACTCGCACGGCGCCGTCGGCTCCGACGACGCGCACGAACAACTCCTGCGTCGGCGCCAGCGCGATCGTCGCCTCACCGGCTCGTGCTTCGACGTCGATCGCGCCCCATCGGCCGGGCGTGGAGGCGCCGACGAGGCCGTTGCGCTCGAGGCGCGCCATGCGCAGCGTGCCCGTCGCGTCCGCGACGCGCGTCTCGCCGCGCCGCTCGAGGAACGTCTGCGTGTCGAGGCCGATGTTGCGCTCGAACAAGACGTGCGCCTCCTCGCCGAGCCGCGGTTCGAAGACGTACACGGTCGCTTCGGGCACGGGTGCGCCGTTCTCGTCGACGACGCGCACGACGAGTTCGTCGGCGTTCGCACTCGCCGCGCCTTCGGCCGCGACGACTTCGTCCACGAGTGCGGCGCTGCGAGCGTTGCGCGCGCTCGTCTCCCCGTCGCTCGCGCCGTTCGATTCGGTCGCGGCGAGTTCGAACGGTCCGAGCCGCGCCGCGGCCTGCGCCTCCTCACTCGCGCCCTCTGCGCGTTCGATGGGCGCCGGATCGTCGCAGCCCGTCGCGACGAGGACCAACGCACTGAAGGCGAGAGCGGCGCGGCGGAGCCAAGTGAGTCGTTGCATCGCGATCGGGGTGCGCGCGGCGGCGCGGCGGCTGCCCATCATGCCCACGCGCGCGCCGCCGTGCTCGCGAACCGAGCGTCCGAGACGCGCCGATCCTTCCCGAGCGAGGGTTCGCGGAGCACGCTCCGAGAATCCGCCTCGCCCGCGTTCAGCGCATGAGGATGCGCACGTCACCCGAATAGCCGACGGTCACGAGTTCGTCGCCGGGCCGATCGGGCAACACGTCGCCGCCGGCCAGATGGTGGAGCGCCGCGCCCGTCGCGACGAGTCGCACCGCCTCCGGCCGCCCCTGCGCGTCGGGCGCGCCGAGTCGCAACAACCACACGTCGCCCTCGTAGCCGACCGTCGCCGCCTCGAGGCCGACACTCGCCGTGTCGAGATCGCCGATGAACGCGCCGCGCGCCTTCGCACCCTGTTGGTGCAGCACTTCGAAGGGCGCGGAACTCGACAGATCCTGCGCGACGAGAGCGCCGTCGTCCGCAGCGACGACGAGCAGATCGCCGAACACCGCGGGCCGCGCGAAGCCGGACTCGCGCGCGAGGACGACGCGCGTCGTGAACGAGCCGTCCGGCTGCCCTGCGACTTCGACGACGTGGCCGCTCGCGCAAGCAAGCAGCGCCGTCGTTCCGCGCACACACGCGCCCTTCGCCGGTCCCGGCAGCGTCGCGACTTCGCGGTGCGTCGCAACGAGATCCGCGTCGATCGCGAACAGGTGCACGCGTTCGTCGAAGCCCGCGCTGAGCGCCTCGAGCCCCGGCCGCAGCGGATCGAAGTCGCCGATGGCGACGGCGTGTTGCAAGGCGCTGGGCTCGAGCAACCGGCGCGCCTCGTAACCCGCGCCGCGGTTGCGCGTGACGAGCCACACGGCGCCTGCTCCGCCGGAGTCCTCGTCGCCGCTCGCCATGCCGACCGCGACGATCTCGTCGCCCGGGTGCGACGGCACGAGGTCGCCGCACGCGACCGCGATCAACTCACCGGGCGTTTGGCACGCGACGTCGCTGCGCCAGTGGTCCTTGTTGCGTCGCACGACGATCACACGCCCGTCGACCGCGACCGCGACGATCTCGAGACCGACGCGTTCGGGTAGGACGTCGCCGAGGGCGACGCCGCCGAGTTTCGCTCCGGCCGAGTGCACGATCTCGACGACGCGCGGGCTCGATTCGAAGTGCGCCTCGGGCCCGGCGCACGCGGCCGCGAACGACAGAGTGAGAACGGCGACTTGGGTGCGACTGGCGAGGGGCATGCTGGTCTGAGTTGGCGCGCCGCGCGAGCGGTGCGTTCGGGATCCGCGCCGAGTATGGCGCTTCGGTGCGCTCCGCCGGTGCGCGTGCGCGGGGCTCGGTGATCGCGCGCCCGCGGGCTGGGAGGTGAGCGCCCTGCGCGCTACCGTTTCGCGCCGCACCGGCGGTCCGCACCGGCGGTCCGCACTGGCGCGCCTGACTGGCGCGCCGCATCGGCAACGCCCTGAACCCGCACGTCCTCGTGAGCACCAACCGCGTCGCCGTCGTCGAGGCGCGTCTCGACGCGCTGCTCGAGACCAGCCAACCCGCCGCTCGTCGAATGAGCGCCGACGAGCGGCTCGCGGGCGAACGAACGGAAGACGGGCGCGCCGCGCTGCGCGGTCCGACCGTGCGCGAAGCACTCGCGCTGTTCGAGGATCAGATCGCGAGCCGCGCGCTGGACGTCACGGCGCGCGAACTCAAACGGACGGGGCAGAGCTTCTACACCATCTCCAGCGCCGGCCACGAACAGAACGCGATCCTCGGCGCGCTCCTGCGCACGACCGATCCGTGTTTCCTGCACTACCGGTCCGGTGCGTTCATGCTCGCGCGCCAACGCCAGCAGCCGGGCAGCACGCCGATCTTCGACACGCTGTTGTCGCTGTGTGCGTCGAGCGACGATCCGGTCAGCGGCGGCCGCCACAAGGTGTGGGGCAGCGACGATCTGTGGGTCCCGCCGCAGACGTCGACGATCGCCAGCCATCTGCCGAAAGCGACGGGCGCGGCGTTCGCGATCGCGCGGGCGGCGGTGCTCGGCGTCGACACAGGCTTGCCGAAGGACGCGATCGCGATGTGCAGCTTCGGCGACGCGTCCGCGAACCACGCGACGGCGCTGACGGGCATCAATGCGGCGCGCTACACGCAGCGCCGCGGTGCGCCGACGCCCGTGCTGTTCGTGTGCGAGGACAACGGCATCGGCATCTCGGTCGACACGCCGCCGAATTGGATCGAGCAGAGCTTCAGCCGCATGCCGCACCTCGAGTACGTCGCGGCGCGCGGCGATCTCGTCGACGTGTGGGACTCCGTGAAGCACGCGATCGACACGTGCCGTGCGAAGCGCGCGCCGGTGTTCCTGCACCTGTCGACGGTGCGGCTGTGGGGCCACGCGGGTTCGGACGTCGAGACGACGTACAGGACGTTCGAGCAGATCGACGCGATCGAACTCGGTGATCCGTTGCTCGCCAATGCGCGACTGCTGATCGAGAGCGGCGCGGCGACTCCGCACGAGCTGCGCGAACTCGTGCGCGGTGTGCGCGAGCGCGTGAACGCGGCGGCGGTCGAAGCCGCGCGGCGGCCCAAGTTGACGACGCGCGAAGCGATCGTCGCGCCGCTCGCGCCGCATCGCCCGGAAGCGTGTCGCGCGGTGGCGCGTGTCGTCGCCGAGCCGGCGCGGCGCCTCGAAGTGTTCGGCGGCAAGTTGCCCGAGGCGCGCACGTCGCCGACGCAGCTCACGCTCGCGGCGCACGTGAACGCGGCGCTCCACGACATCTTCGCCGCGCACCGCGAGACGCTGCTGTTCGGCGAGGACGTCGCGAAGAAGGGCGGTGTGTACGGATTGACGAAGGGCCTGCAGCCGACGTTCGGGCGCGCGCGGGTGTTCGACACGCTGCTCGACGAGACGACGATCCTCGGACTCGCGCAGGGCGCGGCACTGCTCGGGCTGTTGCCGCTGCCGGAGATCCAGTACCTCGCGTACGTGCACAACGCGATCGATCAGTTGCGCGGCGAGGCCTGCTCGCTGAGCTTCTTCTCGAAGGGGCACTACACGAACCCGATGGTCGTGCGCATCGCCGGCCTCGCGTACCAGAAGGGCTTCGGCGGCCACTTCCACAACGACAACTCGATCGGCGCACTGCGCGAGATCCCCGGCCTCGCGATCGCGGTGCCCTCGCGCGGCGACGACGCGGCGCGTTTGCTGCGCGGTGCGTTCGCGATGGCGAAAGCGGACGGGCGCGTGGTCGTGTTCCTCGAGCCGATCGCGCTGTACCACGAGCGCGACCTCGCGGACGGTGACGGCGGGTGGCTCAGCGCGTATCCGGCGCCGGACGAGGTGCTGTTGCCGGGCGAAGTCGGCGTGTACGGCGCAGAGGAACAGGACCTCTTGATCGTGAGCTACGCGAACGGGCTGCGCCTGTCGCTGCGCGCCGCGCGCACGCTGGCGGAGAAGTACGGCATCCGCGCGCGCGTGCTCGACCTGCGTTGGCTCGCACCGTTGCCGCTCGAAGCGGTCGAACGGCACGCGCGCGAGTGCGGCGCCGTGCTCGTCGTCGACGAGTGCCGCGCAACGGGCGCGGGGGTCGCCGATGCCGTGATCGCGCACCTCGCGGAAGCGGGTGTGCGCGGGCCGTTCGCGAGTGTGCGCGCCGCGGACACGTACGTGCCGCTCGGGCCCGCGACCGACCAGGTGCTCGTCACCGAAGAGCAGATCGTCGCCGCCGCCGCGAGGTGTGTGCGATGACTCGCATCGCGATCCTTTGTCCGGGGCGTGGCTCGTACACCGAGAGTTCGATGCGCACGTTGCCCGTCGAACACCCGTGGGTGCGGCACGCGGAAGAGATGCGCGAGCGGCGCGGCCTCACGTCGCTGGCCGCACTTGACCACGCGGAGAAGCTGCGCTCGGCCGAGCACCTGCGACCCGCGAACGTCTCGCCGCTCATCTATCTGATCTCGATGCTCGACGCCGACGCGGCGCGTGCACGCGGCGAACTCGTGGCCGTCGCCGGCAATTCGATGGGTTGGTACACGGCGCTGGCCGTCGCGGGCGCGCTGTCGTTCGAGGACGGATTGCGACTCGTGCAGGAGATGTCGCTGCTGCAGGAAGAGGTGCAGGGCGGCGGGCAGCTCCTGTATCCGCTCGTCGACGAGGAATGGCGCGAAGCACCGGCGCGGCGCGCGCTCGTTGAAGACGCTCTCGCGTCGTCGGAGGGTCACGCGCTGCCGTCGATCGATCTGGGCGGATACGCGGTGCTCGCCGGTGACGACACGGGGTTGCGGCACCTGCTCGATCGCTTGCCGTCGGTCGAGATCGGGCGTGTGCGCTATCCGCTGCGCTTGATGCAACACGGGCCGTACCACACGCCCTTCGTCGCGAGCGTCGCGGAGCGCGCACGCGAGCGGCTGTCGGACCTGGTCTTCGAGCGCCCCACCGCGACCTTGATCGACGGCTTCGGCCGCCGCCACTCGCCGTGGTCGGCCGACACCGATGAACTCCGGCGCTACACACTCGGCGCGCAGGTCACGGAGCCCTACGACCTCTCCGCCAGCCTGCGTGTCCTGCTGCGCGAGTTCGCGCCCGACCGCATCGTGCTGCCGGGGCCGGGCAACACGCTGGGCGGGGTGGTGGGCCAGGCGCTCGTGCGCGAACGCTGGCGCGGCATCGACAGCCGCGCCGCGTTCACGGCCGCGCAGGCGGGCGACGCGCCGCCGATCGAGTCGATGCGGCGTTGACGGGTACGGTGGCAGACACGGATCCCCAGAGCCCCTCATTCGCGCACGGGAACCTGTCGATGGAGGGGAACCGGATGCGCGCGCCGCTCGCCCAACGCTGAGCCGCGGCGCTCCCCCACCGCCCACGTCCAGGCCGCGTCTCCCCCGGCGCCCACCAACCCCGCCCGTCGCCGCGCGCTGCCGTTCGAGCCGCGCGTCGATCGAGTGCGCACCGCCCGCTCCCGATCCGCATGTTCGAAGCCGCCGCCCGCGCGTTGTCGTTCTCCGCTCTCTGCGCCGTGTCCGCGTTCGGCACACCGAGCGCATCCGCGAGCCAGGAGGTTTCGAGGGTCGAATTCGAGGCGCGCGCGACGCTGCTCTCGCCGCTCGAACCGCGCGCGGACGGCTCCCTGGGGGCACAGGCGGATCTGCTCGCGGCACTCGCGAACGAGCGTTCGGTGCTCTTGATCGAGAACCACGTGCCCGGCGCGCCCGACCTCACGTTCGAGCTGGCACGCGTCCGACTGCCCGGCACCGACGGCCTCGTGCACGTCGACGGTCGCGCCGTGAGCACGATCGCCGAGGCCGGGTCACCCGACCTCTCCGTCTGGAAGGGCCGCGTCGCGGGACAACCGGCGAGCGACGTGTTCCTCGCACTCTCCAGCGCCGGCACGTGGGGCTGGCTGCGACTCGAAGACGGTCGCACCGTGCACCTCGTGTGCGGCTCCCACCCGGTCGACGGTTGGGCGCAGGCCCAAGCGCAGTGGATCGAAGAAGCGGCGCTCGTGCGCCCCGGGTTCGAACAGCGTTTCGCGTGTGAACAACGCGACGAACAGGGCCGCACGATCGGCGCCGACGTGACGTACCCGTGGCCGAACGCGCCGCACGGAAGTGACGTCGGCAGCGACGGCCGCGGTGCTTCGCAAGGCGACGCGACGGGCGGCACTTCGAGCGGTGCCGGCTCGCACGTCCACGGCGGTCGCGGCGGCAACGGCGGCGGTGCTGCGCCGCTGCTCGCGGCCGTTCAACAGACCGTCTATCGCGCCGAGGCGGTCATCGAGACCGACTACTCGTACTACCAAGAGTTCAACAACACGACGGCGGCGACGAACTACACGAACGCGCTGCTCGCGGCGTGCAGCGACCGCTACGAGACTCAAGTCGGTTGCGAATGGACCGTGTCGTACCTCGCGTTCTACTCGTCGAGCGCCACGGATCCGTTCGCAGGGACGAGCCCGAGTGCGTTGCTCGACGAGATGAAGGCGCGCTGGGACGGCACCGGCGGTCAGCACACACTCGGTGACTTCGGTCTCGTCCTTTCGTCCGAGAACGGTGGCGGCATCGCGTACGTCGGAACGCTGTGCAGCGACTGGTCCGCCGTCGGGGCGTGCTGCTCGCTGAACGGCAACACGCCCTATCCGGTCACGGGCACGAGCTCACTGAACTGGGACTTCGTCGTGACCGCGCACGAAGTCGGGCACATCTTCGCGTCGCCGCACACCCACGCGTTCTGTCCGCCTCTCGACCTGTGCGCGAGCAACTGCAACGGCACGGAGCAGTGCTCGCTCGGCACGATCATGAGCTACTGCCACACGTGCACGTTCCAGGGCATCAAGAACATCAATCCGTACTTCCACCAGACGTGTGTCGACGTCATGCGTGGCGAAGTCCTGTCCGTCTCCTGCCTCCAAGTCGTCGCGCCGCCGCCGCCCGCGCCCACGGTGTCGAGTGTTGCTCCCAGCAGCGTCGTCGCCGTCCCGACCGACGCTTGGCCGACGATCGCCGTCAACGGCAACAACTTCTCGTCGGTGACGAGTGTCACGGTCGACGGTGTGCTCCTCTCGACGCTCCCGGCGCAGTACACGATCGCGAGCAACACGCGCATCGACATCCCGTGGTCGCCGAAGAGCAAACTCGGCGCCGTCACCATTCGCCTCACGAATCCCGGCGGCAGCGTCGAGACGTCCGTCAACGTGACGGCGAACTCGTCGCCGACGATCGACATGGTGCCGTCGAGCCCGGCCACGTGGGTCCAGGCCGCCGGCCTCAAGGTGCACCTCGCCGGTCCGACGACCAAGCTCTTCTACCTCGTCGCTTCGACGAGCCCGCTGCCGTCCGTCGTGCCCGGCCTCGTCTCGCTCGGCCTCGGCAACAACCTCACGAATCACGTGCTGCTGGGTGTCTTCGGCGTCGACCCGCTGAAGGGTTGGACGCTCGTCCAGATCGCGCCGGGTTCGACGCAGCTCCCCTTCGGAACGCAGGTGCTGATGCAGGCCGTGCTCGTCGACACGACGAACAGCGTGGCCCCCTTCCCGGTCACGAACCTGCAGTCGGTGACTGTGCTCTTCTGACGGCGCCGTTCCGACGAACGGCCCCCTCGCCCGCCCGTCAACCGGCTGGCAGACCATCGCACCCGAATGCGTCAGGCAAGAGGTCGCTGACGCTCCACACACGCAGCGCCCCGCCGCTCGTGTCGCAGGCAGCGACGAGAGCGCGCGGCGCGAGTTCCAGGATCACCTGGCGGCACGCTCCGCACGGCGGGATCGAACCGTTGCTCGACGTGACGACGACGAGCGCGATCTCTCTCGATCCACACACTCGCGCAGACCCGAGTGCGTTGCGTTCTGCACAGAGCGTGAGTCCGAAACTCGCGTTCTCGACGTTGCAGCCGACGAAGGCACCGCCGAGTCGATCGACGACCACGGCTCCGACGTGCAACTGCGAGTACGGCGCGTGAGCCCGGGTCGCCGCGTCCGCAGCGAGCGCACAGACCGTGTCGAAGAGCGCGAGTTCGGTGGGCGCCAGCGTCGCCACCGTGCCACCAGCGAGTGCCGCCGAGCGCCGCCCGTCGAGTGCGGCAACGAGGCGCGCGAGATCCGACGCCTCGAGCAAACGGCCCAAGGCGGCGCCCGGCAGAGTTCGTTCGTCAGCAGCCATGGCGCCATGGTGGCTCGGTTGCCGACCGACCGTCAAAGGTGCTCCGTCGCGCACGTGGTGCCGAGCCGGCGTCGGCCGCTCACCTGGCGACCGACGCACCGACCAGCCGAACGACCGGGCGAGCGGGCGACCGGCGTCCGACGGTGATCACGCGCCGCCCGCAATCAGCCCGCGGCCAGTGACGTCGGATCGCTCGCGTAGCCGAGGAACGGCACACGCATGCGGATGGTGCGGACGCCGTTCGACGGGTCGATGCGCTCCTCCTGTCGCAGCTCGACGTAGGCCGTGCAACCGACCAGGTCGTTCGGCTCGACGTTGAGCCGTCCGGCCGTGTCGAAGCCGAACTTGCCGAGCACGAACTTCGTGCGCCGCAGCCCGCGATCGCCCCACGTGATGCCGTCCCACGCCGCGGTTCGCCCTGCGAACGGTCCGGCCGTGATCTCCAGTTTGAGCGCCCAACGGCTGTCGCCGCCCTGCGTCCAACCGGGCCGCACTTCTGCCACGCGGCACGCGTACACACCTTCGGGCACGTTCGTGTAGTCCTGGGCGTCGTCCACCGCACTGAAATCGATCTCCACGTCAGTCTCCTCGTCGATCGTTGTGAATCGTTGACGCGGGGCATGGCGATGCCGCGCGTGTGACGGGTCCGGCAGTCCGTGCAACGAACACCGTCGCGATGCGTGTTCGACGGACTGCTCGCGTCACGAGGAGATGGATGACACGAGAGGTCGATCGGTTGCAGGTGCACCGCGAAAAACTGTGCGCGCCGTTGCGCGCGCCGGCGCCGCTTCCTGCATGGACCTTCTTTCCGTGCGCGACCGTTCCGCGCGGACCGTTCAGTGCACGGCTGCGGCCTTCGGCAGGGTCGCGGCGAACACACGCCGCATGTTGTCGCCGAGCACGGCGCGCACCGTCGCCACGTCGAAGCCGCGCGCGAACATGCACTCGACGAGCGCAGCGAAACAGCCGGCGTGTTCGAGACCGCGCGGCGTGCGCTGGATGCCGTCGAAGTCCGAGCCGAGCCCGACGTGCTCCACGCCCATGACGTCGATCGCGTGCGCGACGTGGTCGACGACGCGCTCGATCGCGAGCGGCGCCGCGTCGCGTTGCAGGACATCGCACTGATCGAGATACAGCAGAGGCTCGCTCTCCGACGCGATCGACGTGTACGCCGCACTCGCGCGCACGCGCGCGTCCTCGGCCGCCGCGCCTGCGTCGAGGAACGACGGCAGGAACACGATGCCGAGCACACCACCGTTCGCCGCGAGCGCACGCATCTGCTCGTCGGTGAGATTGCGTTGGTGGTCGCGCAACGCCTTGCAGCCGCTGTGGCTCGCGATGACGGGCTTCGTCGCCGTTTCGAGCACGTCGAACACCGCCCGCTCGCCGGCGTGCGAGAGGTCGACCATCACGCCGAGTTCCTCCATGCGCCGCACGACCGCACGCCCGAAGTCGTCGATGCCGTCCGGCGAGCCGACGCCGCCCGCCTGACACGAACGGATCCACGGCAGGTGGTTGTTCCAGACGAGCGTCATGCAGCGCAGTCCGCGCGCGGCGAAGCGCTCGAGCTCGCCGAGGTCGCACTCGATCGCATGGCCGCCTTCGATGCCGCAGATGGCGCCGTGCACACCGGCGCGGCGCGCAGCGGCGACATCGGTGCGGCTCGCGATGCGGCGCACGAGGCCGGGGTGGCGCGCCAGCAGGGCGTCGAACGCATCCATCAACGCGTGCGCGCGCGGTGCGGCGCTGCCCGGCGTGTAGGTGCCGTCGACCCAGCAGGCGAAGACCGACTGGCCGACGCCGCCCGCGCGGGCGCGCGGCAGGTCGAACTGGCCGCGGGTGCGGGTGCCGAGGTCGTGGGAGAGGTCGAGGGCGCGTTGGAGCGCGTCGTGGTGGGCGTCGAAGACGGGCTGGTCGGCGAGGAGCTCGGCGGCGGAGGGCATCGGTCCAACCTAAAGAGCTGTCCTCGTTCATTGGTGTCCGTTGGGCGGTGCCTCCGGCGAGCGTCCCAGGGGGGTGCGTCGATCGACGAAGCCGGTGCCCGGTCGCGCGCGGGGCGCCTTGGGGGGTGCCTCACCACTCGGTACCAACGAACGGGGACAGTACCCCTTGCTGCCAATATGACAGACGCTCGGGCTCCCTCCGCCACCCCCTGCCAGCCTGACAGCTTGCCCCCTTCCAGCCCCCGCCCGCCCGCTTCTCCACCGCACCCGACCGCCCGCCGTCCGTCGGCACAGGCTTTGCTCGCGCGGCGCCGTCGAGCGCCCCATGCAACCCGCCCAGCCCTTCCGCCCCCTGCCGCCGGCCGCGAGCCACGCCTCCTCGGACCTCTGGTCTGTGGGCGGCGCGGCTCGCCGCATGTCGGGTGGCGACGACAAGCGTCGACGTCTGCTGGTCGCTGACGACGACGCGACGCTGCGCGGCGGAGTCGTCGACCTGCTCGCGTCGCTGCAGCTCGAGATCCTCGAAGCCGACACGGGCCCGGCGGCGCTCGCCATCGCACGCGGCTCGCGGCTGCACGCGGCGCTGCTCGACCTGCACATGCCGGGTCGCGACCTGCCGCGCCTGGGCGGCCTCGAAGTGCTCGCGGCGCTGCGGCAGTTCGGCGTGTCGCTGCCGTGCATCCTCTACTCCGCCGACCTGACGCCGTCGCTGGAGGAGCGCGCCCGCGAAGCCGGTGCGCTGTGCGTCCTCCACAAGCCTGTCGATCCGGTGCTGCTGCGCGCCGAGATCGAACGCGCTCTCGCGAGCGCACCCCGCGACGGCTGAGCCGCCCGCTCGGCGTCGTCGCCGCTGCTCTCGCAACCCCCATCACGGCTCGTCGTTCCCACGGCGAGCCGCACCGACAAGTGCCCGCGTCGCGAGCACTCGGACCACCTCGATTCCCTCACGACCTCCCACTCATCCGCACTGACATGGCCACGAAGTCCAAAGCCCCGACCCAGGTCAAGATCCGCCCCCTCGCCGACCGCGTTCTCGTTCAACGCGTCGAAGCCGAAGAGAAGACCGCCGGCGGCATCCTCCTGCCCGAGTCCGCGAAAGAGAAGCCGAAGGAAGGCCGCATCATCTCGATCGGCGACGGCAAGACGCTCGACAACGGCTCGCGCTCGACGTTCACCGTCAAGGTCGGCGACCGCGTGCTGTTCAGCTCGTACGCCGGCACCGAGGTCAAGCTCGACGGCCAAGAATTCCTGATCATGCGCGAGGAAGACATCCTCGGCATCATCGGCTGATCAAGAGCAAAGCGACACACGACTCCATCCGCCGGCTCGCTGCGGCGCGCGACAGTCATCGAGTCAGCCAACACTCGAAGCAACGACGTCGCGCCGCGCGGCCGGCACCACTGAACCGCACACTCCACATTCGAACACCATGGCCAAACAGATCAGCTACGACGCCGACGCGCGCGAGCACATCCGTCAGGGCGTGCGCAAACTCGCGCGCGCCGTCAAGGTCACCCTCGGCCCCCGCGGCCGCAACGTGATCATCCAGAAGTCCTTCGGCAGCCCGACCGTCACCAAGGACGGCGTCTCCGTCTCGAAGGAGATCGATCTCGACGATCCGTACGAGAACATGGGCGCGCAGCTCGTCAAGGAAGTCGCCTCGCGCACGAACGACGGCGCGGGTGACGGCACGACGACGGCGACCGTTCTCGCCGAAGCCATCTTCGAAGAGGGCCTCAAGAACGTCACGGCGGGCGCGAGCCCGGTCGCGATGAAGCGCGGCATCGACAAGGCCGTCGCGGCCGTGGTCGCCGAACTCGAGCGCCTCAGCAAGCCGGTCAAGGGCAAGGCGGAGATCGCTCAGGTCGGCACGATCGCCGCCAACGGCGACACCGAGATCGGCACGATGATCGCCGAGGCGATGGAGAAGGTCGGCCAGGACGGCGTCATCACCGTCGAAGAGGGCAAGAGCCTCGCGACGGAAGTCGACTGGGTCGAAGGCATGCAGTTCGACAAGGGCTACCTCAGCCCGCACTTCATCACCAACGGCAAGACGATGGAGACGGTGTTCGAGAACGCCTACGTCCTCGTCCACGAGAAGAAGATCGGCACGGTCAAGGACATGATCCCGATCCTCGAAGAGGTCGCGCGCAGCGGCAAGCCGCTCGTGATCATCGCCGAGGAAGTCGAGGGTGAAGCGCTCGCCACGCTCGTCGTGAACCGCCTGCGTGGCGCGTTCCCGGTGTGCGCGGTCAAGGCGCCGGGCTTCGGCGACCGCCGCAAGGCCATGCTCGAAGACATCGCGGTCCTCACGGGCGCGACGGCGATCATGGAGTCGACGGGTCAATCGCTCGAAGGCATGGCGATGAGCGATCTCGGCAAGGCCAAGAAGATCGTCATCACCAAGGACACGACGACGATCATCGAGGGCGCCGGTGAGAAGTCGGCGATCCAGGGCCGCATCGAGCAGATCAAGGCCGAGATCGCGGACACGAAGTCGGACTACGACCGCGAGAAGCTCCAAGAGCGCCTCGCCAAGCTCGCCGGCGGCGTCGCCCAGATCAACGTGGGCGCCGCGACCGAAGCCGAGATGAAGGAGAAGAAGATGCGCGTCGAAGACGCGTTGCACGCCACGCGTGCAGCGGTCGAGGCCGGCATCGTGCCGGGCGGCGGCGTCGCTCTCCTGTCGTGCCAACCGGCGGTCGACGGACTCAAACTCGACGGCGACGAGCGCGTCGGTGCACAGATCGTGCGCCGCGCTCTCGAGGCCCCGCTGCGCCAGATCGCGATCAACGCGGGTCAGGACGGCGCGGTCGTCGTGCAGAACGTGCGCGCCGGCAAGGGCGCCGCGTACGGCTACAACGCCGCGACGGACGTCTACGAAGACATGGTGAAGGCCGGCGTCATGGACCCGACGAAGGTCACGCGCACGGCGCTCACGAACGCCGCGTCGGTGGCGAGCCTGCTCCTCACGACGGATGCGCTCGTCAGCGACATCCCCGAGAAGAAGAAGGAAGACGCCCACGCCGGGCACGGCCACTGATTCTCGAGCCAGCCGGCCCTCGGGCCGGTTCGCCTGCGCGGGGCGCTCCACCGGACACCGGTGGAGCGCCCCGCGCGCTTTCGGTTCGGCGCCCGTGACGGTCCGGCGCTCGCGCGGAACCCGCTGTGTTCGTCATGCTCTGTGCCATGAGCACCGAACTCCTGCGCGCCGCCGAAGCGCACTTCGAACGCCTCGTCGACCTGTCGAACGCACTCTCGATCCTGAGCTGGGACCAAGAGGTGATGATGCCCGCCGGCGGGCGCGAGACGCGCGCGCGCTGCATGGCGGCGCTGACGACGCTGCTGCACGACACCGCGCGCGAGAAGACGTTCGTGAAGAACGTGAAGACGCTCGCGAAGGACACTCACGGTCTGTCGCGCGAGGAGAAGCGCACGGTCGAGTTGCTCGCACGCCGCGTGAAGGACGCGACCGCGGTGCCGACGGAACTTGCGACGGAGCTCGCACTCACGCGCAGCCGCGCGCTCGAGGCCTGGAAGGAAGCGCGCGCGAACGACGACTTCGGCCGCTTCGCGCCGTTCCTCGAAAAGCTCGTCGACCTGCAGCGCCAAGTCGCGCGCGCGAAGAGCGGCAAGAAGGGCGAGCCGTACGACGCGCTGCTCGACGAGTACGAGCCGGGCGCCACGATGGCGCAGATCGACCCCTTGCTCACGAGCTTGCGCGACCTGACGGTGCCGCTCGTCGAACAGGTCAAGCGCGCCAAGGTGAAGGTCGACATGCGACCGCTCGTCGGTCGCTTCGAGCCCGACCAACAACGCGCGTTCGTGAAGGAACTCGTCGACGCACTCGGCATCGACGCCTCGCGCAGCCGCCTCGACGACTCGACGCACCCGTTCTGCGGCGGCATCGGACCGGTCGACGTGCGCATGACGGGCCGCTTCGATGCGAAGGACCTGCGCGGCGGTCTGTTCGGCGCGATCCACGAAGCCGGTCACGGCCTCTACGAACAAGGGCTCGATCCGGCGCTGGCCCGCCACCCGCTCGGCGGCGCCGCGTCGATGGCTGTGCACGAGAGCCAATCGCGCCTGTGGGAGAACCAGATCGCGCGCAGCCGCCCGTTCTGGCAGTTCTGGCTGAAGAAGCTCGCGAAGCGCTTCCCGCAGCAACTCGACGGCGTCACCGCCGAAGACATGTGGCGCGCCACGAACCGCCTCGGCCCTTCGATGATCCGCGTCGAGGCCGATGAACTGACCTACAACCTGCACATCGTCCTGCGCTACGAACTCGAGCGCGACCTCGTCAGCGGCGCGCTCTCCGTGAAGGACGTGCCGGCGCGTTGGAACGCGGCGATGCAGACGCAGCTCGGCATCACGCCGAAGAACGACGCCGAAGGCTGCCTGCAGGACATCCACTGGTCGATGGGCGCGATGGGTTACTTCCCCACCTACTCGCTCGGCAACCTCTACGCCGCGCAGTTGATGGAGGCCGCGCGCCGCGCCATTCCCGACCTCGACAAACGCCTCGCGAAGGGCGACATGCACACGCTGCTCGCGTGGCTGCGCACGAACATCCACAGCAAGGACCGCCTCTTGACCGCCGATCAATTGATCGAAGAGGTCACGGGCGCGCCGCTCTCGGTGGAGCCGTTCCGTCGCTACATCACGGCGAAGGTCGACGCGCTCTATCCGGCGCGTTGACCTCGACCGTCACATCGCGCGAGCGAACACGGCATCGAGTTCGTGCCGTTCGCTCGGAGTGATGTTCGACGCAGCAGCGAAGTCTCTCCAGCGTCGGACGACGGCGCGGACTTCGTCTTCGATGGTTCGAGCGTCGTGCTCGCCGAGCCGGTAGTACTGCGCGGTCGACAGAAGCAGATCGAGATCGGGCGACGCGTCGTCCTCGTCGATCGCGAGTGCATGCAGGTTCCGATCGGGACTCGGATTGACGTCGAAAGCCGGCGCGAGCCTCCAACCCGTGCTTCCACGCAGGAAGCCGTGATTGCGAAGGTGGTCGTCGAAGTTCGACACGAGGATCGAGAACACGATGCGACGGTAGAGCTCTCGCAAGTCACGGACGATCCACGCCGCATCCCCGTACTTCGCGATCGCTTCGCAGATCTCGAGATAACTGGCAGCGTCGCCGTCGTCGTGGCCCGTGAGCGTCATCGCCGACACGTAGACGCGCCGCGAACCTGCGCGTCGGTCGAATCGGCGCACACAGAACGTCCGGTGCTTCGCGCCCAAGCTGAGACACTGCGCCTCGGGAACATCGAGTCCGGCCGCCTTCGCCAACTCGTGAGCGAGGAACTCCCACGCGCCGACGTCGCGTGTGTCGCTCACGCTCGGGAACTTGGCGATCCACAGCGAGCCGCTCTCGTCGACGCAGTTCGCCTTCGGGCGCGCACCTCCGAGGCTGCTGCCAGGAGCGAGCAACAAGTTCAGTTGTTCGCGCTCGACGGACGGTGGAAGCTCGTCGCCCTTCTCGATGAGCGCTGCTGCCGCCTCGAGTTCGCGCAGTCGCGCCATCGGCGGAACGGACGGCTTGCGTTCGCCGAGCGGTGACGTCGTGCCGTGCTCGAACAGTCGGAGGCCTCCGACGCGCGTCAGGTCGTCGACACCGACGAAGAACTCCCAGTCACCGAGTTTGCGTCGCTCGCGACTCTCCGCTCTCGCCGTCGCGGCCTCGCGCCGCGCCATGAGAACTCTGCCCCAACGGTCAGGGCTCATGTCGCGGAACACTCGATGGAGAACGCGATCGACCCCGGCGTGGAAGGGTCCCGGAGCGAGGAGCAACTCCGGGTCGATCTCGAAGGCCACGGACTTCGCACCGAGCCAACTCTTCGAGTACTCGAACCGCGTCACCTCCTTGCCGCGCGTTCGATTCAGCGAGAGGGTGCCGACGTGCACGCGTTCGGCCCGCAGTTCGCCATCGTCGATGTACACGTCGACGACTTCCATCAACGCGAACCGCGACCGCGAGGTGCGTCCTTCAACTCCATGTCCTGCAGTCGGCGCCCGAGTTCGTCGTCGACGGCGATGCGATCGATGTCGGTTCCGAGCCCGAGCACCTCGAGGAGGCGCAGGAGCGTCGCCAGACTCGTGCGTGGGTTGCCCGCTTCGAGTTGGGCGAGCGTCGGCGTCGACACGCCGATCCGAGTGGCCACGACGGCCTGTGTGAGGCGACGGCGCAGGCGCGCCGCGCGCAGGCGCTCCCCCAGTGCCTTCAGGCTCCTCGCACCTGCCGGGAAGACGGACGGCGACTTCTTTCCCATGTGAAATATGGTCGCCATCTGAAGCTCAGACATGAAGCTTATTTTGCTTCACCGCCCCGAGCAGGCGTCCGCACCTGACCCTGAGGCCACGAACAGCCCGCCACGGGGCCCAGCGCCCCAGAGTCGCGCCCCAGGTTGCACCGCAGGACCGACGGCGGCGACCGCCCCGCACCTGAACGTGCGGGGCGTGGCTCGCCGTCGCCCGTGGGCTCGCGTCACATGCCGCGGCGCAGGAACACGAGGTAGGTCGTGAGGCCGGCTTCGGGGTTCGCGCCCAGCGACATCTCGACACCCGCCGGCACGCGCTTCTCGAACAAGCGGTACGTCGTCGCGCCCGCGCCGACGCGCTCCTCGCGCTCGGTGAAGTCGGCGAGCCACGCCGGCACACGAGTCGC
>JBIKNC010000279.1:0-5479 GCA_044358925.1 Planctomycetota bacterium | reverse complement strand
AGCGCAGAGATTGCGTCGCGTGGTGTTCGGCGACGTCAGCATCGATCTCGGCGAGGCGCGCACGGATCTCCACTTCGTCCTCTCGCACACGGTCGAGCTCCGCGGCGCTCGGCACGTGCCGATCGGCATCGGCGGAAGCGGCGCGATCCACGAACTGGATCTCGCGCGACGTCAGGAGCCGGCCGAGCGCGTCGAGCGATGTCTCGAGCGCGGCTCGATGGCGACGGAACCTGGAATAGCCGCCCGAGCCTGCATGAGACGGACTGTCCTCGAAACGCTCGCGCTGCACGGTGTCCGTCAGCGGGTCCATGGAGTAGACCACCTGCTCGCCGTCGACCATGGATTCGAGCGCGTCGAGGTCGGCCACGATCGCCGCGGCAGAGCGCCGGAGAGCAGGCGTGAGGCTGGAGCGTGAATCCTCGACGAGAGCGCACACCATCTTCACCGCGTCGTTCAGCAGAGCGTCCTCGTGGACGAACGCAACGCGGTTCTCGGCGAAGAGCTCGCGCGCGAGCTGCGGGTCCCCCAGCGTGATCCGCGTCGCGATCGGCGCGCCGAGCACCCCACCCGGCAGGATCTCGCAGTCGAAGGCGAGGTAGCCGACCACGAGAGGATTGGGGAAGGTCTCGTTCATCGAGACCGAGTTGCCGCCGGCGGCGGTGAAGCGGAAGGAGCCGCCCACGGCCTTCGGGTCCGCGGCGACCATCGCGTTCACGCTCTCGAGGTTGGAACTCAACGCCCCCACCGTCGAGCCGCCGTCCGCGCCGCCGTCCGCGCCATCGTCCGCGCCATCAGCGGTCGTGTTCGAGGTCGTGTTCGAGGTCGGCGCAGCGGAAGCACCCTCTCCCGGAGCGTCCTTCTTCTGTTCCTTCGGCGCCTCGAACAGGAGGTCGACCGGTCGCGGTGCCTCGATGTCCGCACCTGCGCCGAAGCTCGAGCTCGCAGTGAGCGACACACTCACCGAACCCGCGAGATAGACCCGTGTGATCACGCGCACGTAGCGCGGCCGATCCGAACTCGAAGCGTGCTCGGTGAGGAACGGCCGCACGTCCTCGCGCGCCACCCACTCTGTGAGTTGCCGCGAAAGCGAAGCGACATCGACGCCGTACGTGTACGAGTCCTTGATGCTGATCGTGCCGGAGGCCTTCTGCGTGCCGAGCAACGCGAGACCGACCGGCACGCCCTGCACCGGCACGGCGATGTTCGCGCCGGCGCCCGATCCGACTTCGAACGAGTAGGTCGGGAACGCGACGCGCGGTGCGCCGTCCCACGCCTTCGCGTCCGCGTTCGCGCCGGTCACGCGCATCCAGTGTGCGGGCAACTTCGGCACGGTCGTGGCGTCCGCGCCGACGAAGACCGAGTGGTCGTAGAAGTCGCTGTAACCGTCCGGGTCGAGCCGCGCGATGTGCTGATCGAGACCGAGATAGCCCTTGCGCTTGTACTCCTCCGCCTGCGCGTCGACGGTCGTCTCGACGAGGAACACGTCGCCCGGCTGGAGGTCCTCCGTGAGCGGATAGACCGGAATGACCTGACTCGCGCGGATCGTCTGGCACCACGACTTCGCGACGTCGGCGAGTTCGATTTCGCGGTGGAGCTGGGTCTGCTGCTTCTGCCACCGATGGACGGTGACGCACGACGACGCGCCGAAGATGAAGAGCGCGGCCGCGGCGAGTGAAGAGCCGTGAGAACGAGCGATGGTGCGCTTCGACATGGTCGTGTTTTCGCGGGGCGGCGCGAGGCACGTGCGGCGAGCCCGCCGACGCTCATCCGCCCGATCGAGGAACGACGATGCCGCTCACCGGCCGCCAATCGGAACGCAAAAGGCCGTGCTGTGCGAAACTCGCGACGGTGCGACGGTGGTCTCGCGCGCCGAGTGTCGTGGCGGTCCACCGCAACGCACTCGACTTCCGTCAGGGCTTCACGGTGAAGTCCGCGAACAGCGCCGCACCGCTCACGTCGCAGCCGAGCGCGCGCAGCCAGATCTTCGTCTCGCTGTTGCAGTGGTGCACGATCCAGTAGGAGCGCTCGTCGTCGGGTGCGAACTCGAGGTGGTAGAGCGGACTGTAGAGCTGCTCCGCGGCGCCGGCGGCGAAGCGCGCTTCGAGTTCGGCTTCGAGCGCGAGTGCGGCCGCGCGTTCGACGACGACGACGTGCACGTCCTCGGCGTGGAGGCGGCGCGCGAGTGACGCGGGTTCGAGCGGCTCGCTCACCGGCGCGCGGCCGAGCGTCGCGCGCGTCGGCCAGAAGACGACCGCCGGCGTGCGCCACCACTGCGTGCGATCGAGCGCGTACCACTGCCACTCGCCCCAGGCCCACTGCATCGCGCCGCCGACGGCCGTCGGAAGCACGAGCGCCGAATGGCGCCCGTGGTCGAGCACGAACACCTCCACCGGATCGCTCACGTGAGCGGGCGGACGGATCACGATGCGGCACCCGGACAGGGTGGTCGCGAGCGCGGCGACGAGCGCCGCCGTGGTCGTGCGCCGGACACGTGTGCATCCGCTGCGGCGCGCACCTGCACGTTCTCCGTCGGAGCTCGTTTCCGTGGTCTCGATCATCGGGCGGCGTGTGGACGTCGGAAGCCGATCGGACGGCGAAGGTAGCCCCCGAACAGCCTTTTCCGCTCGCTCGTCGAGCCGCACCGCCGCCCCCATCCCCGCGGCGGCGAAGTACGATTCACGACGAGAGTCACGCGTGGTGCGGGGCTCGCCGGCCCTGTTCGGAAGCACCATGTTCGCAGCCCTCGCCACGGCCGTCGTTGCGTCGTTCGCGCCCTCCAACGATCAGTTTCCCGCCGTCACGTTCCTGGGCGGCGGCTCGGCCGGAACGAACGGAGTGCCGCGCCTCGTGATCGAAGGCGCGCCCATCGTCGGCGGGCCGTTCGGTCTGCGACTCGAACGCGGCCGGCCGGGTGCCTTCGGTGTGGCGGCCCTCTCGGCGACCGACGCGCCGCTCCCGCTGCCGGAGTTCGGCGCGACCGCGTACCCCAGCGCGCCGTACTTCGAGCTGGTGCCGTTCGGTCTCGACGGCGACGGTCGATCCGCGACGTTGATCGGAGCGACGCCCCTCGCACCCGCGCTGTGCGGCGTGACGTTCGCCGTGCAGGGTTTCGTGGTCGACGACGCGGCGCTCGGCGGACTGGCGTTCACGAGCGGCCGCCGCGTGCGGCTCGGCGTGGATCCCAAACGCCGGCTCTTCGCGCACGAGTTCCTGCCGTCGCCGAACCGCCGAGCGCTCCTGGGCACGGCCGACTTCGACGGCGACGGTCGGCGCGACGTGTCGTTCGTCGAGTTCGTCTCGAACAGCTTCGGTGTGTACCTCGCGCGCGACGACGGTTGGCTGTCGAACGAATCGCTCACGCCGCTCGGCGCGAGCCCGGGTCGTTACACGACGGCGGACTTCGACAACGACGGCCTGCTCGACGTGGCCGTGTTGCTGCCGGGCGGTCAAGCTGCCGTGGCACTCGGGCGCGGCGACGGCACGTTCGAGACGCCGAACGTGTTCCGCGTGGGAGCCGTCGTGCTCGACATCGGCGCGGGCGACTTCGACGGCGACGGTGCCATCGACCTCGTCACCGCGAACGGCGTGCTCGAGTCGATCACTCTCGTCTCCGGCAACGGCGACGGCACGTTCGGCTTGCCGTTCCTGCACCCGGTCGGCGACGTGGTCAGCCGTGTGTACATCGCCGACGTGTCGGGTGACGGCGCGCTCGACGTCGTCATTCGTGAACAGAGCTCTTCGACGATCACGCTCATGCACGGCGACGGCAACGGAGCGTTCGACACGCCGATCCTGCTGAACGCGACGTCGAGTCAAGGTGAGCTGTTCACCGTCGACCTCGACCTCGACGGGCGCCTCGATCTGCTCACGAGCAACGGCACCAACACGATGAACGTGTGGAAGGGCCAGGCCGCGGGCGGCCTCGGGCCGCGGGTCGACTTCTTCGTCAGCGCAGCGTTCGCGATCTTCGCGCTCTACGACGTCGACACGGACGGGAAGATCGACCTGGTCGGCACGGGCACGGGCGGACTGCGCGTGCTGCGGGGCACCGGAGACACGGGTTTCGTGCCGCAGCAGCCGACCGCACTCACACTCGGCGGCCAGTCGTGGGCCGTGGGCGACTTCAACGACGACGGCAACGTCGACATCGTGTTCGCGCCCACGAGCGGCGACGCGACCGACGAGAACTACGTCGTCTACGGACTGCCCTTGGCGCGCTTCGAATCGACGTTCGAGGTCGCGACCCTGGAGAACGCGAACCTCGTCGAGAGCGCCGACCTCGACGGCGACGACCGCGACGACCTGATCGTGATCACGGAGAGTCCGAGCCCGGCCGTCCACGTGCAACGCAACCTCGGCGGCGGTGTGTTCGCCGCTCCGGTCGCCATCGCCGGGGCCGTCGGCACGAGCGCCATCGAAGTGGTCGACTTCGATCGCGACGGTGCTCTCGACGTGGTGACGAGCGACAGCAGCGGCGACGTCATCCGCTTCATGTTCGGCGACGGCGCGGGCGGTTTCGCGGCGCCGGTCGTCGTACCTGCCGACGAAGCGCCCGCCGCGTTCGAGGTCGGCGACCTCGACGGCGACGGGTGGAACGACGTCGTCGCGTTCGATGCACAGGACGACGAGCTCTTGATCTTCCTGGCCCTCGGTCCGCGCACCCTCGGCGCCCCGACCACGCTGCCGCTCGGCGCGTCGACGATCGCACTCGAACTCGCGGACGTCGATGGCGACGGAGCGCTTGACGTGCTCACACTCACCGATCAAGTGCCCGCACTCGTGCGCCGACTCGGCAACGGTGACGGGACCTTCCGCACCGCCGTTCCCTATCCGGTCGTCGCGACGCCGAAGCGCATCATCGCTGCGGACGTGGACGGCGACGGCGACGTCGACATCGTCGTCCAACACAGTCTCGGCTGCGGCGTGCAGCGCAACGACGGCGACGGCGACTTCTTCGCGCAGCCGCTGATCGACCGCACGCGTTCGGAGACGCGACCGTTGCTGGTCGACATCGACAACGACGGCGACGTGGACGTCGTCGGTGCCGCCGAAGTGCTCGGGACCTCGGATTGGGGCGCGGTGTGGGTCGCAATCAACAACGGAAACGGCACCTTCGCAGCGGGGCGCCGCCACGTCGCGAGCCTCGATCCGTGGGCCGTGACCGTCGGCGACTTCGACGGTGACACCTTGCCCGACATCGTGGCGCTCGACCGCAACACGGACAAGTTGCGCGTGCTGCTCGATCGGAGGGCGCCGTGAGACACGAGCCGCACGGACGACACGCCGGACGCCACACGAACGACGACTTGCCGAAGATGAATCGAGGCCACGCTCGCTCCCCCGTCGCACGCACGTGTGCGGCACTCGCCTTCTCCGCCGTGTTCGCCGCGGCGGGCCACGCACAGAGTTCGTGCGGTGTCGATGCACTCTCGGACTGGCTCGGCGGCGGCACGCCGGGCGCGCGGGGAGTTCCGGGTTT
>JBIKNC010000071.1:0-19110 GCA_044358925.1 Planctomycetota bacterium | reverse complement strand
TCCGCACGTCGGATGCAGAGCAGACCGGCCAAGCGCGCGACGCGCGCTTGGCCGGTCCGCTCTGCATCCGACGTGCGGAATGAGGGGGGATTCTGTCGCGGCACCGTACCGCCGTCAGATCGCCGCGTCGCCAAGCAGGTGCATGTGACCGGCGTTCGCGCCATCATCGCCGGCCCGTTCGCTCCGCAAGGGTTGCGTGAGTGGAGGGACCGACTCGTGAGGGTCGCCGCCATGCTGCACGTTGCTCAGTTCGTCTCGTTCGCACTCGTTTCGCTCCAAGAACCCGCGCCCGTCCTGCCGAGCACCATCCGCTCGGTCGACGTCTATCCCAGCACCGCGCTCGTCGTCCGCACCGGCGAACTGCCCGCAGGCGACGGGCGCTTCGTCGTCGAAGGGCTGCCGAGTTCGCTCGTGCGCAACTCGCTGCGGCTGCGCGCGCCGGGCGCCGAAGTCGTGACACTCGAGCTGCGCGAGCGCCGCGTCCAGGCCACGCCCGTCGTCGCCGTCGAACGCACCCAGACGCGCCTCCAGGAAGTGCGCAGCGAGATCGCGGCGCTGCGCGACCAGAGCGCACTGCTCGACTCGCTCACGCGCCACTTCAACGTGCTGCTCGACGAGTCGGCGAAGGGCGAGGCCGCACTCGCACTCACGACCGAACAGCGCATCGCGACGCTCGCCATGGTGCGCGAGCAACTCGGCTCGCTCGCAAGCGAGAAGCGCGGTGTCGGCGTCCGCCACGCCGAACTCGACGCCGAACGCGTTCGGCTCGAACTCGACCTCGCGCGTTGGCAGAACGGCGAGACGACTCTCCAGATCGACGTGCACGTCGACGTGCTCGACACCGACGGCGACGCGGACGCCTTCGAACTCGAGTACCAAGTGAACGGCGCGCGTTGGGAGCCCTACTACGACATCCGCGCCGCCGCCGACCTGGCGTCGGTCGAACTCGTCCACCGCGCGCGCATCCACCAGGAGACGGGCGAGGACTGGAGCGGCGTCCAACTCGCACTCTCGACTTCGCGTCCGCGCCAGGGGCTTGCGGCGCCGGAGGCCCAGATCCAGTGGGTCTCGTTGTGGGAGCGTGTCGTCAGCGGCGGCGTCATGGCGCCGGCGCAGGACATGGCGCAGTTCGAGCGCGGCGGCTCGCCGTTCGAATCGCTCGTCGATGCCGAGGACACGAAGATCTCCGAGGACGCGCAACGCGCCTTCACGGGGTTGTGGGCGTCGATCCTCGCCGATGGCGTGAACCTGCGTTACGCCTTGCCGCGAGCGCAGGACGTGCCCAACCGCCCCGAGCCGACCGCCGTGCTGATCGGCCGCGAGGCGCTCGACGTCGCGATCGAACGCGTCGCACTGCCGGGCATCGATCCGACCGTGTGGCTGCGCGGCCGCGCGAAGAACAGCACGCCGTGGGTCCTGCTCGAAGGCGAGGCGGGTGTGCACGTCGGCTCGAACTACCTCGGCACCACCCAACTCGCGCGCGTCGCACTCGGCGCGGACTTCGACGTGCCGCTCGGCGAGGATCCGAACGTGACGATCGAACGCATCCAGACCGAGGACACGAAGGAGCAGCCCGGCATCTTCGGTTCGAAGGTGCGCGCCTACGAGAGCTACCGCCTCAACGTCACCAACGCCTCGCAAGGCAAGATCAAGCTCGTGTTGCACGAGTCGCTGCCGCGCGCGCAGGACGAGCGCATCGAGATCGCGATCGACAAGGTCAGCCCCGCGCTGTCGACCGCCGAGCGCTGGAAGAAGCTCGCCGAGGAGCGCGGCCTCGTGACCTGGGAACTCGACCTCGCCGCCGGTGAGAAGCGCACCGTCGACCTGCGGCTCTCGTTCGCCTATCCGCAGAAGGCCCAGCTCTCGCGCTAGTCGAGGGCGGCGGCGGGGCCGTGCGATCGGCACGGCCCCAAGCCTTTCGGCGCGGACGCCGGTACCGTTCTCGCCATGCGTCCCGTCCGTTTCGCGAGTGCCCTCGCCGCACTGTCCGTCATCGCATTGGTTCTGGGCGCGCAGCTCTTCGCCGCGCCGCCGAGCGCACGAGGAGCGAGCGCCCAGGAGTCCAGTGATCGGGCCGACATCCATCTCGTCCTGCTGCACACGAACGACGTGCACGGCCAGGCGCTGCCGCGCCGCGCGACGTGGATCGAGGACCGCGAAGTCTGGGTCGGCGGACTCGAACGCCTCGCGGCCTACGTCGCGAGTGTGCGCGCCGAGATGGACGAGCCGCACGAAGGCGTGCTGCTCGTCGACGGCGGCGACTGGTTCCAAGGCACGCCCGAGGGCCGCGTGCGCGACGGGCGCGAGTTCGTGAAGCTGCTCGCGGCGCTCGACTACGACGCGATGGCCCTCGGCAACCACGAGTTCGACCTGGGACTCGAGCCGCTGCTCGCCCTGCTGCTCGAAACCGAAGTGCCGAGCGTGTGCGCGAACCTCTACGACGGCGAGAACCGCGTCGGCTGGGTGCGCCCGTTCCGCACCGTGCAGGTCTGCGGCCTCGACGTCGCGTTCGTCGGACTGTTGTCGCCGCGCACGCCCGACATCACGCACCCCGATGCGCGACGCTTCGTGTTCAACGATCCGATCGCGGAGTTCGCGCGAGCCGAGCGCGACCTGCCCGACGGCATCGAACTCGTGATCCCGCTCACGCACAACGGCCTCGAACTCGACCGCGACCTCGCGATCGCGCGGCCCGACCTGCCGCTGATCGTCGGCGGCCACAGCCACACGTACCTGCGCGACGGTGTGATCGTCGGCGACACGCGCATCGTGCAGGCCGGTGACAAGGCGACGGTCGTCGGGCGCGTCGACCTGCTCGTCGATCCGGTCACGAAGAAGGTCAAGTCGACGCGCTCGCGCCTCGTCGAACTCGACGCGGAGCCCGATCCCGAGCTGGTGCTGCCGGCGATCAAGGACGGCGTCGCGCGCCTCGCGGCACAGACCGAGAAGGAGATGTCGGTCGTCGTCGGGCGACTCGCGAAGGACCCGGTGCAGCCGGGGCCGCTCTCGTCGGGCGGCCTGGGCAGTTGGATCAGTGACGCACTGCGCACGTTCACCCGCGCCGACATCGGTGTGCACAACCGCGGCGGCATCCGCAGCCAACTCGCGGCCGGTCCGATCACGCGCCGGCACCTGTTCGAGGTCTGCCCGTTCCCGAACACGGTCGTCAGTTTCGAACTCAGCGGCGCGGAGTTGTGGCAGTGCCTGAACCTGGCACTCGACGGCAAGGAGACGGTGCGGCTCGAAGTCTCGGGTCTCGAGGTCGCTCTCTCTCTGCGCGACGACGGGAAGATCGCGCTCGAGTCGGCGCGCGTGAACGGCGAGCCGCTCGATCGCGAGCGCACGTACCGCGTCGCGACGAACTCGTTCCTTGCGACCGGCGGCGACCTGATCTTCCGCCTCGAAAGAAATCTCGATGCACTCGACACCGGCGTGCTCGTGCGCGATCTCTTGGAGCAGGAATTCGCGGGCGGCGGCACGGTGCGGCTGCCCGAAGAGAACCGCTTCACTGTGCGTTGACATGCTTCGGTGACACCTGTCGGTGATTCGGTGCGAGGTTGCCTGATCGAGATGCAGTGCGGTGACGTGATGAAAACGGTGCAGTGGTGGAGCGTGTGCGGCGTGCTGGGTCTCGTTGCGATCGCATCCGTGCGCGTCGGCGGCGCGGCCGTGGGCGCGGCTTCGTCGGCGTCTTCGGCCGTCGCAGCGGTGCAGGACGGCAAGACCTACGAGGAGTTGCTCGTCGATCTGGCCGACGAGGACGGGCGCAAGCGGCGCGTCGCCGTGCGACGTCTCTCGGAACTCGGCACCGAACAGGCTTGGGAACGTGTGGTCGGAGCGCTCGCCGACAGCGACGCGCAGGTGGCCGACGAGGCGCAGATCCGGCTCGCGGCGCTCGCCGATGTCGCGATCTGGCGTGAACACGTGTTCGGCAAGTCGGGTCTCGCGAGCAAGGACGGCCTCGTGCGCAAACGTGTGGTCGAAGCACTCGGGCGCGCGGACGCGGCGCCGCTCGACGGAGCGCTGGCCCTCGACCTGTTGCGCGACGGCGACGACGAGGTGCGCCGGTTGGCGGCCTTCGCACTCGAACGTCTCGCGGCCACAGGCGGGCCGCAAGCGCTCGACCCGGCCGGGCGCCTGAAGGTCACCCTCGAACTCACGAAGCGTGTGCGCACCGACTCGGTCGGCGAGGTGGTGGGGGCGGCGTTGCTCGCGGCGCAGGCGCTCGCTCCGGCGGCCTTCGAGCCGGGCGGCGAAGTGCGAGCGGCGGCGCAGAAGCTCCTCGCGCACAAACAGAGCGCCGCGCGCGTCGCCGCGACCATCGCGTTCGGGCGCGCGGGTGACGACGCCGCGGTGCAACTCGTGCTCGGACTCGGCCAGGATCCGTCGGTCGCGGTGCGCATCGAAGTGGTGCGGGCACTGGAGAACGCGCGCTCGAAGGCGGGCGTGCTCGCGCTCGTCACGCTGCTCGAGAACGAGCCGTCGACGAGCCTCGCGATCCGTATCGCGGAGGCGTTGCAGCGGCTCTCGGGACTCAAGCACCGCACCGATCCGCGGCCGTGGCGCGATTGGGTCGCGACGCTCGGCGACGACTGGACGCCGCTCGCGGACGGAACGGTGACGGAGGAGATCACGGTCACGAAACTCGTCGGACTGTCGCTGCGTTCGGAGCGGCTCGCGCTCCTGATCGACATGTCGGGATCGATGTGGCAGACGCGCCCCGACGGCAAGAAGACGAAGGACCTCGTCGACGTCGAGGTGCGGCGCTGTCTCGAAGGCCTGCCGGAGTCGGCGCGCTTCAACATCGTGCCGTACGCGACCGAGCCGCAGCGCTACGAGGACGATCTCGTCGAGGCGTCGCCGAAGAAGGTCGCGAAGGCCCTCACGTGGTTCGAGGAGAACACGCTGCGCGGGAAGGGCAACGTGTGGGACGCGGTGGAGCTGGCGTTGCTCGATCCCGACCTCGACACTCTGGTGATCATGACCGACGGTGCGCCGACGGGCGGGCCGCATTGGAACCTCGAGCTGATGGTGCCCTTGTTGATCGAGCGCACGCGCTTCCGCAACGTCGTGTTCGACGTGCTCTTGTCGGACGCACCCGACAACCTCGTGCCGCACTGGCAACGGCTCGCGGCGGCGACGGGCGGGCGTTGTGTGGAGGTCGAGTTCTCCGAATGAGGCGGCGCACGTGAGTGTCTTCTCGCGCGCGCCGCGCACCGGCGATCCGATCGCGACGGCGCGGCAGATGCGTGCGATCGACGCGCGTGCGCTCGCGGAGTTCGGCGTGCCGGGCGCCGTGCTGATGGAGAACGCCGGCCGCGGCTGTGCGGAACGGATCGAACGACTCGCGAGCGAAGGCCGCGTCGCGCGGCGCGTGTGTGTGCTGTGCGGGCCCGGCAACAACGGCGGCGACGGGTTCGTGATCGGGCGCACACTCGCGGCGCTCGGTTGGGAGGTCGGCGCGCATCTCGTCGGTGAGGCGCAACGTTTCGAGCGCCTCTCCGACGAAGCGCGGCTGCAGCGCGAACTGGCGCAGAGTTGCGGTCTCGAGTTCGGTGCCGTTGCGAGTGTCGCGGACCTCGCCGCTCTCGAACCGGTCCTCGCGGACCTCGTTGCGAGTCGCGGACTCGTCGTCGACGCGCTCTTCGGCACGGGCCTCGCACGGCCGCTCGACGGACTCTTCGCGGCGCTGATTTCAATCCTCGATGCGAGCCGCGCAACCGCCTTCGCCGTCGACGTGCCGAGCGGCCTCGACGCCGACACGGGCGCCGTACTCGGCGTCGCCGTCCGCGCGCAGTTCACGTCGACGCTCGCGGCGCTCAAACCCGGCCTCATTCGCGGCTCGGGTCCGGCTCTGTGCGGAGAACTCGAACTCGTCGAGATCGGTCTGCCCACCGCGCTGCTCGCGGAGTTGCCCCAGCGCTGCCGATAGACTCCGGCAGCGCCTTCCCGCGCCCCACACCATGATCGTCGTCACTGGCGGAGCCGGCTTCATCGGTTCGAATCTCGTCGCGGCGCTCGAGGAGCGCGGACGCACCGAACTCGTCGTGTGCGACCGCCTCGGCACGGACGAGAAGTGGCGCAACATCGCCAAACGCGAACTGGCGGACCTGATCGAGCCGGAGGACCTGCTCGAGTTCCTGAACAAGAACGCGTCGCACATCGAAGCCGTGTTCCACATGGGCGCGATCTCGGCCACGACCGAGCGCGACGCCGACCTGATCGCGCGCACGAATCTGCGCCTCTCGCTCGAGCTGTGGGACTACTGCACGCACCACGGCGTGCGCTTCGTGTACGCGTCGTCGGCGGCCACGTACGGCGACGGCGCCGCGGGTTTCGAGGACGACCAGAAGCCCGAGGCGCTCGCGAAACTGCGACCACTCAACGCCTACGGCTGGAGCAAACACGCCTTCGATCGCCGCATCGCTCGCCTCGTCGCGAGCGGCGCCAAGACACCGCTGCAGTGGGCCGGCCTGAAATTCTTCAACGTCTACGGCCCGAACGAACTCCACAAGGGCGCGATGGCGAGCGTGGTGAGCAAGACCCACACGCGCGTGCGCGCCGGCGAGCCGGCGGTGCTGTTCCGCTCGCACGATCCGCGCTACACGGACGGCGGCCAGTTGCGCGACTTCGTGCACGTCGACGATTGCGTGGCGCAGATGCTGTGGCTGCTCGACACGCCCGGCGTCAGCGGCCTCTTCAACTGCGGCTCGGGCCGCGCGCGCAGCTTCCTCGACCTCACGAACGCGGTGTTCGCGGCGCTCGAGAAACCTCCGCACATCGAGTGGATCGACACGCCGGTCGAGATCCGTGCGAAATACCAGTACTTCACCGAGGCGCGCATGGAGCGCGTCCGCCGCGCCGGGTACACACACGCCGCGACGAGCCTCGAGGACGGCGTGCGCGACTACGTGCAGCGTTTCCTCGAAGCGGACGACTCGTATCGGTAGGTCCTGTCGGTAGGCCGGTCCGCTGAGCGCAGCGCCGAGCGGTAGCGCCGAGCGGATCCACCGAGCCGAGGCGGCGTGCGGCCGAGCGCGACGCCCACGACGCGTCGAAAGGAACGCTCCGCCGAGCGGGAGCCGCGAAGGTCCTTTTGGTAGAACCTTCGCCCCCCAAGTCGGGGCTTGTGCGATGACGACGCTCCACGACCTCGGCGCTCCCGAGAACCTGCCGAACGGGAAGGTGAGCCTGCGCCGCGGCGGCGGGCTCGCGCTCCTCACCCTCACGAATCCGCCCGCCAACGGCTATTCGTACGAGATGATGCGCGACCTCGACGAGGCCGTGCTGACGGTGCGCATGGACCGCACCGTCGAGGTGATCGTCGTGGCGGGCGCTGGCGAGAAGTTCTTCTGCGCCGGCGCGGACATCGGGATGCTCGACCGCGTCGAGCCCAACTTCAAATACGCGTTCTGCCTGCACGCGAACGAGACGCTGCTGCGCCTCGAGAACACGCCGAAGCTCGTCGTGGCGGCGCTCGGCGGACACTGCGTCGGCGGCGGACTCGAGATCGCGCTGGCCTGCGACATGCGCTTCGCACGCGCCGGTTCCGGCAAGTGCGGTCTGCCCGAAGTCGCTCTCGGCGTGCTGCCGGGCACCGGCGGCACGCAGCGGCTCGCACGTGTGCTCGGCAAGTCGCGTTCGATCGGGATGATGGCGAGCGGCGAACTCGTCGACTTCGCGCGCGCCCACGAACTCGGCCTCGTCGACGAGGTCTTCGAAGCGGCGAGCGACGAAGCCTTCCTCGAACTCGTGTTCGCGCGCGTCTCGAAGTTCCTGCGGCCAGGCCACAGCTCGACGGCGGTCGGACTCATCAAACGTGCGGTGCAGACCGGCGCCGAGCTCCCGCTCGAGGCCGGCCTCGCACTCGAACGCGAACTGCAGATGCGCCTGTTCACCTCCGAGGACGCGAAGGAAGGCATCGCGGCTTTCACGCAGAAGCGCAAAGCCCATTTCGAAGGTCGGTAAGAAGAGCTCCGTGATCCACCGCCACGCCGCCACGTCGTCGATGAAGGCTCTGCGCATCCACCGCCACGGCGATCCGTCCGTGCTCGTCTGGGAGGACGTGGCCATGCCGCGGCCGGAGCGCGGCGAAGCGCTCGTCAAAGTGCTCGCCACCTCGATCAACCACCTCGACCTGTGGGTGCGGCGCGGCATGCCCGGTTTCCTGGTGCCGTTCCCGCGTGTGCTGGGTTGCGACGGCGTCGGTGAGATCGTCGAGTTCGGCGCGGGCGTGCGGCACCTGAAGGTCGGGCAGAAGGTCGTGCTCGAGCCCGGCTACAGCCCCGCCGAAGAGCGCGACCAAGCCGCGGTCGAAGGCTGGGACCACCTGCTGCCCGACTACGGCATCCGCGGCGAACACACGGACGGTTTCGACGCGCAGTACGTCGCGATCGACGCGCGGTACCTGTGCCCGCTGCCGGACGGCCTCGATCCGCTCGCGGCCGCCGCGGTGCCGCTCGTGTTCCTCACGGCCTGGGGCATGATCGAACGCGCGGAGGTCGAGCCCGACGACACGGTGCTCGTCATCGGCGGCGCGAGCGGAGTCGGTTCCGCCGCGATCCAGATCGCGCAGCATCTCGGCGCGCGTGTGCTCGCGACGGCCGGCTCCGCTCTCAAACGTGACCTGTGCCAGGACCTCGGCGCCGAGGAGGCGATCGACCACACGGACGCGAATTGGCCCAAGCGCGTGAAGGAGCTGACCGACGGCGAAGGTGTCGACGTCGTCGTCGAACACGTCGGGCCCGCGACGTGGAAGGGCTCGATGCGCAGCCTCGCGCGCGAAGGTCGCCTCGTGACCTGCGGCGGTACGACCGGAGCCGAGGTGGCCATCACGCTCCCGCACCTGTTCATCAAGAACCAGACGATCATGGGCTCGACGATGGGGCCCGCGAGTGCGCTGCCGATCATCTTCGATCGCATCGCACGCGGTCACTATCGTCCGGTCGTCGCGCGCACCATGCCGATGTGTGATGCCGCCGCCGCGCACCAGATGCTCGAGGCCCGCGAAGTGGCCGGCAAGATCGTCCTCGTCCCCGACGCGTGACCATGTCGAACCAGATCGTCAGCGGCGCGGCCATCATCCGCGCGGCCGTCCTCGGCGCCGGAACGATGGGCGCGGGCATCGCACAAGTCCTCGCCATGGCGGGTGTGTCGACCGTGATCGTCGACATCGCGCCGGCCATGCAGGAGCGCGCCCTCGCCTCCATCCGCACCAATCTCGACAAGGGTGTCGAGAAGGGCAAGGTCGACAAGGCCGCGCGCGACGCGGCACTCGCGCGACTGTCCACGAGCGGCGACCTGCTGGCCGTCGCGCCCGAACTCGACTGCCTGATCGAGGCGGTGCCCGAGAAGCTCGAACTCAAGTGCAAGCTGCTCGGCGACGCGGGCGCGCGCATGTCGCCGCAGGCGCTGATCGCGTCGAACACGTCGTCGCTCTCGCTGACGAAGATCGCCGCCGCCGTGCCGCACCCGAGCCGCGTCACCGGCATGCACTTCTTCAACCCGGTGCACCTGATGAAGCTGGTCGAGGTCGTGCGCGCCGATCAGAGCGCCGACGCGGCCGTCGCGACGACGGTCGAACTCGCGCAGCGCCTCGGCAAGGAGCCGATCGTCGTGAAGGACCGCCCGGGTTTCGCATCCTCGCGCCTCGGCATCGCGATCGGCATGGAGGCGATTCGTATGCTCGAAGAGGGCGTCGCGAGTGCCGAGGACATCGACAAGGCCATGGTGCTCGGCTACGGCTTCCCGATGGGGCCGCTGCGCCTGACGGACCTCGTCGGCCTCGACGTGCGCCTCTCGATCGCGGAGTACCTCGCGAGCACGTTGGGTCCGCGCTTCACACCGCCCCAACTCTTGCGCGACATGGTCGCGCGCGGCGAACTCGGCGCGAAGAGCGGCCGCGGCTTCTACGTACACACGCGTTGACCGATCGACCGGAACTCACGAGAGAGCAAACGAACATGAACACGACGAACGATCGCTGGGACGTGAAGCTCGAGGACGCGCCCATGAAGAAGAGCGGGATCCCCGGCTGGGTGTGGGGCTGTGGCGGCGGCTGCATGCTCACGCTGCTGCTCGTCATCGGCGCCACCTGGTGGTTCGGCGCGAAACTCGTGAAGGGCTTCGGGCCCGAGGCTGCTTGGCCGCAAGTGGCCGAGATCATGCCGTACGGTCCGCCGGCGCCGGATGGCGGCACCGTCGATCACACGGTGGGGCGTCCGCCGGGGATCGTGCCGGGCATCTTCTCCGTCGACAATCCGATGATCGGTTTGATGATGGACGAACAGGACCTCGAGAAGATCTCGTTCCAGTCCGCGATCATCCTGCAGCCGGAGCCCACGGCGTCGAAGGCTGTCGGCGACGGCATCAACGCGACGTTGATCGTGTTCCGCAAGAAGCTCGACGGCGACCCGGTCCAGTTCGTGATCGACAGCCCGTTCTTGGCGGACCTGCGTCAGGCCGAGGTGGCCGAGAAGTCTCTCGGCGCCGTCGAGGCTTTGCTGCAAGGGCGTTCGGTGAAGACGCACCACATGGTCGTCGATCCGGGCGAGGGCCAGGAGAACCCGTTGATGCCGAATTCGACCGGCGCCGAGGGCATGTTGTTCGTCGACATCAGCGGCGATCGCGAGCGTTCGATCGTGCTCCTGTGCACGTCGACCGGTGCCGCGACGGCGGACATGGCGTCGCTCGAGGCCTTCCTCGCGCCGTTCCGCGTCTGGGAGGGCAAGTGAACGCCGGCGCGAACGCGGACTCGACCGAGCGCGCGGCGTCGAGCAGACCTGAAGGGCTGCTTGGCGCGGCGCTCGGGTTCGTCGCGCTCGCGCTCGTGGTCGGACTCGCGATCGCCACGTTCGGTTTGAAGCTCGGCGAGAACGACGTGTCGGCGTTGCTGGCCGACGTGTTGCCGGACCTCGCCGAGAAGCCGTTGCCGCTCGGCCTCGAACACGTCGGTGGCAGCGCTCTCGCCGGTGAGTCGCGCTGGCTCGTGCTCGAGCGGCGCGCGGATCTCGCTCCCGAAGCGGTCGACGCGAACTGGCCGCAGCGTGTCGTCTTCGGCCGCTTCGGCGACGCACTCTCGGCGCGGCGGCTGTTCGATCCGGTGCTCGGCAACGTGCCGCGCGACCTGCGCGAAGAACTCGAGGCCTGGGAGAAGAAGCCGTACCGCTTCGAAGCCGTCACGCGCCGCGAAGCGTTGACCTTCGGTACCCACGAGACGGACTACCTCGTGGTGCGCACGTTCGAGAAGGACCGCACGTTCTTCGACACGGTGCGCGTCGATCTGACGGTGGGCCAGGTCGGGCAGGTGCTCGACGCCATGTGGCCCACGGGTTTCGAAGGCGCGGACGCGAAGGTGCTGGTCCCGCTGCTCGAACGTCTCGTGCTGCCGAAGCCGGTGGTGCCCGCGGCGCCGGATGCAGAAGCGGCGAGCGACGCTGCGGCGGCCGCGCCCGCCGGCTCGTGACGCGCTACTCGGCGCTCGAACCGTCGTAGGCGCGCGCGACGAGTTCGGCGACGTGCACCACACGCACGTCGAGGCCGCGGCGCAGGATGCCCGCTTCCCACTGCAGGTGGCAGCCGGGGTTGGCGGTCACGAGGGTGCGAGCGCCGCTGCGTTCGAGCGCGTCGAGTTTGGGTTCGAGCACCGCTGCCGAATCCGCGGGTCGCAGCAGCGAGTAGATGCCGGCCGAGCCGCAGCAACTCTCGCTGTTCGCGAGCGGCACGAGGCGCAGGCCCGGCAGCTCACCGAGCACTTTGCGCGGTTCCGCGCGCACACCCTGGCCGTGGCAGAGGTGGCACGGGTCGTCGTAGGTGAAGGGCCCGCGCCACGCGCCCTCGATGGAGCGGTCGGGCGGGCGCTCGTCGATGCGCGCCGCGACGAACTCGTTGAAATCGACGACGCGCTTCGCGAAGGCCACCGCAGCGGCGTGTTCGGGAGCGTCCGGCGCGAACAGGTGCGCGAGCTCCTTCATGTGCGCGCTGCAGCCGGCGCTGTTGACGACGATCGGCGTCTCGTCGTCGATCCGTGTGGCTTGCAGCATCGAACGCGCGAGCGTACGCGCACCGTCCAGGTCGCCGTTGTGCGCGTGCAGACTGCCGCAGCACGTGCCGCCGGGCAGCGGTCGCACTTCGCGACCCAGATGTTGCAGGCTGCGCACGGTCGCGCGGTTCACGCGTCCGAACAGGATCGGCATCACACAACCTTCGAGCACGAAGGCCGTGCCGCGCGCGGCGCCGATCGGCGCGCTCACCTTCGGCAGGGCCCGACGCGCGCGAGCCGCCGGGATGCGCGGCGTCGCGGGCGCTTCGCCGTGCACACGTTTCCACAGGGCGAGCGCGATGCGTTCGAGGCCCAGCACCTGCGCGGTGCGCGCGAACCACGCGAACACGTCGAGTGCGACGCGGCTCGGCAACAGCACGCGGAAGCCGACGAAGCGTGCGAGCCGCGCGAACACTCCGCGGTTCGCGGCGGCCGGCGCCGTGCTCCGTGCGTGCTCCATGAGCGCTCCGAACTCCACGCCCGCCGGACACGCGGTCTCGCAGTGGCGGCACAACAGGCAGAAGTCGAGTTCCTCCGCGTAGGCCGCGTCGGGCTCGACCTTGCCCTCCGCGACGCCGCGCATGAGCGCGATGCGGCCGCGCGGGCTCGACGACTCGACGCCGGTCAGTTGGTACGTCGGGCACGTCTGCAAGCACAGGCCGCAGTGGATGCAGTCGAGTGTCTTCGTGTAGTCGACGAGCGTTTGGTCGTCGAAGCGTGTGGGTGTGGACGGAGTGCTCGAACTCACGGCAGCGTGTGGAGGCGCGGGGCTGCGAAGAGCCCGGTCGGGTCGAGGGCGGCGGCGATGCCGCGCATGAGTTCCAGCCCGGCGGGCGGGCCAAGAGCGTCGAGCACACGTGTGTGGACGTCACGTGTGAGGCCGCTCGTCTGCAGTGCAGCGCGCTGGGTGCGCGCGGTGGCGGCGAGTGCGAGCGCGAACTTCGGGTCGTGCAGCGCTGCGCTCGCGATGGTCACGAGCCCCGGCCGCGGATGCACTTCGGCGCGCCACGCGGCGGAACCGGCGGCGCGCGCGACGTCAACGAGCAGTGCGTCGACGCGGCTC
Source organism: Planctomycetota bacterium (assembly GCA_044358925.1). Classification (GTDB taxonomy): domain Bacteria; phylum Planctomycetota; class UBA1135; order UBA1135; genus Rohdeia. The sequence goes on along the minus strand of JBIKNC010000071.1, from coordinate 6,007 downwards.
GGCAGCGTGTCGAACTCGAAGGTCGGCTCCGTGGAAGGGGCGTTGCCCGTGCCGTCGCGCAGAGCAGCGAAGCGCGCCACCGCGGCCGCGTCGCGCAGCACGTCGCTGGCACCGAGCACACGCGCGGCGCGTTCGATCTGCTCGTCGACGACCGGCGTGCGGCCGACGAGTTCGAGGAACACGTGCGCGCCGCGCGCATCGCCGTCGACGCGCACGAAGCGCGCGGCGGGGCAGCGCTCTTCCACCGCGAACGCGAGTCGCACGCCCTCGGCGAGGCTGGCACACGGACGCACGACCAGCGCGCGGCTCTGCGGCAGCGGCGCGAGTCGCAGCGAGACTTCGAGCACGACACCCAGCCGGCCGTGGGCGCCGACGACGAGGTGGTGCAGGTCGTAGCCGGCGACGTCTTTCACGAGAGCGCCGCCGCTCTTCACGACACGACCGTCGGAGAGTGCGAGTTTCACACCGAGCACCTGGTCGCGCACGGGGCCGGCCGACATGCGGTCGATCCCGCTGCGCGCGCCCGACACGACGCCTCCGAGCGTGGCGCGCTCGGGGTGGGGGACGGCGGGCGAAAGTGCGAGGCCGCCGCGGCCGACGTGCTCGGCGAGTGCGGCCATGGTCGTGCCCGCTCGTGCCGTCACGACACCTTCGGCCGGCACGTGCTGCACGACGCCGGACAAGTGGCGCGTCGACAGGACGAGGTCGACGTGTTCGGACACGAGTGTGCGCGACAGCGCCGAGCCGTTGCCGATCACGAGCACGCGCTGCGACTTCGCGCGTGCTTCCGCGAGCACTGCGACGAGTTGTTCATCGTCGTGCGGTTCGGCGAGCGGCGCCGCGAGTTCCTTCAGTGCGCTGCTCATGACCGCACCTCTGGCCCGATCACGCGCTCCGTCGTGTGCATGTCCGCGTGGATCTCCGAACAGCGCCGCACCGGCAAGAGCTTGCCCGGATTGAGCCGCCCCGACGGATCCCACGCGCCGCGTACCGCAGCCATCGCGTCGAGATCGCCTTGCGCGAACAGTCCGCACATGTGGTCGCGCTTCTCGAGGCCGATGCCGTGTTCACCGGTCAGCGAACCGCCGGCCGCGACACACGCCGCGAGGATGCGATCACCGGCCTCGAGCACACGCCGCACCTCGTCCGCATCGCGCCGGTCGTAGCAGATGTTCGGGTGCAGGTTGCCGTCGCCGGCGTGGAACACGGTCGCGAGGCGCAGGTCGAGTTCGCGGCACACCTCGGTCGTGAAGAGCACGAGCTCCTCGAGTTTCGTGCGCGGCACGACCGCATCCGCGACGTACAGATCCGGCGCGACGCGGCCCATCGCGCCGAACGCGCCCTTGCGGCCGGCCCACAGGCGTTTGCGCTCGTAGGCGTCGCTCGCGCGGCGCACGTCGAACGCGCCGCCGATGCGAGCGACCTCCGTGAGTTCGTTCGCGATCAGATCCACTTCGAGCGCTGTGCCCTCGACGTCGCACAACATCACCGCGCCCGCGTCCTTCGGATAGCCGGCCGCGAAGACCGACGCTTCGACGGCTTCGATCGTGAGGCGATCGAGGATCTCGATCGCCGTCGGCTCGAGGCGGCGCGCGATCAGTTCGCTGACCGCCGCACACGCGCCCTCGAGATCGCGGAACAGGAACAGGAGCGTCTCGATGCGCTCCGGCACGGGCACGAGCCGCACGACGACTTCGGTCGCGATGCCGAACGTGCCTTCGCTTCCGCAGAAGTTCGAGACGAGGTCGAGGCCCGTCGGATCGTTCGAGTCGCGCGTGAGATCGAGCACGCGACCGTCGTGCATCACGACCACGAGACCCAGCAGGTGGCGCACCGTGTTGCCGTGGCGGAAGCAGTGCGGCCCCCCTGAGTTGTTCGCGACGTTGCCGCCGATCGTGCAGGCCTGTTGGCTCGACGGGTCGGGCGCGTAGAACAGCCGGTGCGGCGCGGCCGCGGCCGTGAGTTCGACGTTGACGAGACCGGCTTGCACACGCGCGCGCCGGTCGAGCGGCGAAAGCTCGAGGACGTCGCGCATGCGCGCCGTCGACACGACGACGCCGCCCTCGGCCGCGGTCGCTCCGCCCGTCAGTCCCGTACCGGAACCTCGTGCGGCGATCGGCACGCCGTGCCGCGCCAGGAGCTGCATGACGCGCGCCGTCTGCTGCGTGTCGCGCGGCAGCACGACGAGGCGCGGTGTGCTCTCGAACAGCGCGAGCGCATCCGACGCGTACGTCGAGAGGCGCGTCGCGCCGTGTACGACGCCCCGCTCGCCGACGATGTTCTCCAACTCGCGCGCGAGTGCGTCGTCGCCCTTCTTCGTGCCCTGCGCCATCGCGCGCGATTGTGGCAGATCCGGCCCCCGCGCCGGCCGGTTCAGAAGTCGATGCGTCGCACCCGCCACACCGCGAGGAGCAGCAGCAGGGCGCTGAAACCGAGCGAGGAGAAGAACGAGAACTGCGGGCTGTAACCGAGGTCGGTCTGCTCCCACGTGAACCGCGTGCGGTAGTACGTCGCGGGGTCCGTGATGCCGAAGTCGACGTCCTCGGCGCTGACGATCGTCGCGGGAACGGCTTCCGTCGGCAGTTCGACCGGGCGATCGGCTTCCACGGCCGGTTCGCCGGTGACGTCCGTGCCCTGCGCCTCCCGATAGCGGCGCGCGTCGCGCGGACTGACCGACCAGGCCTCGATCGAACCGTCGTCGTTCACCCGCACGTAGACCGGGCGTCGCGCGTCCATCTCGAGCAGCTTGCCGCGCCCGTTCTCGAAGAGCGCTTCGTTGCCCTCCGGGCTGCGGACGACGATCGCGCCGTCGGCGCGTTCGTGGACGGCGAGCGTCTGCCCGCGCAGCTCGATGCCGCCGAGCAGCGTGCGGTTCTCGCCGTGCAGCGTCTTGCGCACGAGTTCGGTCAGTTCGGCGGCGTCGCCCGTCTTCGGCAGCACGTAGTGACCGATGGTCACGACGTCGTCGAGGAACTGAACGAACGCCTGCGGCTCCGCGTTCTCGACGCTACGCGGCTCGCCACTCGTCCCGTCGGCCGCGGCCTCCGCTTCGGCGCGTTCCATCTCCCCGAAATCGATGCCGCGCTCTTCCATCGTGGTGAGGTACTCGAAGAAGAACAGCCACGCCGCGTGCACGGCGACGCAGCCCCACCACGAGAGCACGGTCAGGAGCAGCGTCGCGATGCTCGAACGCGTCAGCGCGCCGAAGAAAGTCGAGATCGCCGACAGCAGCGCGAACTGGTAGATCAGCATCGGCGCCGCCCACAGGAAGCGCGGGTCCGTGTAGCCCGACGCGACTGCGAAGCCGGCCCACATCCCGAAGACCAGGACGACGGCGAGGATGGCGACGAAGACGATCGCGCCGAACCAGCGCGAGAGGACGAGCACGCCGCGATTGACCGGTTTGCTGAAGAGCGTGTCGGCCGCGCCCTTCTCGAGCATGCGCGGCACGAAGAACGACGTCGCGACGACGGAGAACAGCGCGCCGAAGGAACCCGCGATCGACGTCGCGAACGAACTCTGGATCTGCTCGACGAACGTCGCGCTGCGGTTCTCCGAGCCGATCACACCGAAGAAGCCGCCGATGCCTCCGATGACCGTGTCGTACTCGATCTTCCCGAGCCCGAACAGGATGGCGATGTGGTCGTCGCGGAACCCGATCACGAACGTGCACGCGACCATCACGAGCACGAGCACCAGCATGATGCGGAACACGAGGTTGTCCGCGACCTGGAGGTAGGCGTCGCGAGCCAGTGCTCGATAGACGACGCTGCGCGACAATTCGCCCTCGGCGTCGATGGTGGGGGCGAGGGAGTCGGCACTCACGCGGCACCTCCGCGGCTCTGCGCGACGATCATGTCGATGAAGGAGGCTTCGAGTGTGAGCCGCTCGGGCTGCACGGCGCGGATCGAAACACCCGCGCGGCGCAGCGTGTCGATGACGGCGTCGGTGCGTTCCGGCGCCATGCGGCATGCGAGCGCGCCCTTGTCGATCGTCGCGCTCTCGACGTGCGGTCGCACGAGGGCGACGAGGTCGACGTTCGTCGCACCGAGGTGGAAGCGCACGAGGCCCGTGTTCGGCGTCAGCTCGTCCACGGTGCCTTCGCGCAGGATGTGGCCCTTGTCGAGCACGACGATGCGGTCGCACATCAGCTCGACCTCCATGAGGAGGTGCGAGTTGATGAAGACCGACACGCCGTCGTCCTTCAGGCGCTGGATCACGTCGCGAATCGCCGCGCGGCCGACCGGATCGACGCCGTCGGTCGGTTCGTCGAGGAACACGAGGCGCGGCTCGTGGATCAGGGCTTGAGCGAGGCCGATGCGCTGCTGCATGCCCTTGCTGTACTCCTTGACCTTGCGGTCGGCCGCGTCGGTCATGCCGACGGCGTCGAGCAGCGCCGGGATGCGCGGCTTCAGCCAAGAGTGCTTGCGGCCGCACAACCCGCCGAACAACTCGAGGACTTGGCGGCCGGTCAGGTAGGGGGGCAGGCGGTGCGCTTCGGGCAGGTAGCCGACGCTCCAGCGCGACTCGGGATGGCCGGCGCGGCGGCCGAAGACTTCGGCGCGGCCGGTCCAACTCGTCGCGAGTCCGAGCAACACTCTCACGAGCGACGTCTTGCCCGCGCCGTTCGGTCCGAGCAGTCCGAAGACCGAACCCGGCGCGACCGAGAGGCTGATGCCGTGCAGCGCTTGGTGGCCGCGGCCGAACAGGCCCTTGCGGTAGCGCATCACGAGGTTCTCGACTTCGAGCACGAGATCGCGAGGCGCAGTGGCCGCGAGGCTGTTCGGTGAACTCATGGGTGTTCGAGCATGACGGCCCGCGCGGCTCCGATCCACCCGGCGGACGGCCCGAGTTCGGCGGACAACAGTTCGATCTCGCCGGTGCGTTGGCCGTAGCTCGAACGATCGATGCCACGCAGCACGCCCGACTCCATCAAGGGGTACGCGGCCGCGAAGCCGCCGCCGAACACGTACGTGCGGAGGTCGAAGAGATTCAGTGCACAACCGACGCCGCGCCCGAGGTCTTCGCCGATCGACTCGAGCAGGTCGCGCTCCGGCCCGGGGCCCGCCGCTGCACAGCGCGTCAGCTCTTCGAGGTCGCCGGGCTGCGTGCGCGGCAGTCCGAGTTCGAGCGCGCGCCGCCGCGCGGCCGTCGCCGATGCGAAAGTCTCCAGGCAGCCGACGCGACCGCAGCCGCACACGGGTCCCGTGTCGTGGATCTTCACGTGGCCGATCTCGCCGGCCATGCCGCGCCCGCGCCACAGGCGATTGCCGAGCACGACCCCGCCGCCGATGCCCGTTCCGAGCGTGACCATGAAAATGTCGTCGCGCGCCCGACCGGCGCCGAGCCACGACTCACCGAGCGCCGCTGCGTTCGCGTCGTTCTCCACCAACACGCGGCGCTCGTCGAGCCGGAGTCGCCGCGCGATCTCCGCCCGCAGCGGACGACCGTCGATCCACGGCAGGTTGGGGGAGCGTTCCACGACGCCGCGCTCGTAGTCGAGCAGTCCCGGCACACCCACTCCGACCGCGGCGAAGCCCGGCAGTTCGAGCGCGAGTTGGGCGATGGCGTCGACCAGCTCTTCGAACGAGTGCGCGCCGCGCGCGCTGCTCTTGTGTTTCGAGAGCAAACGCCCGTCCGTCGACACGAGGCCGGCTTTGACCGCCGACCCGCCGACGTCGAGGCCGAGGACCGCGCCGTTCGTCACCGCTGCGGAAGTCATGGTGCTGACGCGCCGCTCACCGACAGAGCAGAGCTCACCGACCGCGGATGCGGCGCGTGACGCGGCGGTAGGCCTTGATGTACTCGTCGGCCGAGTGCTCCCACGAGAAGTCCTGCGCGAGGCAGCGCTTCACCAGCGTGCTCCACTTCTTCTCGTTGCCGAGCATCTCCGCGGCGCGCAACGTCGCCGCGAGCAGTCCGTCGCCGGTGTACGGCGCGAAGTGGAAGCCGAGTCCTTCCGTGGGCGACTCGTCGATGTCGCGCACGGCGTGTTCGAGGCCGCTCT
>JBIKNC010000278.1:0-5539 GCA_044358925.1 Planctomycetota bacterium | reverse complement strand
CTCCGTCACGAAGCGCCAGGTCACGTACCAGAGCATGAAGGCGAGCATCGTGCGTGCGACCTTCTCCATGCCCTCGATGTGGAAGAGGAACACGCCGAGTGAGGCGCCGAGGAGCGCGCTCGCGGCGAGCCACCCACCGATCGGCCAGTGGATGCGGCGGTCCTTCATGTGCAGCCACGCGCTGCGGAAGGACGTGACCGTCGCGGCCGCCATCGAGCACGCGCGCACGGGCCCGTAGCCGAGTTCAGGCATGCCGAGCAGCAGCGCCGGCACGACGATCAGTCCCCCACCGACGCCCAGCAGCGGCGCGAGCACTCCGCCGCCGAAGCCGGCCACGAGAGCGACGACGACGTGCGCGAAGTCGAGTTCGACCGTGCCCGCACCTGCACCGCTGGGCGGGAACAGCACGTCGTACATGACCTTCAGGCCGCCGAGCGCGAGCACGACCGTGAAGAGCTTCTTGATCGCCCGCACGTCGAACTTCTTCGAGAGGCGGTAGCCGAGCTCGGTGCCGACCATGGACGCGCCCACGATCACACCGACCACGGGCCAGACGATCTGCGACTCTTCGCGCAGCATCTCGGCCGCCGTCGCGACGCCCGTGTTCGCGCACATCAGCACGAGGCCGGTCGCGATCGCGTTGCGCATCGGCAGGCCCCACAGCATGTAGAGCGCGGGTACGGCGAAGAGGCCGCCGCCGACGCCGGCCATCGAACCCGCGATGCAGATCAGCGCACCCAGCGGGAAGAGCCACGGCAGCGGGCGCTTCGGTCGCCAGTGGGTGAAGTCTGTCAGCGTGTCAGGCATCTCGAGTCCGGAGCGCGCGGCTCTCAGCGATCAGCTCTCGCGGCGGTCGGGCTCGCGCAGCGAACGGCCCCGCAACGCACTGCTCGTCGAATGCGACTTCGTGTCGCCGCAGAAGCGCAGTGCGATGCCGAGCTCGCTGTTCGTCGCGGCCTCGGGCAGGTTCTGCGCGCTGTAGTCGGTGCCCTTCGCGTGCACGTCGGGCCGCAGCAGTCGCAACGTAACGTCGAGCGTGTCCTCGGAGAAGCTCGTGACGTAGTCGACGACACGCAGGGCGCCGATGAGCTCGGCGCGTTCGGCGAGCGGCGTGTGCGGCCGACCCTCGCCCTTGAGGCGCCGCACGGACGCGTCGTCGTTGAGCGCGACCACCAGCACCTCGCCCGGCTCCTTCGCAGCCGCGAGGTAACGCGCATGGCCGACGTGCAGGAGGTCGAAGCAGCCGTTGGCGAGCACCACACGCGCGCCCTCGGCGCGGCGCCGTTGCAGCTCGGAAACGAGTCGCTCGCGCGGCCACGGAGCGCTTGCGCTCCCCGATGACGGTGCGCTTCCGTTCCCCGTGAACGGACCGTTCACGACGCGCTCCCGGCGAGCGGCAGCGCGCGCGGCGCGTCGTTCCAGGCGGCCGCGAGTCGCGCGAGTTCGATCGGTGCCGTGCCGCTCGTCATGACGACTTCGCCCGCGGCCGCGTTCGCGAGCGCCATCGCGTCGGGGGCACTCCAATCGAGCGCGAGCGCCGCCGTGAAGACGGCCGCGGCCGTGTCGCCGGCGCCGCTGACGTCGACGACACCGTCGCGGCCGGAGGCGGGCACGCGGTGCGCGCCGCTCTCGCTCGCCAGCAACATGCCGCGATTGCCCAGCGTCACGAGCGCGTGCCGCAGGCCGCAGCGCTCCCGCCACGACGACGCCTGCGCGACGAGTCGATCGAAGAGCTCCCGATCCTCCGCTGCGCCGAACGGGTCGATGCGCGCCAGGCGCGTGAAGTCCTCGAGGTTCGGCGTGACGGCGTCGAGCCGTTCGAACGGCGGCAGCGCGAGGCGCGGATCGAGTACACGCAACGTGCCGCGCGCCGCGTGCTTCGCATCCGCGGCCACGAACGCGCCGAGATCGCCGTAGCCGTAGTCGCTGTACAGGAGCGCGTCCACCGACAGCGCATCGAGTTCGCGAGCGAGGAGCGCGAGCGTCTCGCGCGAGTGCGGTCCGGTCGGCTCGCGGTCGATGCGCAGCACCTGTTGCGGCGTGCGGTGCGGCTCGGAGGCGAGCACACGCGTCTTCACCGGCACACGGTGGCGCAGGCCGCCGTCCGCCCCGCGCACTTCGACGCCGATGCGTTCGAGTCCGCGCAGGAGTTCGCGTCCGACCGCGTCGACGCCGAGCGCCGCGACGAGCGTCGTGCGGCAACCGAGCGCCGCGAGGTTCGCGGCCACGTTCGCCGCGCCGCCCAGGCGCACCTCTTCTCCGGTCTCGACGAACACCGGGACGGGCGCTTCGCGCGAGAGCCGCGCCGGCCGCGCGTGCACGTAGCGATCCGCGATCGCGTCGCCGACGACCGCGATGGACACGTGCGTGAAGTCGGGCAGCGCGCGCGCAGACATCGCTGTCAGCAGACCTCGTTCGCTGCTGCGGCGAGCGCGAGATCGCGCAACCGATCCGGCACCGGCTTCGCGGCCGCCGTGGCCCACTCGACGCCGTGCTCCTCGGCCAGGAACCAGTCCGAGCGCACGCCCATGAAGGCGTTGTAGCGGATCGAGTAGTGCAGTTCCTGCGAAGCCGTGGCGACGCGCGAGACCTCGGCGTCGAGGGCGCGCACGGTCGGTTTGAAACTCTCCCACTCGTTCGCGTCCATGGCGAGGACGCGTTCGACGAGCGGCCGATAGCGCACCGACGCGGGCGCCGCGCCGTACACGTCGAGGCGCGCGTTGACGAACCACGGCATGCACGTCGCGAGTTTGTCGACGAACAGGTTCTCGTCGGCGCCGAAGTCGAGTGCGCTCGAACTCGTGAAGTCGGTCAGCGTGCCGACGCGCTCCGCGTCGACGAAGCCGCCCTCGATCGCGAGGCGGTGGCTCTCGGTGCCGGGGAACGGGAAGAAGAGCGACGTGCGGAAACGGCCGATGCGACTCCGCGCGAGGAGGTCGACGGTCTCGAGGCGCTCGGCGCGCGTCTCGTACGGCAGACCGACCATCACGAAGCCGCTCGTGTGCAGACCGTGTTCCTCGGCGACGCGCACGGTGCCGCAGATGTCCTCGTCGCTCATGTTGCGCTTCAGGACTTCCTTGCGGACGCGCGGCGACCCCGACTCGATGCCGAGCTTCAGGATGCGGCAATTCGCCGACGCGAGCGCCGCCGCGACGCGCGGCTGGAGTTGTTTGACGTGGCTGTTCACGACGAACGGCACGCCGATGCCCGATTCCCGATAGGCGGCGCAGAACGCGAGCGCGTGCTCCTCGTTCAGCGTGAAGAGGTCGTCGTCGAGGATGAACGTGCCGATGTTCGGGTAGCGCTCAAGCACGTACCGGATCTCGTCGATCGCGAGCTGCGGCGGCCGATAGCGGAAGAAGTTGAGCTTCGGCACCGGCCGCCCGAGTTCGGCGCGGTAGCGGTCGATGATCTTGTGGTTCAGGCAGTACGTGCAGCGGTACGGGCAACCGCGGCTCGTCATCAAGCCGAACCAGCCGTGTTTCTGCGCGGTGATGCGCTCGGTGTCGAACAGCTCGTAGTTCGGGATCGGCAGCAGCGTGAGGTCGGGGAACTCGCCGACCGGGTTGTGCACCCAGTCGTCCGGTGTGAGCGCACGCACCGCGAGTGTCTCGACCGGCCGAACGCCGCCGGGCCACGACAGGAAGTTCGAGACGTCGTCGGTGCGTTCACCGGCTTCGATGCGGCGCACGAGTTCGACGAGCGCGTCCTCGCACTCCCCCACTCCGACGTGGTCCCACACGCCGTCGCTCATCACCTCGATCGGCACCATCGACGGGTGCACACCACCGACGACGATCGGCGGCAGCGTCACTCCTTCGAGCAGTGCGCGCTCGCGCAGCCACACCACCATGTCCACGGCGGCCTGGTACTGCTGCGTGAGGCACGAGAAGCCGATCAGGCCCGGGCCCCACTCGCGCACGAGCGTCCACACGTCCTCGTTCGACGGGACCGGCGGCAGGTTCTCGTTCAGGTTCACGAGCCGTGTCGGATGGCCGGCGCGCTCGAGGCAGGCCGACAACGACGCGAGGCCGTGATTGAACCCCATCTGGGTGTAGAGGTTCGGGTAGACGAAGAGGACGCGCATCGCGGAGCGGTGTCAGCGGGTCAGCAGTTTGGCCGCGCGAGTTTCTCGAGCGTTGCCGTGGTCGAACGACCGGCGAGCAGCGGCGCGAGGACCACTTTGCCGCCGTGGCGTTCGACCCAGTCGCGTCCGACGACGCCTTTCTCGCGCCAGTCCTCGCCTTTGACGAGCACGTGCGGCGTGACACGTTCGACGAGCGCCGCGGGCGTGTCGTCGCCGAACGGCAGCACGGCGTCGACCATCTCGAGCGCCGCGAGCACCTCCATACGATCCTCGATGCCGTTCACCGGCCGGCCCGCGCCCTTGAGGCGCTTCACCGACGCGTCGTCGTTCACACCGACGATCAACACGTCGCCTTGCGAGCGCGCGAAGCGCAGATAGCCGACGTGGCCGGCGTGCAGCACGTCGAAGCAGCCGTTCGTCATCACGATGCGCCGACCTTCCTGGCGCCAGCGCGCGACGAGCGCGTCGAGCCCGCTCTCGTCGACGACCTTGCGTTCGCGTCCGACGTGGTCGCCGAGTGCCTCGCGCACTTCGTTGCGTGTGACGCTCGCCGCGCCGCGTTTGCCGACCACGAGGCCGGCCGCGGTGTTCGCGAGCACGACCGCATCCGCGAGTTTCCAGCCGCTGCCCAGCGCGAGCGCGAGGTGCGAGATGACCGTGTCACCGGCGCCCGTCACGTCGAACACCTGCTGCGCGGTCGTCGGCACGAGACCGTTCGTCCCGTCGGCGTCCTCGAAATAGATGCCGTCGGCGCCGAGCGTGATGACACTCGCGTGCAACGCCGCGATGCGCTTCAAGTCGCGCGCGGCGGCCGGCACGTCCTCGAGCGACTTCAGACTGCGGCCCAGCGCGAGTTCCGCTTCCTTGCGGTTCGGCGTCAGCAGCGTCGCGCCGCGGTAGCGCGTGAAGTCCGTGCCCTTGGGATCGACGAGCACGGGCACGCCGCGTTCCTTGCACGTGCGCAGCGCGAGTTCGAGCACGCGCGGCGTCAGCACACCCTTGCCGTAGTCCGAGAGGACGACCGCGTCCGCGGTAGCGATGGCGGGCGCGACGCGCGCGAGCAGCGCCTCTTCGTTCACACCGCTGGCGCTGCGAGCGTCCTCCCAGTCGACGCGCAGCATCTGCTGCACGCCGGACACGAAGCGCGTCTTGACGGTCGTCGGCCGCGACGCGTCGCGCACACACGCGCCGTGTTCGACGCCGAACGAGTCGAACAGACCGAGGACGACGTCGCCGTCCTCGTCCGCGCCGACGAAGCCGAGGATCTCGACGGCCGCTCCCATCGCGCGCAGGTTGGTCGCGACGTTGCCGGCACCGCCGAGGCGGTCCTCGCGGCGCGCGGCCGCGAGCACCGCGATCGGCGCCTCGGGCGAGATGCGTTGAACGTCGCCGCTGACGTAGCGGTCGAGGATCAGGTCGCCAACGACGAGCACACGCGGTGCTCCCATGCGG
>JBIKNC010000277.1:0-5542 GCA_044358925.1 Planctomycetota bacterium | reverse complement strand
CGGTTCGATGCTCGACCTCGAGCCGTCGACCGGCCTCGTCGACGCGTGCCGCGAGGCGTATCGCCTCGACACGACGCTGCTGCGCAACCTGACCGCGGAGACGCGCGACGGACTGCGTGTACTGACGGCGCCGCGCGATGCGATCCAAGCGCAGCAGGTCGACGACAGCGCACTGGCGCGCGTCATCGGCGTCGCGCGGCGCGCGTTCGACTACGTGATCGTCGACACGTTCCCGGCCGTCGACGCGGTCGCGGTCGCGATCCTCGACCTGACGGACCTCGCGTACGTCGTGACGTCGGACCTCGTGCCGATCGTGCAGAGCATGCCCGGCTACATCGAGGTCGTCACCGGCCTCGGCGTGCCGAACGAGCGCCTGCGTGTCGTGCTCAACCAGCCCTATCCGAACTTCGCCGGGCGCCTCGGCGCGGGTGCGGTCGCCGAGCGCCTCGGGCGCGAGATCGACCACCAGATGCCGTTCGCGAAGCAGCTCTTGTCGGCGGCGAACCTGGGTCGGCCGTACGTGCTGCACGCGCCCAAGTGGCACGGCTTCGGCAAGAAGATGGTGCAGCTCGTGCGCGAGATCGAATCGCTGCACGAAGGCGACGAGGCGGGGGTCGAGATCGAGCCACGTGCGCGCGGGACGCGAGCGAAGGCCGCGAAAGGCGCACGCGCGTCCACGAGCGGAGCGGCGCGCAACGGCGCCACGACGCTCGAGGACGTGGATGGCGAAGCCGCGCTCGCGGCGCCCGGCGCCAAGGTCGACGAAGCGCACATGGAACGCGTGCGTGAGGCCGCGCGCCGCGCACGACGTCACGCCGACGGCGGGGAGCGCACCCGATGAGCGCCGACGATCGCATCTCCAGCACCGGCGCGACGTCGCGCGAGGCGCGTGAAGCGCTGAGCACCGGCTCGCACGCCGTGCGCTCGCTCTTCAGAAAGAGCATCAACATCGATCCGGGCAGCCGCCTCGATCGACAGGAGCGCCCCGAGCGTTCTTCGCGCGCCGACGCCGCGCCCGCGCTCAGCCGCCCGAGCGAGACCGACTACGTGCAGGTCAAGGCGCGCCTCCAGGAGCGTCTGTTCGACGCGCTCGCGGAGCGCGGTCTGCTCGGCGCCGAGGACCGCGTGCTGCGCGAGGCGACCGAGGCCTTCGTCGCCGACGTGATGGCGAACGAGGCGCTGCCGCTCAACGAGCAGGAGAGCGGCCGCCTCGCCAACGAGCTCGTCGAGGAGGCTCTGGGCCTCGGGCCGCTGAGCCCGCTGATGCTCGACCCGGCCGTCACCGACATCCTCGTCAACGGACCGGACGCCGTGTTCGTCGAGCGCTTCGGCCGACTCGAGAAGACCGACATCCGTTTCCGCGACAAGGACCACATCGCGCGCCTCGTCGAGCGTCTCGCGATGCGCGTCGGTCGCCGCATCGACAACGCGTGGCCGATGGCGGACCTGCGCCTGCCGGACGGCAGCCGCGTGAACGCGACACTCCCGCCCGCGTCGATCGACAGTCCGACCATCTCGATCCGTCGCTTCGGCACGCGCCGTCTGCACGCGAAGGACCTGGTCGAGAAGAAGATGTTCTCCGAGGAGATCCGCACGTTCCTCGCCTACGCGGTGCGCGCGCGCAAGAACATCCTCATCTGCGGCGGCACGGGTTCGGGCAAGTCGACACTGCTCGGCGGTCTGGCCGAAGCGATCCCCGGCGACGAGCGCATCGTCACGATCGAGGACACGGCCGAACTGCAACTCGACCAGGAGCACGTCGTCCGCCTCGAAACGCGCCCCGCCAACGTCGAAGGTCGCGGCGAGATCAAGGCGCGCGATCTGCTCGTCAACTGCCTGCGCATGCGGCCGACGCGCATCATCGTGGGCGAGGTGCGTTCGGGCGAAGCGCTCGACATGCTCCAAGCCATGAACACGGGCCACGAAGGCGGCCTGTGCACGGTGCACGCGAACTCGCCGCGCGACGCGCTGTCGCGCCTCGAGACGATGGTGTTGATGGCGGGCACCGACCTGCCGAGCCGCGCGATCCGCGAGCAGATCGCGGCCGCGATCCACCTGGTCGTGTACGTGCGCCGCTTCGAAGACGGTGTGCGTCGCGTCGCGAGCGTCTCCGAGATCACCGGTCTCGAAGGCCAGACCCCGCTGCTGCAGGAGATCTTCCGCTTCAAGATCTTCGAGCGCGATCGCGGCCGCGTCATCGGCGTGCACGAGCCGACCGGCATCGTGCCGCACCTCGCGGACGAGTTGCGCAATCGCGGCGAAGAGCTGCCGATGGCGCTGTTCCGTCCGAACCCGGCCAGCGCGAGCCGTGCGGCGCGCGTCGAGGCGGAGGACGAGGTCTGATGTTCGAGCGCGTGCTCGTCTTCGGCGCGCTGGCTCTCGGGCTCGCGGCACTCGTCTTCGGTCTGCGCGCCGCGCTCGCCCGTCGGCGTGCGACGGCGCGTCTCGCGCGCGTTCCGATCACGGACGAGGAACTCGCCGACGACCAACTCGACTCGTTCGAAGTCGAGAGCATCGTCGAGAAGCGCCGCTGGCCCATGTGGGTCGCGGCGATCGCGGTCTTCGTGATCGCGCTGCTGCTCGTGCAGCTCTCGCTGACGCTCTCGGTCGCGCTCGCGTTCTTCGGCGGCGTCGTCGCGTGGCGCCTCGAGGAGCGCCGCCTCGAACGCCTCGTCCTCAAACTCGAAGGCCAACTCGCCGACGCGATCGACCTCGTCATCAGCTCGGTGCGCGCGGGCGGCACGATCGTCGACGCGATGGCGCACTCGGCCGATCGGGTCCTCGATCCCGTCGGCGGTTCGTTCCGCGACGTGGTCGAACGCCTGCGCGTCGGGCAGAACCCGCGCGAGGTGCTCGCCGCGTTCCGCGAGCGCATCCCGCTCGACTCGTTCCGCCTCTTCACGTTCACCGTCGGCACCAACTGGGAAGGCGGCGCGGGTCACGCGAACGCACTCTCGTCGGTCGGCCGCGCCGTGCGCGATCGCGTCGCGTTGCGCCGCCGTTTGCGCACGCAGACCGTCGAGACCGAGTTGTCGGTCGTCGGTGTGCTCGCATTGACCTACGGCCTCGCCTACCTCGTCGCGCACAGCTCGACGATCGACTTCTTCGCGTTCATGACGAGCCCGACCGGCCAACTCGTGGCCGCGACCATCCTCGCCATGCAAGCCGCCGGCATCGTGTGGGTGCAGCGCATCTCGCAGATCCGCGTCTGATCCCGATGAATCTCCTCGCCGCAGCCTGGTTCGAGAGCGATTGGGCCAAGGCCCTCCTCGTCGGCGTCGTCGTCGCCGCGAGTTGGGCGCTCGTGCGCATCGCCATGCGGCGGCGCGCCCACCAGCGTCTGTTCGCGCGCACGGTGCGTGAGGAGACCGGTCCGCAACTCGTCACGCCCGAGGGCGCGCTCGAACGCTGGCTGTTCATGGCCGGCTTCCGCGACACGTCGGCCTCGACGCTCTTCATCGCAGCCGAAGTCCTGTGTGTGGTGATCGCGATCGCGATCGTGCCGCTCGCGATCATGTCGGGCGCCGTCGCGCGCGGTGCCGAACTGGCCGACGCGATGCCGGGCGGCCTCGGCGCCGCGATCGTGCCGCTCTACACCTGGGCGCCGTGGCTCGCCGCCGTCGTGATCCTGATGCTGCCGGTGCTGTACGTGCGCTCCGCGCGCCGCGAACGCATCGAACTCGTCGAGCAGGATCTGCCGATGACGCTCGAACTCCTGGCCTCGCTGGCCGAAGCCGGCCAAGGCATGGACGCGTCGATCCAACGCATCCTCGAGACGCAGGACGACGACCGACCGCTCAACGAGGAACTCGCGCGCTTCCGCGCCGAGTCGCTCTCGGGGCAATCGCGGCGCATGTGCTTCCGCAATCTGTCGGAGCGCCTCGACATCCCGTCCGTGTCGGTCTTCGTGTCCGCGCTGACGCACGCCGAGGAAGTCGGCGCCGGCACGTCCGCGACCCTGCGCCGCCAAGCTGACGAGTTGTGGAGTCGCCGTCGTGAGACTGTGCTCGCGCAATCGCAACTGCTGCCGACGAGATTGGCCGTGCCCTTGGTCGTGTGCTTCCTCCCAGGCATCCTGGCGGTCACGATCATCCCCGCGCTGTCTCAGGTCGCCGGCATGATGCCGGGCTCGAACTGACTCCGTCGCTGCGGACGAACTTCGCACGCGGACCGAAGCCCAAAGCACCAAGCCCCCGGCCCCAAGCCAAGCACCTTCCCGCCTCGCCATGCGCCTCTTCGCATTCCTTCTCGTGCTCGGCCTGTGCGGCTGCTCGGTCTTCAACCACAACCCGATTCGCGATCTCGGCGATCCCGATCTGCGCCTCGGAGCGCTGCTCGACGAGATGTACGACGCACGCGCCAAGGAGCGCGGCGAGATGGACGAGGAGGACCCGGCCTACGACGACGTGCGTCCGACGCCGGTGTTGATGCGCGAACTCGAGACGCTCGCGTTCGATTTCCCCGACCACGCGGCGACGCGCTACGCGTGCGGCGCGGCGGCCTACGCGACCGGCCAGCGGCGCCAAGCGGAGTCGCACCTCGACGCGGCGCTCGCGGCGAATCCGCGCCTGACCGAGGCCGCGTCGCTGCGCGCGCGCCTGTCGATCGAAGAGGGCAACTATCCGCGCGCCACGCGGCTCGTCGACGACGGCCTCCTGCTGGCGCCGGACTCGGCGGACCTCGTGCTGCTCCGCGCACAACTGCTGGACCTCTCCGGTGACTCGGAAGGCGCGCTGGCCGCGATCGACCTCGCCCAGCGCCTCGGGTCCGAGGCCTGGCGCGCCGACTACCACCGCGCGCTCGTGTACGAGAACCAGGGGCTCGCTGCTCAGGCCGAAGAGGCGCTGCGGCGCACGCTCGACGCCGAGCCGAACTTCGAGCCCGCGCGTTCGCGCCTCAACCGTCTGCAGGCGCGCTGACAGTGAAAGGAGTTCGGCCCAACCGCCGGCGCGGTTGGCGCTGACGGCGAGAGGGCGCGGCGGTGCGCTCCCAGGACGGGGACCTCGGCCGGCTCGCGGAGGACGCGTGCGTCAGCGAGCGCGGCGCCGCGGACCGATAGTCGGCGAGGAGTTCCGCATGCCGATCCTCGCTCTCTCGACCGTTCTCGCCCTCGTCCAAGACGGGCGCGCCGCTCACGACCTCCTGCCCTTCGCGCCGCCGTCGGTGGGCGGGCGCTTCGTCGCCGCCGCCGACGTCGCCGGTGTGGGGGAGGCGTGGGTCGTGGTCGCCGATGCGGACGGCGCGCGTCTCGTGCGCCTCGCGGACGGCGGCTTCACGCCCGTCGGTGACGCGGTGGCGTTCGCGAGCGGACAGGTCGGCAGCGCGCAAGGCTTCGACCTCGATCGCGACGGCCGCGCGAGTGTGTTCGCCGTCGACGGCGAGCGACTCGTCGAACTCGCACTCGACCACCGCGGGTGCTTCGGGGTCGTCGGGCAGCTCGACCTGCCGGGCGAGTTCCGCGCGTTCGTCGCGCCGGGCATCTGCGAACTGGACGTGCCGGGTGTCGGCGCGGTCGCGCTGCACCTCGTGATCGCAGACGGCG
>JBIKNC010000070.1:0-19302 GCA_044358925.1 Planctomycetota bacterium | reverse complement strand
CTGCGGCGGCGCATCGCGCCGCCGCAGCAGTGTGTGTCGGACCGGCCGCGTGCGCCGCGGACGCGCCGCGAAGGCTGAGGTTTTTTGCTACGGCACCGTATTCTCAGACGGACCCGCGCACGAAGTGGAACTCGGCGGTGTGCGAGAGGTCGTGGAGGTCGCGCGAGCGGCCCGTCGGCGTGTAGCCGAAGTGCGTGTAGACGGCGTGCGCCTTGGTGAAGCGGGTGTCGCTCCACAGCTCGACGCGCGTGAAGCCGCGCTGCCTCGCATAGCTCTCCATCGTCTCGACCAGCACGCGCGCCAGCCCGCGCCCCTGGTGACTCGGCAGCACGTAGAGCTTCTTCAGTTCCGCGTGCGGCGGGTCGCACTCGGGGTGCGACTTCGCGCCGATGCAACCGACCACGTGGCCCGCGTGTTCGAGCACCCACATCACCTCGAACGAACTCGCAGGTGTGAGCAGCGCCGGCTCCTCCCGCTCCGTGTCGAGCACACACCCCGGATACTCGGCGAAGCAGCGCCCGTGCAGCTCCTGCAGGTCGCGCGAGTCGCTGTCCTGCACGGGGCGCAGCACGTAACCCGCGGGTGCGGCGATCGTCGCAGTCGAACGCTCCATGCGCGCACGGTAGCGCGCTCACGGGCCCCGGGGGCGCCGCTCGATCGTCGGTGTGGATCGCGAGACCTTGCGCCGTGAAGTGGGCGGTCACGTCGGCGGCGAAGTGGTCCGCGGTCAGGCGGCTGTCGGCGCGCGCCGAACCTCGCGGCCCGCGCGCTATCCTCGCCGCGCGTGAACGCCACCGCACCGGTCACTCAGGGCGCGAGCCGCAATCTTCTCGAGCGTGCGGCCCTCGCGGTCACACGCGTGTCGAACGCGATCGGGTCGGCGGCGGCGTGGGCGACGGTGCCGATGATCCTGCTGGCGGTCGCGACGAGCGCGACGGCGGCACTCGACAAGTACGCCGGCACGAGCATCTCGAGCAACGCGCTCAGCGAAGCGCAGTGGTACCTGTTCGCGTTCGTGTTCCTGCTCGGGGCGCCGGCGACGCTCGCGAAGGGGGCGCACGTGCGCGTCGACGCGTGGTACGGCAAACGGTCGGCGCGCACGCGGCACTGGATCGACCTCGTGGGCGGCGTGCTGTTCCTGCTGCCGTTCTGCGCCTTCGGTTTCTACGAGAGCCTGACCTTCGTCGAGAACTCGTGGGCGCTCATGGAGCGGTCGCCCAACCCGGGCGGCCTGCCGCGGTACCCGGTCAAGACGCTGGTGCCGATCGCGTTCGCGCTGCTGTTCGTGCAGGGGCTCGCGCAGGTCGTGCTGCACGCCGTGGCGCTGCGCCGCGGTGATGGGAGCGAACCGGCGCGATGATCCTCGAACTGCTCGGGCCGCTCATGTTCGTGGTGGCCTTCGCGCTCATCTTCGCGGGCTATCCGGTCGCGTTCTCGCTGGCCGGCACGGCGCTCGCGTTCGCGGGCCTCGGCATCGCGACGGGCGAGATGAACGAGGCGCTCCTGCGCACGTTCCCGATGCGCGTGTTCGCCGTCATGCAGAACGAGCTGCTGATGGCGGTGCCGTTCTTCGTGTTCATGGGCACGGCGTTGCAGCGCTCGCGCCTCGCCGAAGACCTCTTGCACACGGTCGGCATGCTGTTCGGAGCGAAGCGCGGCGGCCTCGCACTCGCGGTCGTGCTCGTCGGCACGCTGCTCGCCGCCGCAACCGGCGTGGTCGGCGCGTCGGTCGTCGCGATGGGCATGATCTCGCTGCCGATCATGCTGCGCTACGGCTACCAGGCGCCGTTCGCCACCGGTGTGATCGCTGCGTCGGGCACACTCGGGCAGATCATTCCGCCGAGCGTGGTGTTGGTCGTGCTCGGCGACCAGATGGGCGTGTCGGTCGGCAGCCTGTTCCGCGGGGCGCTCGTGCCGGGCCTGTTGCTCGCGACGTGTTACGCGCTCTACGTGCTGGTGATCGCGAAGCTGCGCCCCGACGTCGCTCCGGCACTGCCGATCGAGGAACGTGCGGAGAGCGGCTCGGCACTGCTGCGCCACACGCTGCGCGTGATGGTGCCGCCGCTCGTCTTGATCGTGCTCGTGCTGGGCTCGATCTTCGCCGGCTTCGCCTCCCCCACCGAGGCGGGTGCGCTCGGGTCGGTCGGGGCGCTCGTGCTCGCCAAGCTCGCGGGCCGCTTCGACGTGTCGGTGCTACGTGCGACGGCACACGACACGATGCAACTGACGTCGATGGTCGTGACGCTGCTGATCGGGGCGACGCTGTTCACGCTCGTCTTCCGCGGCCTGCACGGCGACACGTGGCTGCTGGAATCGCTGCACGGCCTGCCGGGCGGCCGACTGTGGCTGCTCGTCGTCGCGAACCTGATCGTGTTCGGCCTGGGCTTCTTCCTCGACTTCTTCGAGATCTGCTTCATCATCGTCCCGCTCCTGACTGCTGCGATGGCGAAGCTCGGCTTCACGACGGACGAGAAGGTCTGGGTCGGTGTGATGCTCGGCCTGAACCTCCAGACCTCGTTCCTCACGCCGCCGTTCGGCTTCTCGCTCTTCTATCTGCGCGGCGTCGCGCCGCCGAGCGTGACGACCGGCCAGATCTACCGCGGCGTCGTGCCGTTCATCGCGATCCAGCTCTTCGTGCTCGTGCTGGTCGCGTTCGTGCCGGAACTCGTCACGTCGTTCCTGTGAGAGCGCGTGCACGGCGCCGCGCGCCCCTCACGCCGCGCCGCGCGCCATTCAGGACGGGCGGTGCGTGAACGCTGCGTAGGCGAGTTCCGCCGCGCCGAACCAAGCGTTCGACTCCGCGCGGAACGTGCGCCACGGTTCGAGGACCTTTGCGTACGCCGGGTCCTTCGCCGCCGACGTCGAGAGGAAGTCCTCGCTCGCCTCGCGCGCCGCTTCGAGCAGCTCCGCGCTGAACGGCCGCACGACCACACCCTGTGCGACGAGCCGCGCCAGCGCCGCCGGATTGCGCGCGTCGTAGCGCTCCTGCATCGTCGCGCCGGACTCGCGCGCCGCCGCGGTGAACACGGCGCGGTAGTCGGCGGGCAAGTCGTCCCACTCGACGCGATTGACGAGGTAGCTGAGTTCGGGTCCCGGCTCCCACCAGCCCGGGTAGTAGTAGTTCTTCGCGACCTTGTGGAAGCCGAGCTTCTCGTCGTCGTACGGCCCGACCCACTCGGTCGCGTCGATGCGGTCCATCTCGAGCGCGGTGTAGATCTCGCCGCCGGGGAGTTGCTGCACCGACACGCCGAGCGCGGACATGACCTCGCCGCCGAGGCCCGGGATGCGCATGCGCAGGCCCTTCAAGTCGGCGGGCGCGCTGACTTCGCGCCGGAACCAACCACCCATCTGCGCGCCCGTGTTGCCGGCCTGGAAGTGCACGATGCCGAAGTCGGCGTAGAGCTCGCCGATCAGCGCATCGCCGCCGCCTTCGCGCAGCCACGCCTGCTGCTGCCGCGCCGTGAGTCCGAACGGCACACACGTCGCGAACGCGAGCGGCGCGCACTTGCCCGTGTAGTAGTACGACGCCGTCTGGCCGACTTGCACGGCGCCGACCTGCACGGCTTCGAGCACTTCGAAGGCCGACACGATCTCACCGGCCTGGTGCACGCGGATGTCGAACGCGCCGTCGGTGGCGGCCTTCACACGTTCGGCGAGCGACTGCGCGGGCCCGAACATCGCGTCGAGTGAGCTGGGGAAGCTCGAAACGAGCGTCCATTCGACGCGCTTGCGCGTGTGCACGGCTGCCGCGCCGCCGGTCGCGTTCGGTCGCGAACACGACGCGCCCGCGAGCGCCGCGGCGGAACCGATCACGAGTGCGCGGCGCGTCGATGTGTGTCGGTCTCGTTGGGCTTCGTTCATGGCGCGTGCGCGGTGGTGGAAAGAAGTTCCGTGTGCGACCGGATTCTACGGGCGCCTCCGCCGCGTTCCGTCGATTGCACTCAAGCAACACCCGCGCGCGCCGACGACAGACTCGACTCGGTCCGCCCCATGACCAAGAACGGTTCCAACCGTCGCCACCTCGTCGTCTCCGGACGCGCGCGCCCACCGTGGCCCGCGCGTGCGCGCAGCCGTCGAACGACGAGCGGCTTCACGATGGTGGAGCTGCTCGTCGTGGTCGTGGTGCTCGCGATCGCGTTGACGATGATGTCGGGCACGATGCAGTCGGCCTCACGGCTCGGTCCGTTGCAGCGCGAACGCGCGCGCGCGGCCGAGGCGGCGCGCGAGATGCTCGAGTTGCTGCGCATCGAGCCGTACCACCGCTTGTTCGTGCTCTACAACGACGAGCCCGCCGACGACCCGGCCGGAGAGGGCACGGCGTCCGGCCCGCACTTCGCGGTCGAAGGGTTGACCGTGCCCGAGAACGACCAGGACGGCATGTGCGGACGCGTGCGCTTCCCGGGCGACAGCGGCGCGGAGTTGCGCGAGGACGCCGTCGACACCGTGCTGGGTCTGCCGCGCGACCTCAACGCGGACGGTGAGATCGGCGAGGTCGACGTCTCGGACAGCTACACGATCCTGCCCGTCGAAGTGATCGTCGAGTGGGAGTCGGGGGGCATGGTGCACTCCATGCGCATCCAGACCATGTTCTCGGAGCCCGACGCATGAAAACGCATTCACGCTCCGGCTTCACGATCCTCGAGGTGGCGATCGCGTTCGCGCTCGTCGTCGTGCTGCTCTTCAACACGTCCCAACTGATCGGCACCGCGTCGAAGGCCGGGAATCACAACGCCTCGCAGCAGGAGCTCGACCAGCTCGCGGACCAGGCGATCGATCGCATCGCCCTCGCGCTGATGGCCGCGAACGAGGAACGGACGATGCCGGCGAACAGCGCGCCGTTCAACAGCGCGCAGATCAACTTCGAGACCTCGCTCGGCGTCGAGGACGGCAAGCAGGTCTGGAGCGACCCGGAGCGCATCTCGCTCGACCACACCGACATGAAGGTGCTCTGGCACCGCAATCCGGACACGGCCGACCAGATGGAACTCGTGTGGGGCAAGTTCGTGAGCCAGTTCCTGCTCGACGAACAGGGCGGCAACGCGGCGGACGACAACGGCAACGTGTTGATCGACGAGGAGGGCTTGTCGTTCAACCTGGAGCGTTCGAGCGTTCAGATCCACCTCACGCTGCGGCGCGTGTTGAACGATGGAACCGAGCTGACGTCGAGCGCGAAGACGCGCGTCGCCTTCCGCAACTGACGCGGGGCGCGCGAGTCACGGCGCACGATTCGACAATTCGAATCGTCGCGTCAACTCGGAGCGTGTGCGCGTCGAAAAGGGGCTGGCTGGCGCTCACGTCCACGGCCATCGACCTTTCATGACCTTCTCTTGCCCGAGCGCTCCCCCAGCGCGCTCGTACAGCTCGATCCAGAGCTGCAAACATCGGTTCCAGCCGTGCCGTTCGCGGCGTGGTTCGACGCTCGCGTCGGCGCTGTTGCTCGTGGCGACCGCTGCGCTCGTGAGCGCCGTGGCGCTGCAACGCGGCCTCGACTCGTGGCGCCTGCAATCGGCCTCGACCGCGCAGAAGATCGCCTTCTACATGGCCGAATCCGGCATCGCGGAAGCGCGCGACGATCTCGCACACGACGGGTCGGGCAACGTCGGCTCACGTGAACTGCCCGCGCTGTACGGCAGCGGAGCGTTCTGGGTCGAGACCGTGACCGACGAACACGGCGTGTCGTTCATCACGAGCACCGGACTGTACGACGGCACCGCGTCGCGCCTCTCGCAGGCCGTTCGTCGGCCGCCGCTGCCGCTCGTCGAGCACGGCTTCTTCGGACGCTACGGCGTCACGCTCGGCGAAGGCACGGTCGTGCGTGAATACGTGCCGGACGAGGGCGGCGAGGAAGCCGGCGGCGGCGAAGGCCAAGGAATCGTCGAGGACGTCGGGGAGCTGATTCCGCCCGGTCTCGGCGGCCTCGGGAACGGCAACTCGAAAGACGAGAACAAGAAGGACAAGAACAAGATCGCCCTGCCCGAAGAGCCGTTCGTCGGCCCGAGCGCGACCGTACTCGTCGGCAGCGACGCGGGCATCGAACTCGGTGCCGGCGCGAGGGTCGCCGGCGCGGCGCTGCCGGGTCCCGAACACGTCGTGCTCGTCGCGAGCGGCGCGGCCATCAGCGGATCGACGCTGCCGGAACGCGACGCTCGCGAAATGCCGGCGATCGCGATGCCGCTCGACGAAGCGTCCGGTGCGCTCGTGTGCCTCCCGGCCGTGACGAACACACTCGCGAGCGGCACACACGCTCTCAGCAGCGTGTCGATCGCGCCGCTCGCGGCTCTGACGATCGTCGGTCCCGCTTCCGTGTCGATCGATCGTCTCGACGTGGGAGCGGCCGCCACGTTGCGAGCCGACACGAGCGGCGGCGCCGTTCACGTCTACGTCGCGCACGCACTGACGGTCGGCGTCGGAGCGACGGTCGGCGCGAGCGACGGCGACGCGAGCCGGTTCGTGGTGCTCGTCGGCGGCCGCGGCGACTCCGACTCCGACGACGACGGCGTGTTCGAGTCGCCGGTGGTGTGGGCGTCGAGCGCCGACGCGTGCCTCGCGCTCTACGCGCCGAACTCCGCCGTCGACGTACCGAGCGGCACGCACTGGATCGGCGGCATCGCCGCGCAGTCGTTGCGCGTCGGCGACCACGCCCTGCTCGAACTCGACTCTCGCTTGCGTCAAGTCGCGATCGAGTCGCGCGACCGCAAGTTGATGGCGTGGCGCGTGCTCGAGATCCCGGCCGCCGAGAAGGCCGTGCTGCGGCGCGACGTCGTGAAGGAAGCGCGCGAACGCGGCGACACGCTGCCGTGCCCGTGTTCGGCGCGCGTGCCGGCGACCGAGGAGTTCCTGTTCGAGACGCCGGAGGGCAAGAAGCTCGTCTACAGGGGCACGTCGATCGTCGATCTGACTCTCGCGAAAGTGGCGAGCATGCTCCCGCCCGCCGTCGACGTCGACGTCGTGCCGCCCTTCGCGAAGTACTCGGAGGACGACATCGAAGAGGTCGACGACGTCGTGTCGGCCGAGTTCCAGAACGCGTGGGAGTACGCGGCGAGCAACCTCCCTCCTGGTCACCTCAAGAACATCGAGTCGGGCGACTTCCCGCCGGGCATCTGGACTGCCGTGGTGACCAACGGAGTCTCGCTCGAGCCCTACGCCAAGGTCTTCAACGACCCGAACGTGCGCGAGGGTCTGGAGGACGAGCTGGACGGTTCGTGGCTGCCGACGAACTCGAAGAAGTTCATCGAGGCCGTCCTCGCGAACGGACCGTGACGCGTACGGTGTCAGACACCGGATCCGTCACGGCGCGCGCGAAGTGCGGAGTCGCCGCGGGGCACACCAGCGGCGCGCGATGCGCGCCGCCGGTGTGTCCCACGGCGACTCCGCACTTCGCGCGCGCCGTGACGGATCCGGTGTCTGACACCGTACGCGTCACGAGCCACGGGACTTGCGGCGGTGGATGGACGGTTTCGTGAGTCGGTGTGGAGTCGGCGCGCCCAGGTGGACGAAGGGCGCTGCGGAGGTCCAGGTCTTCGAGGCAACGAAACCAACCTCCCGTGGACACCACCACCATGCTCAGCCACACCACGCGCGACCGGCTCCAATCACCGTGCTCGCGCTTCGCCTCCGTCACCCGGCACGCGCACTCCCGCGCGGCGCAGCGCGGTTCGACGCTCTCGATGGCGCTGTTGCTCGTCATGAGCGCGGCCCTCGTCAGCGTCGTGACGTTGCAGCGCGGCCTCCAGCAGTGGAAGAGTCAGGCGACCTCGTCCGCCGAGAAGCTCGCCTTCTACATGGCCGAAGCGGGCATCGCCGACGCGATCGACGACGTTCGTTCCGGCGGTTCCGGCAACATCGGCACGCTGGAGCTTCCCGCCGTGTACGGCTCGGGTGCGTTCTGGGTCGAGACGGTCAAGGACAGCCACGGCGTCGTGCACATCACGAGCACCGGCCTGTACGCCGGCACGTCGCACCGCCTCTCGCAAGCGCTCCACAAACCCGAACTGCCGATCGGCGACTACGGGTTCTTCGGGTCGGCGGGTGTGAACGTCGGTGAGGACGTGACGATCGATTCGCTGGAGGTCGAGAAGGAAGAGCCGCCGGCCGGCGGATCGGGCGGAACGTCACCGGTGCAACGCATCGCGCTCCCGAGTGCACCTCCCGTCGCCCAGCTCAGCGGCCTCAATTTGCTCGGCAGCGACGGCACGATCGAACTGCTCGGCGGCACGGAAGTGCTCGGATCCGTGCTCGCCGGTCCGAAAGCGCGGATCGAGAACCTGTACGGCGCGGTCGTGAGCGGCTCGACGCTGCCCGACGACGTCTCGCACTCTCTGCCGGAACTCGCGATGCCCGTGAGGATGTCGACAGCCGCGCTGACGGTCGCGTCCAACACGACACGCACGCTGGCGACCGGTGTTCACGAGTACGGTGCGATGCAGGTCAACGGGCGCGGAAAGCTGACCATCGTCGGCCCGGCCTCGGTCTGTGTGAGTTCGCTGATCGTGATGGGCGGCGGTCTGGTGGCGCTCGACACGACGAACGGTCCCGTCCACTTCTACGTCGAGAACCACCTCGGTCTGCGCTCGGGCGCCAGGGTCACGAACGCGTCGGGTGACGCGTCCGATGCCGTGTTCCTCGTGAACGCTCGCGGAGCGGCGAACCACGACTCCGTCGCGGACCTCGAAGAGCCCGTGGAATGGCAGACCGCTGTTGCGTTCTGCGGCGCCGTCTACGCGCCGTATGCCGCGATCACGCTCCCGGCCGCGACGGTCTTCCAGGGCAGCATCAACGCTCTGCAACTGACGATCGGCGACGGCAGCCATCTGACGTTCGATCCGCGTGTGATGGACATCGACCTGCGCGGGCGCGATTACGAGTTCCTGTCGTGGCGTGTGCTCGAGATCCCGGGCGACGAGAAGGCCGACTTGCGGCGCGACATCGTCAAGGAAGCGGCCGAGCGCGGCGACACGCTGCTCGCGCCGTCGGCTGCGCGCATCGCCGCGACGACCGAGTTCCGCGTGCGCGGCGACGACGGTGAGGAGTACACGTACAAGGGCACGTCACTCACCGACCTGACGCGCGTCACCGTCGACGCGGTCCTGCCTGTCGTCGTCGAGGTCGCCAAGGTGCCCGAGTTCGCCGAGTACGAGGACGACAGCGAGGAGCTGCGCAACACGCCCGAGGCCAACTTCAAAGAGGCCTACGTGACGATGCTGCGCTACATCGGCGACCGCGCATGGCAGGACGCGCTGGAGACGGGTGTGATCCCGCCGCGCGCTGTCACGGCCGTCGAGGGCAACGGCATCCTGATCGAGCCGTTCCGCAGCGCGTTGCAGGACGCGAGCGTGCGCGCCGACCTCGACGCCTACCTCGCCTCGTGCTGGTTGCCGATCTCCAGCAAACGCTTCCTCGACGAGCTGATCGACCTGTACCCGTGACGTTGCCCGCACCTCATGGCGCACGCACACGTGCGCTTCACGGTGTGCTCACCCGTGCGCTGCTGAGCGCACTGGTGGCGCTCACGACGACCGCCGCTCCGCTCGGAGCGGCGGTCGCACGCGACCGCAGCGAAGAACACGCCGCCGACGCGCTCGAGTTCGACGACGAACTCGCGGCGCTCCTGTCGCCGAGCCTGCCCGAGGAGCGCGCGGGCGCCGGCCTCGCCGCTCTCGGCGCGAACCTGGCGCCGCGTGTGATCGCCTACGTCCGACCGACGGCGGAGCGGCCGGAAGGGCGTGTCCTCACCGACGCCGACTGGCGTCGGATCGAGATCGGGCTCGATCGCTTGCCCCACGCCGCCGTCGCTCGCGCGCTCGAATCGGCGTTGGCCGGCGACGACGATCCCGCGACGGCGCGCGTGGCGCTGCGGTTGCTCGGGCGCGTCGCTTCGAGCGAGCAGGCCGACCTCTTCGCGGCGCTGCTGCGCGAGTTGGCGCTCACGAGCGTGCGGCCGGGACCCGACCTCGAACTCGTGCGCACGGCGACCGCCGCCGTGCAGACGCGCGATCGCGACTTCTCGCGCGCACTCGTGTCGCGCAGAGAGACGCTACCAGCGCACTGGCTGCTGCCGCTCGCTCGCGCGCTCGCCGTGGGGCAGGCGAGCGCGGACCTCGAACTCCTCTGGCACATCGCCATGCGCGCCGGGCAGAACGAGGTGCCGGCACTCACGCTGCTCGGTGACGTCGCTCCGTCGTACGTCGGCACCGTGCCCGAACAGCGCCTCGCCTTCCTGCGCTCGCGGCTGACCGCCGTCGACGTCGGCACCGTCGAACGCGCGATCGTCGCGTTGACTCGGCTGTGTGACGACCAGTGCGCCGAGCAGCTCGTCGCTCTCATGTCGCAAGCCAATCCGCGCATCGTCGACGCGGCGTACTGGGGCCTGCGCGAACTCTCCGGCCTGCCGACCGGGCCCGACGTCGAGCGCTGGGAGAAGTGGCTCGAGACCTCGCGTACCTGGTGGCGCGAACGCGGCGGCGAACTCGAGAGCGACCTGCGCTGGGGCAGCGCCGACGTGGCAACCGAGCGCATCGTCGAGATCGCGTCGCAGCGACTGCGGCGCCACGAACTCTCACACGCGCTGACGCTCACGTTCGAACGCGACGAGGAGGAAGTGGTCGATCTCGCGATCCGCGCCATGCGCGAACTGCGTTGGCAGGGCACGAAGCGGCACCTCGTCGAGCTGCTCGACCACCCCTCGGCCCGCGTGCAGGGCCGGGCCTGGCGCGCGCTGCGCGAGCTGACCGGCTTCGACGCCGGGCCCGAGCCCGAGGGCTGGCGCTTGGCGTTGCTGCTCTGACGCGCGGCGCGCCCGGGACGTGCTGGCGGCTCCTCTCAAGGGCTCGGCTCGCGGCCGTCGATGGGACCTCTGGTCCCCATGACGCCCCCCTACCGCCGGCGGAAGTTCCGCCTCCTCGAGCCCGGTCTCCAACTCCGCCTGATGGTGGCGTTCGGGGGCATCGCGCTGCTCGCGCTGCTGCTGCAGTTCCTGCTGTTCCAGCACGCGATCGGCGAGGCGGCCGTCGCGATGCAGGGCTCGGACACCGCGGTCGTCGAGCGCCTGACGAGAGAGTTGCAGACGACGCTGCTGATCAGCGTCGGTGTGCTCCTGCCCGCCGTGTTCGCGGTCGGCACGTCGGTCGTGCTGCGCTTCGTCGGTCCGCTGTTTCGATTCCGGCGCTGGCTCGACGAGGTGCTGGCCGGTCGCGATCCGGGTCCGCTGAAGTTGCGCCCGGGCGACGACCTCCAGGACCTCGCCCAACTCATCGACCGCGCCACTGCCGAACGTCGCGAGGCGAACGCCCGCGCCGCGCAAGCTCAGCCCACCGGACAGGCCGAATCACAGCGCGACGCCGCGTGATGCCATGAGCTTGCGGACCCGCATCCTCGCGATCCTCTCGGCGATCGTGTTCGCATACGTGGCCGTCGACCACTACTTGCAGCGTCGTGTCCTCGCGCCGCGCTTCTCGCAGCTCGACCACGAACAGGCGGTCGCGAA
The DNA here is from genome assembly GCA_044358925.1 of Planctomycetota bacterium. Taxonomy (GTDB): domain Bacteria; phylum Planctomycetota; class UBA1135; order UBA1135; genus Rohdeia. The sequence goes on along the minus strand of JBIKNC010000070.1, from coordinate 7,820 downwards.
CATGGAGCGCAACCTGCTCTTCGTCGCGGCCGAGTCGAGCCACGTCGAGGGGCGCGCGCACGACCTCGCAAGCAGCGCGGCGTTGCGTGCGCTGCTGGCCGGCGCACCGTCGGCGTTCGACGCGCGCGACGTGCTCGGCGAGAGCCACGACTTCGTGTGTGTCTGCAAGAACGACGGAACCATCCTCGTGCACCTCGCACTCGACCGTTCCGTGGAGCCGCCGGTCGCGCTGAAGCTGCGCGAGTTCCCGAGCGGCGCACTCGACCCGCGGCACCACATGCTGCAGCCGCGCGAACGTCGTACGCGCGACGGCGAGATCCACGTCGACACGAGCCCCGCCGCGTTCGTCGACACGAACGAACGCGTGCTGTTCGTCGCGTCGGAGCCGGTGCTCGACGCCGCTGGTGCCCAACTCGGGCGCGTGCTGGTCGGCCGCTTCTTCGACGATCGCCTCCTCGCCAGCCTGGGCGAGAGCCTCGGCCAGGAACTGCGCGGCTGGCGCCTGCGCGACGCGAACGAGCTGCCTCTCGACGCAGCGTTGCTCGAAGACGCCACGTCGTCGGCGCGGCCGGTCGCGGCAGCGCGCGGCGACGACGCGATGGCGAGTTACGCCGTCCTCAACGACTACGAGAACCAGCCGATCCTGCTGCTCGAGACGACCGTGCCGCGCCCGATCTTCGCGCAAGGTCAGTCGGTGCTGCGCTACGCGCTGCTGAGCACGACGTCCGCGGGCCTGATCCTGCTGCTCGCGCTGCTGCGCATCCTCGACAAGCAAGTGCTGAAGCCGGTCGGCGAATTGACGACGCACGCCAAACACATCGGCGCCGACGACCGCACGACGGCGCGCCTCGAGAGCGAGCGCCCCGACGAACTCGGTGTGCTCGCGCGCGAGTTCGACTCGATGATGGACAAACTCGCCGAGTCGCGCGCGGCGGTCGTGAAGGCCGCGCACAGCGCCGGCATGAGCGAGATCGCCACGGGCATCCTGCACAACGTCGGCAACGTCCTCAATTCGGTGAGCATCGGCAGCCAACTCGTCGACGAGAAGCTGCGCCAGAGCCGCATCGGACAACTCGAGAAACTGGTCGAGCTGCTCTCGTCGCGCAAGGACGACCTCGACACGTTCGTGACGCAGGACCCGCGCGGCAAGAAGCTCGTGCCGTTCCTCGAAGCGTTGCGCACACAACTCGTCGACGAACACACCACGGCGAAGCAGGAGATGGCGAAGGTGCTCGAGGGCATCGCGCACATCTCGGAACTCGTCGCCTCGCAACAGACCTACGCCGTCCGCAGCACCCTCAAAGAGGTCACGGACGTGCGCAAGATCGCGCTCAAGGCACTGGAACTCACCAAGAGCGCCGGCAGCCTGAACAAGGAGATCGAGATCGAGACACGTTTCGACGACGTGCCCGAGGTCCCGATCGATCCCAACAAACTGCTCGAGCTCTTCGTCAACGTCGTGCAGAACGCACGGCAGGCGATGCAAGGTCTCGAGGACCGCAAGCCGCGACTCGTCGTCGCCGTCTCTGCCCCGGTCGACGGCGGCTTGCGCATCACGATCGAAGACAACGGCATGGGGATCCCGAAAGAGAACCTCACGAAGATCTTCGGTCACGGCTTCACGACCAAGAAGAACGGCCACGGGTTCGGCTTGCACTCCGCTGCCAACGCAGCGGTCGAACTACGCGGACGTCTGTACGCCGAGAGCGAAGGACCGGGCCGCGGTGCCCGCTTCGTTCTCGAGCTTCCGCTCGACCGGGCAGAGACCGCCCAGGCGGCCTGAGCGACCATGGCAAGCGACGACAATCTCCGCATCCTCGTCGTGGACGACAACCCGTCGATCCACGAGGACTTCAAGAAGATCCTGTCCGGCAAGGGCGACGAGAAGGCCGCGGCGCTCGATGCTCTGTCGGACGACTTCTTCAGCGACGAACCGGCGAAGGCGCCGGCTGCCGCAGCCGCGTCGAGTGCAGGCGCAAGTGCCGGCATGAGCGCTCCGTCCATTGCCGCCTCGAAGTACGAAGTCACCACCGCGAGTCAGGGCCAAGAGGCGCTCGAACGCGTCAAGGAAGTCGCCGCGAAACGCAAGCCGTTCGCGATGGCCTTCGTCGACGTCCGCATGCCGCCCGGTTGGGACGGCATCCGCACGATCGCCGAGCTGTGGAAGATCGACCCGGACCTGCAGGTCGTCGTGTGCACGGCCTTCTCCGACTACAGCTACGACGAGATCCTCGCGCAGCTCGGCCGCAGTGATCGACTCCTGATCCTGAAGAAGCCGTTCGACGCGGTCGAGGTGCAGCAGATGGCGCTCGCGCTCACGGCCAAGCGCAACACCCACGATCGCGAACGCCTGCACGTCGAGGAGATCAAGGCCTACACGGCTTCGCTCGAGACGGTCAATCGCGCGCTGATGTCCGACAAGGCGATGGCCGAGGCCTACAGCCAGGCCAAGCAGCAGTTCATCCTGCGCGCGGGCCGGGCGCTCGGCTCGCCGGCGCACGCCGTCGAGAAGAGCCTCACCGAAGCACTCGCGACCGTCGGTCGGGATCCGCAACTGTCAGGTCTGCTCGCACAGATCCTGCCGCAGGCCGGCGACGTCGCCGAGCTCGTCGACCAGATCGTGGACCTGACGGTTCTCGAGAGCGGCGAGGCGCGCCTCGAGCGCGGGCCGCTCGACTTCTTCGCACTGCTCGGCCGCATCGAAGACGTCGGCCGCCGTCACGCACAGTCGCGCACGTGCGGCTTCGTCTTGAAGCAACGCAGCGTCCTGCCGACGCACGTGAAGGCCGACCTCGCGCGCTTCTCGGCGCTGCTCGAGAACCTCGTGCGCGGCTGCATCGACCTCGCGGTCGGATGCTCGACGGCAGTCAACAAAGAGGTGCGCGCCGTGGTCGCCCTCGAACGCGAAGGCTCGTTGCATCACGACAGCCTCGTCGTGGAGTTCGTGCTGCCCGGCGTCGCGCTCACACCCGCGCAACGCCAGTCCCTGTTCGAGCCCTTCGACCCCGCCGGCGGCGTCGGCGAGTCGCGTCTGCACCTGCCGCTCGCGCGGCAGTTGGCGCGGTTGCATGGCGCGGACGTCGAAGTGCGAACGGGCGACGCGAACAGCACGACGATCCACGTGAGCCTCGATCCGGGCTCGCTGGAAGGCGTCGAGTTGAAGCTGCGCGCGGCCTGAGCGACGCGCCGCTTGCGGGGCCGCGCGCGCGCCGCGATCATGGATGGGCGGCGCTCCCCCCGAGCCGCCTGACCGGGCGACGGGCGCGTGGGCGCTCGACGAGCGGACGGGGGCTCGACTCGAACACGACGCGCGGCTCGGCGAAGGCACTGCCGGAGCCCGCTCCCCCCCCCCAGCGTGAGCAAGCAGGACAGCGCGCGGCGCGAGCAGCCGACACGTGGCTTCATCGTCCCCATCGGCGGCGCCGAGGAGAAGGTTCGGACGGCGTCGATCCTGTCGCGTTTCGCGCGCGTGTGCGGCGCGCGGCAGGCGCGCATCGCCGTCATGCCGACGGCGTCGCGGCTCGAGGAGACGGGGCCGAAGTACGTGTCGATCTTCAAGGAGATCGGTGTCGGTGAGGCCTTCGTCCTGCCCATCGAGTCGCGCGCGGACTGCAAGCGCAGCGAGGTCCTGGAGCAACTCGAGTCGGCCACCGGCCTGTTCATCACCGGCGGCAATCAGTTGCGCATCTCGACGACCGTGGGCGGTACGCCGGTCGCGGAGATGATCCGGCAGCGCAACCGCTCCGGTCATCTGCACGTCGGCGGCACGTCGGCCGGAGCGTCGATCCTGGCTGAGCACATGATCGCGTACGGCGACGAAGGCTCCACGCCGCACGCGGACATGGTCACGCTCGCGCCGGGCTTCGGCCTGACGTTGAACGTCATCATCGACCAACACTTCCGACAGCGCGATCGCCTCGGTCGGTTGCTGACGTCGCTGGCCTACAACCCGCGCCCGATCGGCATCGGCCTCGACGAAGACACGGCCGCGTTCATCGGGCCCGACGACATGATCGAGGTCGTCGGCAGCGGTGCGATCACGGTCGTGGATCCGTCGGAGATGGAGTTCAGCTCCATGGACTCCGTCAACCGCCACGCGCCCGTCTGCGTCACGAACATCCGCCTGCACGTGCTCACGGAAGGCGGCACCTACGACATCCCCTCGCGGAAGGCGCGGCCGAGCCGTGCCAAGAGTTGAACCCGATGAAAGTCGTCAACCGCTCCGTCTATCTCGGCCCGAGTCTGTACGCGCTGTTCCCCGTCATCCGTTTGACGTTGCAGCTCGGTGAGCTGGAGGAGTGGTCGTCGACGCGCCTCGGCGCGCCGTTCGTCGACGGTTTGCTGGCCGCGCTGCCGACGCTGAAGGAGCACGGCTGTTCGTACGGCGAGCCGGGCGGCTTCCTGCGCCGCTTGACGGAGAACGAAGGCACGTGGATGGGCCACGTGGTCGAACACGTCGCGCTCGAGTTGCAGAACATCGCCGGCGCGAACGTGACGTTCGGCAAGACGCGCGGCACCGGCGTGCCCGGTGAGTACGACGTCGTCTACTCGTACGAACAGGAGGAGGTCGGCCTCGAGGCCGGGCGCCTCGCGATGCGGCTGTGCGAGAGCCTGCTCCCCGCCGACCTGCGCGCGCGCATCGGCGCCGAAGAGCGCTTCGACTTCGCCGCCGAGCGCGACGCGTTCATCCGCACGGCGCAGCGCCGCGCACTCGGGCCCAGCACCGCCGCTCTCGTGCGCGCGGCCGAGGCCCGCGACGTGCCGTGGCTGCGGCTCAACAAACACAGCCTCATCCAGCTCGGCCACGGCAAGTACGGCAAACGCATCCAGGCCACGATCACGAGCGAGACGCGCCACATCGCGGTCGAGATCGCGTCCGACAAAGAAGAGACGAACAAACTCCTCGGCGACCTCGGTCTGCCCGTGCCGCGTCAGCGGCTCGTGTACAGCGCCGACGAAGCGGTGCAAGCGGCCGAGCAGATCGGCTACCCGGTCGTCGTCAAACCGCTCGACGCGAACCACGGCCGCGGCGTGTCGATCCGCTTGACGGACGCCGAGCAGGTGAAGAAGGGCTTCACGGTCGCTCGCGAACACGCGCGCGGGATCATCGTCGAGAGCTTCATCACCGGCGAAGACCACCGCATGCTCGTCGTGAACGGCAAGCTGATCGCCGCGAGCAAACGTGTGCCGGGTCACGTCGTCGGCGACGGCAAACACACGATCGAACAACTGGTCGAGATCACGAACCAGGATCCGCGCCGCGGAATCGGGCACGAGAAGACGCTCACGCGCCTCGAGCTCGACCACCAGGCCGACACGCTCCTCACGAAGAAGGGCTACACGAAGGCGACCGTGCCCGCGGCGGGCGAGCGCGTCTACCTGCGCTCGACCGGCAACCTCTCGACCGGCGGCACGGCGATCGACGTGACCGACATGGTGCACCCCGACAACCGCGAGATGGCGACGCGGGCGATCGCCGCGGTCGGCCTCGACGTCGGCGGTGTCGACTTCCTCACGACGGACATCGCGGAGAGCTACCGCGACACCGGCGGCGCGATCTGCGAGGTCAACGCGGCGCCCGGGTTCCGCATGCACGTCGCGCCGAGTGAAGGCACGCCGCGCGACGTGGCCGGCCCCGTGATCGACATGCTCTTCCCGCCGGGCTCGCCGGCGCGCATCCCGATCGCGTCCATCACCGGCACGAACGGCAAGACGACGACGTCGCGCATGACCGCGCACATCTTCAAGCTGACGGGCAAAGTCGTCGGCCTCACGACGACCGACGCCGTCTACATCGACGGCCACAAGACCGTCGAAGGCGACATGACCGGGCCGGTCGCGGCGCGCATGGTGCTGCGCGATCCGTCGGTCGAAGTGGCGGTGCTCGAAACTGCGCGCGGCGGTTTGCTGCGGCGCGGCATGGGCTATCGGCGCTGCAACGTCGGAGCGGTGCTCAACATCCAGTCCGACCACCTCGGTCTCAAGGGCATCGACACGCTCGAACAACTGGCCGAGGTCAAACGCGTCGTCGTCGAGGTGGCGCGCGACACGGCGGTGCTCAACGCGGACGACGAGCACTGCCTCGGCATGGCCGACTACACGAAGGCCAAGCAGATCTGCTACGTGACGATGAACAGCAAACACGCCCTGGTGCGCGAGCACATCCTCGGCGGCGGGCGCGCGGTCGTGCTGGAGCAGGGCATGGGCGGCCACATGATCACGCTGTACGACGGCGGCGCGCACATCCCCGTGTTGTGGTCGCACACGATCCCGGCGACGCTCGAAGGTCGCGCGATGCACAACGTGCAGAACGCGATGTTCGCGGCCGCGATCACGTTCAGCATGGGCGTGAAACTCGACGAGATCCGCCTCGGCCTGCAGACCTTCGACACGACGTTCGTGCAGGCGCCGGGCCGCATGAACATCCACGACGAGCACCCCTTCAAGGTCATCCTCGACTACGGCCACAACCCGTCCGCGGTGAAGGCCATGGTCGACCTCGTCGGCCGCATCGACGTCGACGGCAAACGCATCGTCGTCATGGCGGGTCCGGGCGATCGCCGCGACGAGGACTTGATCGGCATCGCGCAGATCTGCGCGGGCCGCTTCGACCACTACATCTGCCGCCGCGACGACAACAGCCGCGGGCGCGCGGACGACGAGGTGCCGATGCTCATGCGCGAGGCGCTCATGGAAGCCGGTGTGTCGTCGTCGGCCATCACCGTCATCCCCGAGGAGGAGAAGGCGCTGCCCGCCGCGCTCGCCATGGCCGGAGCGGGCGACCTCGTGCTCGCCTTCGCCGACCAGATCGATCGCTGCTGGGAGCAGATCACCACGTTCAAGCCGGGCGAGTCCGTGCAGGCCGCGAAGAAGAAGAAGGCCGCGGTGCCGTTCGATCTCGCGAACGTGCCCGAGGTGTCGCTCGGTGGGCAGCGCCAGATCGTGCGCGACGAGCGCGGAGTGCGTTTCGCGCGGCCGGCGGAACTCGAGGACTGACGCTTGGAACTCGCCGAGTCGCGCCGGTTGCCCGGCGTCAACGCCATCCTCGACGGTTGGGGTGCGGTGATCGACGTGCGGCTCGAGCCGCACGAAGTCGAGCCGCTCGTCGCGGCGTGGCGCGCGGAAGTCCTCGCGTTGCTCGCGGCGGTCGGCTGGCACACGAGCACACCGCGCGTGCGCGCGTTCGGCAACGGCATCTCACTCGCGTTCGACGCGCCGAACGACGCGCTGCTCGCCGCGACCGAGGTCAACGAGTGTGCCTATGCGCGCGCCGTGGCGCGGCTCGAGGGCCGCGAGCCGGGCGAGCTGGCCGAGCAGCTCCGCCCGCTCCTGCGCGCGATCGCCAAGGAACGCAATCCGCGCCTGATCGAACTCGAACGCGCCGCGCGCGCGCACGGCGTCGTGTTCTTCAACGACCCCAAACTCGCAACGGTCGGCGGCGGCGCGCACGCGCGCACGTTCGCGCTCGATGCGCTCCCGGCCGCCGACACCATCGACTGGAGCGCCGTTCGCGACGTGCCGATGGCGATGGTCACCGGCACGAACGGCAAGAGCACGACCGTGCGCCTCCTGGCCGCGATCGCGAAGGCCTCCGATGAGTGCCCCGGCATCTCGTCGACCGACTGGGTGCGTGTCGGCGACGAACAACTCGACGCCGGCGACTACTCGGGCCCCGGCGGCGCGCGCCTCGTGTTGCGCGACCCGCGCACCACGATCGCGATCCTCGAAACCGCGCGCGGCGGCATCCTGCGGCGCGGACTCGCCGTCGAGCGCGTCGACGTGGCCGCCGTGCTCAACGTCGCCGCCGACCACCTCGGCGA